>JALFST010000017.1 GCA_022779285.1 Peptoniphilaceae bacterium
CGGTCAAGGGACGCTCCCTTTGCTCACTCTTCGCCCTTGACAAGTCGAAAGCAAGTGCCTGTTAGAAAACCGCCGGAAAAAAGATAATTGTGTCAGATGCATCTTAAGAAAAATGTGTAACATATGTCTTGACAGTTAAGAGGACAGTGAGACGGATTTTGAGCAAACGCTTGCAAATCCATGCATGGATTGATATACTATATACATCCTTGGATCACTCCCGAACATTAAACCTACGCAGCTTATAAGGGATTGCGGAGTTCGGCATCTAATGACCGGCCTCCATCGAGTGGACTTCAGCGGATAACGACAGCAAACCCACCTTCACATACAGAAGGTATTAATAGCCAGGGACCAAGGATATCGGAAAACAAGCCCCCGTTTTTTTAACGGGGGTTTTTTCAAAAAGTTTTTATGATCTGCAAAATGGGTAACAGAAAAAAGCAGCATATAAAAACTGGAAAACCGATAGAGGAGGAACAAATGGGAATTATTGATTATATTGAACAAAAGAATCGTGAACGTGTCGCACGTGCTCGCTGGGAAGATGCCAAGAAAATTGGTCTCGGCGCTGTTCTTGGCCTGCTGGTTGGCGGAGCGGTCGGCGTTCTGACTGCACCGCAATCCGGTGATGAAACACGCGAGGATCTCATGAATGCGGCAAAAGACGCATCTGTCATTATTCGCGATAAAGCAGGTGAATTCGCATCTCGTGCAAAGGACTTTACTGCAGGGGTGGAAACAAAGCTGACGAGCATCGGACCGGCAATCGAGTCCGGCTTGGATGCAGCCGGCAAGGCTTATCAAGAAACTGCAAAAACAGTGAAAGAGGAAGCGGAAAACGTAAAAAAGGAAGTGAAGGAAACAGCAAAAGAAGCTGAGGAGAAGGCGAAGGACGAGAAGGCCTCCAAGTAGTTGGGCTTGACTGATTTCGCAGCACATAAGTGCGCAAATAAGGAGGAATTTTTTGGGTAGCGGTATTTCCATTAACATCTCACTGGATGTTGTCATTGGCCTTTTACTCATCGTTCTGCTTGTCTGCTCAATTCTGGCGGTACTCAAGCTCTTGTCTCTGCTGAAGAATGCAAATAAAGCCGTAGAATCCGCATCGAAGCTGCTGGAAGAAAATCGTGATGAGCTGGATGTGACGGTAAAAACCCTTCCGGATATTCTCCATAAGGCTGATACAAGTCTTTTGGAAGTGAATCGCATTCTCATGGAATCATCCGCGGACATCACCGGATCCATCAGCGAGGTGAAGGATACCTTGAGCAATGTATCACGCCTTACCTCCGATGCGGCAACGGGGGTGGAATATGCGGCACAGCGCGTAGTGGATACTGCGGATATGTTTTCATCGGGAGCGAAAAAAGGCAATCAGGTAATGAATACGGTAAAAGAGATTGCAGAAATCGCGAAGGGCTTCCTTGCGAAATAGCCTTTCGGAAAATGCGGGCAGAAAACGATGATGCGTATTTCCATTCGATGTCTGTTCGCGTTCTTAGGAAACAAATTAAAAAAACGATTGTTTTTCAGGGGTTCCTCTCAAGGAATCCCTTTTTTCAGCCTGTTTTTTGCAGGAAAATTCGGGAAAATATTCTTTCCATGATATCGTTTCTATGATAAAATGGATCATCATAAAATGAATTTTAAAGGAAGTCGAGGTATATCATGGCACAACCTACTATTAAGGATGTCGCGAAGCTGGCAGGCGTTTCCATTTCAACCGTTTCCCGTGTAATGAACAAGTCAAAGCCGGTAAGTCCCGAGGCGGAAAGAAAGGTAATCGATGCCATTAACAAGCTGGGCTTTAAGCCCAATGAGCTCGCCCGCAGCCTTGTAATGAAGCATTCCAATTCCATCGGCATCCTGGTGAAGGATATCGGCATTGAATATATGGCGAACATGATCCGCGGTGCGGAGGAAATCGGCCGTATGTATAATTATGATATCTTACTTTCCAGCACGTATGGTGAATTGGAGCTTGAAAAAAAAGAGGTGGATTTTTTATACCGCAAGCAGGTAGAGGGGATGATTATCATCTCGGAAAATATCGATCCGGAGATTATTATTAAAGTTCGCGATTATCATATCCCATACATTCTTTTGGATCACTACTATAAATCCAGTGACTACCATACCGTTTCCATCGATTATCATGAAGCGATGTATCAATTGACGGAGCATTTATTGAAGCAGGGAAATAAAAACATATGGTATCTGCGTTCCAATCTGTCCTATGATGTTGTCAAGGATAAGATGAACGGATATGAGGATGCCATGGAAAAAGCGCATTTGATGAGCAATACCTTAGAGGCAAGAGGGATTACTGCGCAGTCCGGCTACGATGCAATCGAGCGCTTTGGAAGAGATTCTCTCTTAGAAACGGATGTCATTATTGCAGAAACGGATGAGCTGGCTATCGGCGTCTTCAATTACTGCTATGAAAAGGAGATCAGTATTCCGGAAAGCGTTCAGATTGCGGGCTTCGGCAGCTCCAAAATCTCTCAGATCATCCGTCCTCGCCTGACAAGCGTCAATGAACCGTATTATGATATCGGCGCGGTTGCAATGCGTATGCTGACGAAGGAACTGCAGGATCATGAGCGCATCTCGGCATCTGTCACTTTACCGACACAGTTATTTATAGGGGAATCTACAAAAAATAAACAATAAATCGGACAGGACTTATTATAATGAAAGATGATTCCGAACCCGAAAATGGGTTACAATCATACGAGAACAAATCTCAGGGAGAAATCAAGGGAGGTTTCTATGGCAGAAAAAAATGTAACCGTCGTCAATGCAACCGGATTGCATGCACGTCCGGCAGCTGCATTAGTGCAGTTTGTAAAAAATATTCCCGGTGATGTTGAAATCATTAAGGATGGAAAGGTAGCAAATGCAAAGAGTATTTTCAATGTGATGAGCCTCGGCATTTCGAAGGGAACCGAGATCACGGTGCGCGTTACCGGGGAAAATGCTGAAGAACATGTGAACCAAATTGTAGAGTTCATCTCTGGATTCACGGAGTAGGCGAGAGAGAGCGCCGTATGGCGCTCTTTTTTTCTTTATGGCAAATTTAGCAAGAAGGCTGTTTTTCCTTTATAAAATT
>JALFST010000024.1 GCA_022779285.1 Peptoniphilaceae bacterium
CCGGATACAGGACGTCTGCGCATGGACAATGCGTGGGTTTCCTACAACGGCAAGGACTATTTTCCGAATGCGGAGGGAGAGCTTTATACAAACCGGTTCCTGACCTTCGGACCGAGAGGCAGTTATTTTGTTGACAGTACCGGGAAAAAATGCAAGGGCTTTCTGGAGCGCTACGACAAGCTGTATTTGCTGGATCCGACTACGGGAAGATTGCGTGAGGACAACGCGTGGGTTTCCTATAACGGCAAGGAATATTTTCCGAATGCGGAGGGAGAGCTTTATAAAAATCGATTCATTAATTTCGGATCGGATGAGTATCTTTTGAATTCGCAAGGAGAAAAAGTAAAAGGTCCTCAATATTTTCAAAACGAGCTCTATCTTTTGGATTGGGACACCGGGCTTTTGCACAAGAAATCCGGATGGGTGGAGCATGATGGGAAATATTATTTTTCTCAGGCGAACGGTCAGCTTTTCCATAATCAAATCATCTCCTTTGGAAGCGATCGCTATCTGATCGGAACAATGGGGGAGCGTCTCTATGGAACGCAAAAGCTCAACGGCCGCTATTACTATATGAATGAAAAAACAGGTTTGATTGAGGCTTATTCTAATGACGCGCGCTGGAAGCTGGAGAAGCCGCAGCTTGTCATCGATCTTTCGCATCATCAGGATCCTTTGAAAATGAACTTCGACGCAATATCCGCCTCTATTCGCGGCGTCATTTTACGTGCCGGCTATACGGGACACGGAACGGGGAACACCTATTACAAAGACCAAACCTTTGAGACCTATTTCCGTGAATTCCGTAAACGGGGCATTCCGATCGGCGTTTACTGGTATAGCTGTGCGGATACTCCGGAGGAAGGCGTTGCTGAAGCGAAATTCCTGATGTCGGCAATTGCGGGAAAGCAATTTGAACTTCCTGTTTATTGGGATACGGAAGATGTATATCATCAGGCAAAGGTCAGTCCGCAGCAGCTTACGGATACGGGCATTGCTTTTCTGGAAACTCTAAGAGGTGCGGGATATTATGTAGGCATTTATTCCAGCGCCAATTGGTATAAAACGCACCTGGATATGTCGCGCATGAGAGAATACGAGGTCTGGGTGGCACACTATGGCGTAGCTTCACCGCGCTACTATGATCCGTACAGCATGTGGCAATTTACTTCGGAATATCGATTACCGGGATTCGATGCCAATCTGGATGCCAGCTGGATGTATTATGATCTGCAAAAAATCATTCAGTTAGGCGGGCATAACGGCTGGTAAGCCTAAGCAAAAACGGGGCAATTTCGCCCCGTTTTTGCTTGTTTTTTGTGGAAATAGTAAAATAGAAAAAAAGGAGGTGGAGATGCCGGGTTTTTTTCTAACGAATTTCGAGACGCGGAGCGCGGACTTAAACGTCGTTTCTGCGGGTCCCATGCGAAGGGATTGTCAGGTCGTCGATGAATGGCTTGTCGCTCGGGCTGTATTGGACAGGTTTCCGGAGCATAAGGTGTTCTCTTCGGAGGCACATGCATTTGTCATGACCGACGGCGTAATTACGAATGCGCACCGTCTTGGTTTGGGCAACCGGAGTCTTGCATCCTGGCTGCTGGAAAAGCGGCAAGAAAATCAAGAATTTTTCGGAGCGTTTCGAGGGTCGTTTTCCGGTGCAATCTATGACCGTGAAAAAAAAGAGTGGCTTGTTTACGCGGATGCAGCGGGAGGACGTCCCATCTTTTATTGGGAGGATCCGGCACGAAAAAGGGTCATTGTAGGCTCGCAGATGAATTTTGTTACGGATTTTATGAAACAAATGTCCGTAGAAAGAAACCCGGATCCGCACGGCTTTCAATTTTTATTCAATTACGGAAACTTTGTGGATACTCATACGGGAGTCGAGGGTGTTCGCCGATTGTATCCGGGCGACTATTTAGTCATTCGTGACGGAAGGGTTCAAGTCAGGACCTTTTATCGCCTGAAGACGACGGCTCAGAACAGGGTGCCTGTCGATGAAGCGATTTCGAGACTGGAGAAGGCGTTTCATCAGGCTCTCAGCGATGCCGTCTATTGGAATGAGCGTCATTCCTACGGCTGTATCGTGGATTTAAGCGCAGGCGCCGATACGAGAATGATGGCATTTGCAATGCATCGACTGAAGCCGGAAATGCTTGAGTTTATGACATATGCTCAGACCAGGAGCAGAGATCACCGCGTAGCCGGGCAGATTGCGGAGTATCTTCATTGCCCGTGGACATTCATGGCGATGGATGATCCGAGCTTTCTTACGGAAATTGATGATCTTGCGATTATGAATAACGGCGTGAGCTTTTATTATGGAATTACGGGCGGGAAAAAAACTCTTGAAAAGCGCAATCCGACAGATGTCGGCACGGAGCTTACCGGAGTCGTCGGTGATGTGTTTGAAGGCGCGATGCTGACAGAGGGCGGAAACGAGCTTCCGAATCCTTTTTTAGAGCATTTTCGGCTTTCCGACAGGTTTCCTATGGAGAAGACCTACTTCAGTGATGTAGCGGACAGCTATCAGGATAATTCGAGCTATTGGACGGCAACCCGCGGCTTCATGGCCGCCGTTACGACCAATTCGATTCGCCAGCACTATGTGGATACTTTGACGCCGTTTGCAGATATTGATTTTTTGGAGGCATGCTTTTCCATCCCATGGAAGCAGCGGGTTGAGGAAAGAGTCCAATTTCAATGGCTGAAAAAGGAATTTCCGGAGAGCCTTCGCTTTCAATATTCGGGAACGGGCATGCCGCTTCGCTTCGCAACCTGGCCCGGAGCAAATTTTCTTCATAAAGTCATCAATACCCTGGGTGTGCTTCGTGCTAAATTCTTTGGCGGACCGTATCGGGGAGATATGAACCCGCTTAATTTCTGGTGGGATACACAAGAGGATCTTCGGAAGCGATTAACCGAATATTATCGGGCAAATCTGCATCGCGTTAAAGAGGAAAGCACGCGAGAAAAAATACGCCGGCTTTTTGAGGAATCCAATCGCTTTTCGGAGCGGGGACTTGCGCTGTCTCTTTTAGCATATTACAAGAATTATCTGGACTGAATTTGAACAGCTAACATTTTTATGAGCGATACTGTATAATGCTAACATAAAAAAGAAACGAAAATCTGAGGAGATCATTATGTCGATGAAACAGGAATTGTTAGATAAGATTCAAAATCGAGAAATCGTCTGCGGTGTTGTCGGTCTGGGATATGTGGGACTGCCATTAGCGGTGGACAAAGCGCTTGCGGGCTTCAAAACCATCGGTTTTGATGTCCAGAAGGAAAAAGTGGACAAAGTTAATGCCGGAGAGAATTATATCGGCGATGTGGTGGATGCCGATTTGAAAAAACTGGTGGCGGAAGGCCGGCTTCACGCAACAGAGGACTTTTCCTTTATCAAGGATGTTGATTTTATTGCAATCTGCGTACCGACGCCATTGGATGCACATCAGCAGCCGGATATCAGCTATGTTCGTGATTCGGCAGTCGCCATTTCCAAGCACCTGAGCAAAAATACGATGGTTGTTTTGGAATCCACCACATATCCCGGAACGACGGAAGAGCTGTTGAAGCCGATTTTGGAAGAAGGCTCGGGCTTGGTCTGCGGTGAGGATTTTTATCTGGGATTTTCCCCGGAGCGTGTAGATCCGGGCAATCTTGTCTATAAGACAAAGAATACACCGAAGGTAGTCGGCGCAATCGGCGAGGATGCAACAGAGGTGATTGCCGCTATGTACAGCGCGGTGCTTGAAGGCGAGGTGTATACGGTATCTTCGCCGGCGGTGGCGGAAATGGAGAAGATTCTCGAAAATACGTATCGAAACATCAATATCGGATTGATCAATGAGCTCGCAATGCTCGCCAACCGCATGGGCATCTCCATCTGGGAAGTGATTGAAGCGGCGAAGACCAAGCCCTACGGCTTTCAGGCCTTTTATCCGGGGCCGGGACTCGGCGGCCATTGCATCCCTCTGGATCCTTACTATCTGACATGGAAGGCACGTGAGTACGGATTCCATACGTCCATGATCGAATCCTCGATGATGGTCAATGACCGCATGCCGGAATATACGGTGGATCGAGTGATGCGCCAGTTGAATGGGGTCAAAAAAGCGCTCAATGGAGCGAAGGTACTGCTCCTGGGCATTGCCTATAAAAATGATATTGACGACTACCGTGAGAGTCCGGCCATTGACGTGTTGGAAATCCTCAAGAGTCGCGGCGCGGATGTGCAGTTTTTTGATCCGTATATTCCAAGCTTCCGGACTCATGGCAAAAGCTATGAAGGCTTGAGCAAGCTCACCGCAGAGGATGTGGCTTCGGCAGATATTGTCGTCATTACGACGGCACACAAGGTCTATGACTATCCGATGATTCTGGAGAATGCAAAGCTGATCTTCGATTCCCGCAATGCCATTGCAGATGCGAAAAAATATCCCAATGTGGAAACCCTGTAATGGAGATGCCGAGGAAGAGCTATGGCAAGATATGATTTGCTTTATATAGCATTCATCGACCTGCAGGAGCCCGTGGATTCGGGCTCCGGAGTCAGGCCGCAGCAAATGCTGAGGGCCTTTCAAAATTTAGGATATAAAATCAAGGTTCTGGATGGCTGGAATAACAAGCGCAAACAAAGACGAGAACGGGTTCATGAGCTTCTGCGATGGATTGATGAAAATGAAGTGGACTACTGCTATGTCGAGCCTCCCGCGGGGCCGTACTTTGTGAGCGCGGATTTGCGCCTTCTGAATAAGCTGCATAAAAAAGGCGTGACGATCGGGCTGTTTTATCGAGATATTTTTTGGCGTTTTCAAAGTCTTTTCGGGCAGAAAGAAAAGCTGAAGTTTCAAGTGATTCGCTGGATGCACCAAAGGGACCTTTTTGTTTTTAAGCGTACAGTCGACTTTTTTTATTTTCCCTCTCAGCAAATGGCGGAATTTGCTGATTTTGGTGTGCCCTATTGTCCATTGCCGCCGGCTGCGGAAAAGCTGAATGTGGAAGAGATGGAGAAGCAGGATATTGCTCGTCTTGCGGAAGGAAAACCGCTCAATATATTTTATGTGGGAGGAATCACGGGTACCTACGGATTTTCCCTGCTCTTCGATGCGGTTCGGGCGGTCAATCACGAATCGATCAGAGTTCGCCTGCACGCAATCTGTCGCGAGAATGAATGGCTGGAGTTTCAGCAAAATCATGATGCTGCCGCATATCCCTGGTTTCGCGTCAGTCATGAATCCCATGGAGACGGGCTGGAGGAGCAATATCAGGATGCGGATATCGCGGCATTGGCAATCCGTAACACTGCCTATACCCGATTTGCGGTCAACGTGAAATTGTTCGAATACGTCGCGCATCTCAAACCGGTTTTATCCACCAATCCGGAGGCGGTTGCCGAAATTGTCGGTCAAAATCAGATCGGCTGGGTCTGCGAGGACACTCCGGAATCCATACAGAAACAGCTGGAGCACATTCTGGAAAACCGGCAGGAAATTCTTGAAATCAAAAAGAGGCAAAAGATTTTTCTGGAAGAGAACACGTGGGAAAGTCGCGCACGAAAGGTTATGGCGACATTACAATCGATTCGGGAGAAAAAATGATCGTAGTACTGACTGCGGGCTACCCTTATGGCGGGGAGCCCTTCCTTTCAACAGAAGAGCTTTTTGCGCCGGAGGATCTGGTATATCTTGCCTTGCATCCTTCACAGGATGCTGCGTGCTCAAATCGGTATCAGGCATTTCGCATAGTGGAGAGCTTTCATTCTCCGTGGAATCTGTGGTATGGACTGCGTTTTTTCTTCGATCCCATCGTTTGGAGTGAGCTCCGATGGATGAGGAAAAAAAACAAATGGAGAATGTCCAATTTCGTAGCCATGGCAGGGCGATACGTTTATGGGAGAAGATGTGCCCGGGAGATCCGGCATCTTTTGCATCAACATAATTTATACAATGAAGATACGATATTATATTCCTACTGGATGGCCAATCAGGCCATTACCTGTGCCATGCTCAAACGATCGGCTCCGAAGCTCCATTTTTATACAAGATGCCATGGATATGACATCTACGAATACCGTTCCCGTGGCAATTACTTGCCGTTCCGTGGGCTGATTTTTTCCATGGCGGACAAAATCCTTCCCATCAGTGAAGACGGAGTACGATATTTAACGAGCACATATCCGGAGATTTCCACGGACAAGATATGCCTGAGCAGGCTCGGAACTGTTGATCACGGATTGACACCATTGAAAAACGATGGGGAAAGATTTCGCATCGTCTCCTGCTCGAGTCTGATTTCTTTGAAACGCGTGGATAGAATCATCGACGCGTTGGCAACGCTGCCTTTAGAATTTGAATGGGTGCATTTCGGAGACGGAGAATTGGCAGATGGTCTGAAGAAACAAGCGCAAAGAGCGCTGGGAGACAAACCTTGTCGATATCAATTTATGGGCAATGTGCCGAATGAGCAGATTTTTGAATATTATCGTACGCATTCCGTAGATGTTTTTCTCAATGTCAGTGAAACGGAAGGTGTGCCGGTATCCATCATGGAGGCCGTTTCCTGCGGAATTCCGGTGATTGCGACGGATGTGGGCGGCACAGGAGAAATTGTCCGGGACGGCTTCAACGGAAGGCTGCTCTCTGCTGATTTTACAACGGAAGAGCTTGCCGGTGCCATTCAGGACTTCTCAAGCTTAAACGATTCTGAAAGGCGGAGCTACAGGCTGCAGGCGAGAAAAAGCTGGGAAGAACGGTGGACTGCCGAAAAAAACTATAAAGAGTTTTATCGGATATTACAAAATCGCGGGTGAGATTTGTTCAAATTTTTCTCAGTGAAACACAGATAGTAAAGATAGGGGAGTCTCTTATTCTATGAATCGTATTGTAAAGCGTTTGGTTTCAACGGGGTTTGTGCACATTCTCTCGTCTGAGGTATTGAATAAGGTGATCGCTTCCTGCAGCGGCATTCTTCTGGTGAATTTAATTTCCAAGGAAAGCTACGGCATCTATAGCTATGCCTTGAATATTCTCAACACATTTTTGCTGTTCAGCGGGCTGGGCATGAATTCCGCCATTATTCAAATGGGCAGTGAAGCGATTCATCAGCCGGCCAAACAGGCAAAGCTGGTTCAATTGGGATATCGATGGGGGATTCTTGCCAATGCGATTTTGAGTGTCGCTATCCTGATTTTTTCCTTCTTTTTCGTTTTTCCGATTCAGGGAGCGCGGGAAGCGCTGCAGTACATGGCGTTTCTTCCGCTGTTTTATTTCACCTTTGAGGTCATTCAGGCTTTTTTCAGGATTCGTCTGATGAATCAGGTTTTTTCTTATGCCAATACGGGGCTGGCGATCATGAGCGCCGTGATGCTCATCCTGGGAGCCTTTACTCAGAGCATTCGATGGATCGTCATATTTCGCTATTTTGCTTATCTGACGGTAATTCTCGTGATCGCATATCGACTTCGGCCGCCCATCATATCCGGGGCGGGAAGGGATCGAAATCTTCCCAATTACACCCTGAGCCGCGAGGATAAGGTGGAAATGGCCAAAGTGGGCTTTGTGAGCCTGGTCAACAACAGCATTTCCAGTCTGCTCTTTTTGGTGGACGGATGGCTGATTGCCGCGATCATTGCCAGTCCGGAGGTGCTGGCGGATTATCACACCGCAACCCTGATCCCGTTCGCGATATTTTTTATTCCCGGCGCCGTAGTCACGTATGTGTATCCGTATATCGCAAGTCATAATCAAGAGCGTGCATGGCTGGAGGAATATTTCAAAAAACTTTATATAGCGATGGCGGCGGTCAATCTTCTCATAAGCATAGGACTTTATCTCACCGCCCCTCTGATTTTTCGAATTCTGTTTCCAAAGTATATGAGTGCCGTTCCTATTTTCCGGGTTTTGATTATCGGATATTTTTTCGGAGGAACGTTCCGAGTCCTTTCGGGGAATATTCTTGTTATGCTGCATCGCCTGAAGGTGAATACCGTGATCGCGATCGTTTCCGGGCTTTGCAACATTGTTTTCGACTATCTCTGGATTCAGCACTTCGGCTCGATCGGAGCGGCCTATGCGACAACGGCAATTTATATTATTTCCGGACTCATGGGAACGGGATATGTGATCTATTATCTGTATAAGCTTCCGGAGGAGACGGCGGTAACGAACAATGAGGAATCGGATATAATAGATGAAGAAAAGAAGAATTGAGGATACAATGAAAATTTTAACGGTGGTCGGTGCACGTCCCCAGTTTATCAAGGCTGCGGTGGTATCGAGAATTCTCAGAAAACAGCATCAGGAAATTTTAGTACACACGGGACAGCATTATGATGCCAATATGTCCGATGTTTTTTTTGATGAGCTGAAGATTCCCAAGCCGGATTATAATCTGGGAGTCGGAAGCGGCTCGCATGGGCATCAAACCGCTGCGATGCTGGAGGGAATTGAGGATCTTTTATTGCAAGAAACGCCGGATGCGGTCCTGATTTACGGAGATACCAATTCCACACTTGCCGCAGCGCTGGCGGCATCCAAGCTTTTGATTCCGGTCTATCATGTGGAGGCGGGACTTCGTTCCTATAACCGAGCCATGCCGGAGGAACAAAACCGCGTGCTTTCGGATCACCTATCCACGCTGCTTTTCGCTCCGACAGCAGCAGCTGTGAAAAATCTTGCAAAAGAAGGGATTACGCAAGGAGTTTACGAGGTTGGTGATGTGATGTGCGATGCTGTTCTCTATTATACATCGCAGGCGGAGAGCCGTGATATACCGACAGCTCTTTCCGATCTCACGGTTTTGTTCGGATCGGTGGAGAATGTGCATTCCTGGTATCTGGCAACCATCCATCGAGCAGAAAACACGGATACTCCGGAGAAATTGAATCAAGTGCTCACCGCGCTGGAGCAGCTGCCCCATCCCGTCATTTTTCCGATCCATCCGCGCACGCGCAAGGAGGCCATGCGTCTGATGCAGGAGAAAGGGTATCGGAACACGATATTGACCGAGCCTGTCGGATACACGGAGATGCTGTTTCTGACAAAGCATGCGGTCAAGGTGGTAACAGATTCCGGCGGGCTGCAAAAAGAAGCGTACATTCTTCGCACGCCATGTGTCACGGTACGCGATCAGACCGAGTGGGTCGAGACATTGGGAGGCAATTTGAATATTCTTGCAAAACCGATTGCCGAGGACATTGTACACAAGGTAACCAATACAGCTGTGGATGCGGAGGCGTATCGTCCCTATTATGGCGAGGGCGATGCCGGAGAAAAAATTGTTTCGATTATTACAAAACAAGGAGGAAGGTAATGAATTATGCTCTGATCGGCTGCGGTCGCATTGCAATCAATCATATTTATGCGCAGCAAAACAACAAGCTTCATTTCACCGCAATGTGTGATATCGATCCGAAGAAAATGGATGCTCTTTTGGACAAGGCGCAGCTTCCGCAGGATGTGACATTAAAGTATACCGATTACCGTAAGATGCTGGAGGAGCATCCGGAGATTGAACTGGTCAGCATTGCGACAGAAAGCGGAAAACATGCGGAAATTGCACTTGAGTGCATTCGCAGAGGTATCAATGTGATGATCGAAAAGCCTATGGCGATGAGCTTGGCGGATGCCGATCGCATCATCGAGGAATCCGAAAAGCACCACGTCAAGGTAGGCGCCATTCATCAGAATCGCTTTAATGTGGCTATCCAGCATCTGAGAAAAGCCGTTGAGGCAGGACGCTTCGGAAAGCTGTCACACGGCACTGTCCATGTGCGCTGGAATCGAAATCGCGGTTATTATGAGCAAGCTCCCTGGCGCGGCACTTGGGCGGAGGATGGCGGTGCACTGATGAATCAGTGCATTCATGGCATTGATCTTTTGCGCTGGATGCTGGGCGATGAGGTGGAAGAGGTTTACGGACAGACGCGTCAACAATTCCATGATTATTTGGAAGCGGAGGATCTCGGAACGGCGATTGTGAAATTCAAGAACGGCGCAATCGGCATGATCGAGGGAACCACCAATGTTTTTCCAAAAAATCTCGAGGAAACTCTTTACATCTTCGGAGAAAAGGGCACGGTGAAAATCGGCGGAAAATCTACCACGGATATTGATGTATGGAACTTTGAGGAGATGAGCGAGGAGGATGAAAAGCTCAACGGCCTCAAAGAAGAAACCTCCAATGTTTATGGCAACGGTCATACCCGCTATTTCCGCGATATGATGGATGCCATTGAAAATGACAGAGCTCCCTATGTGGATGCCCGTGCGGGACGCAGAGCGCTGGAGCTGGTTTTGGCGATTTACAAAAGCCAGAAAACGGGTCAGCCCGTGAAGCTTCCGCTGGAGGATTTCGCATCTGCGGATATGAAAGGAACCTTCGGAGAAGGCTCGCTTTCATAGATTTTCTTGATACTTTGAGAGAAATTTTGAGATAGAGCGAAAACGTCAGCCGGATTTCATGGATCACAGGAGGCCGCTGTTGAAGAGATTCACGGCGGCTTCCGCAAATATTGAGGAGGAGCTTTTGGAAAACGAGTATTTCGTACATGAATCAAGCTATGTCGATGAAAACGTGGAGATCGGAAAGAATACAAAGATCTGGCATTTTTGCCATATTCAATCGGGCGCGCGCATCGGAAAGAATTGCAGCTTCGGTCAAAATGTGAATGTTTCGAACAATGTACGGATCGGCAATGGCGTGAAGGTACAAAATAATGTTTCGCTTTATGAGGGGGTGCAGCTTGCCGACGATGTGTTTTGCGGTCCGAGCTGTGTATTCACCAATGACCTGAATCCCCGAGCAAAATATCCGAAGGGTCATGCAGGCTATCGTCCGACGCCTGTTGAAGAAGGCGCAACAATCGGAGCAAATGCTACGATTGTATGCGGACATCGTATAGGCCATCATGCCATGATCGCCTCGGGTGCTGTCGTGACAAAAGATGTAGTCCCATACGCATTGATGGCAGGAGTACCGGCAAAACGCATCGCATGGGCATGTGAATGCGGTGAAATTTTACATGACGAGGTGTTTTCAGAGGGAAGAACGATCACCTGTCCTCATTGCGGAAGAAGCTACAAAAAGACTGATGACGAGACATTGGAGCGCGTAACGAACTGAGGCGGCGAATGAATATTTTGTATATTGATCATTATGCCGGTTCCATGTCCATGGGAATGGAATTTCGTCCTTTTTACATGGCCAAGGAATGGGTGAAGCGTGGCCACAAGGTGCGAATTCTTGCCGGTTCCTATTCTCATCTTCGTCAGGAGAATCCTTGTATCCGGAAGAGCCCGGAGCTTCAGACAATTGACGGAATTGAGTTTTTATGGCTGAGGACAAGACAATATCATGGCAATGGAGCGGCTCGTGCGCTTTCTATGGTCGATTTCTGTACAAAAATTTACCGGAACAGAAAGAGGATTGTAGACGAGTTTCATCCGGATCTCATCATCACCTCATCCACCTATCCTATGGATACCTGGCCCGCTCAGTCCATGCGCAAGCTTTGTCCTGAGGCGCTGTTAATCCATGAGGCTCATGATCTATGGCCGCAGACGTTAATTGAAATCGGAGGAATTTCCGAATCCAATCCGGTGATTCGTTGGATTGGAAAAGCGGAAAAAAGCGCATTCTACCGATCGGATGGCATCGTTACGGTGCTTTCCGATGTAAAAAAATATGTGTCTGAAAAAAATTATCCTGTACAGGACAAAATGTGCTGGATCTCGAACGGGATATGGACAGATGATTGGCAAAATCCGGAGCCGCTCACAGCGGAATTGCGCAGGACTTTTCAAGATTTACGCAAAACAAGCCATTTTATTGTCGGCTATTTGGGGGGGCATGCGCTATCGAACGCATTGGACACTTTGCTGGATACCGCGTCCTTGCTTCGTGATAATGCCCGTTTTCACTTTGTTCTTGTTGGGGATGGCGTTGAAAAATCTCGCCTTGAACAAAGGGTTGCAGAGGAAGGACTGAGCAATGTTACCATGCTGGCATCGGTACCTAAGAGAATGGTACCGTCCGTTTTACAGAAAATGGATTGCCTCTACCTGGGATTGCGAGAAATTCCTCTGTATCGATATGGCGTTTCGATGAATAAGTTGTATGATTATATGATGGCTGAAAAGCCTATCATATACGGAGCGTCTGCTCCGGTGGATGAGGTCCGGCTGGCGCAGTGCGGATATTCTGTAGCCCCCGGATCCTCAAAGGCTATTGAAGAAGCGTTGCTGCATATCGCAGATGAGGATCCGATGCGGCTGCGGCAATTAGGAGAGAACGGACGGCGCTGGGTTTTACAAAATCGAAGCTATCAGGTGCTTGCAGAGCAATTTCTGCAGTTTGTAGAGGAAATCAAGGAGAAGAAAAATGGAATTCATTGATTTGGGAAGACAATATGATCGCGTGAAGGAAGAGATGGATGCAGCGATTCATAAAACACTTCAGGATCGTCATTTTATCATGGGCCCCGAGGTAAAGGAGCTTGAGGAAAAATTGGCGGCATATGTGGGAAGAAAACACTGTTTGACCTGCTCCAGCGGCACCAGCGCTTTGATTTTACCGCTCATGGCTTATGGGCTTCACAAGGAGGATGCGGTTTTTGTTTCCAGCTTTACCTATTTCGCCTCGGCAGAGGTAGTGGCTCTTACCGGCGGCACTCCGGTTTTCGTGGACTCGGATGAAACCTATAACATGGATCCGAAGGATTTGGAGGCCCGCATTCAGTGGATTGTAAAGGAAGGCAGACTCAAGCCGCGCGGCATCATTGCTGTCAATATCTTCGGTCTTATGGCGGATTATGATGAAATTGAGCGTATTGCAAAAAAATACGATATGTTCCTGCTCACGGATGATGCGCAATCCTTCGGAGCTTCCTATAAAGGACGTAAATCCTGCTCGGTGGGGGACGTATCCGCAACCTCCTTCTTTCCGGCAAAGCCGTTAGGCTGCTATGGAGACGGCGGTGCGGTCTTTACCGACGATGATGACCTTTATGAGCTGATGCATTCACTTCGTGTCCATGGTCATGGAGCGAGCAAGTATGACAATGTTCGTATCGGAATCAATGCCCGATTGGATACCATGCAGGCAGCGGTTCTGCTGGTGAAATTAGGCCTTTTGGATGATGAAAGAGCGAAAAAAAATCAGCTTCGTGAGCGTTATGATGCCCGTCTGAAGGGATATTATGAAACGCCGGTAATTCCCGAGGGCCGTGAAACCGCATTGGCACAGTATACGATTCTTGCAAGAAATGAGGAACACCGTCAAAAGGTGGTGGAGGGAATGAAGGCGAGGGGCATTCCCGTCATGATCTATTATCAGAATCCGATGCACATGGAAACGGCATTTGCTTCGCTGGGTTACAATCCGACAGACGTACCGAAGGCATATGAGTTCAGCCGGAGAGTGCTGAGCCTGCCGATGCATGCGTATATGAAGGAAGAGGAATTTGAAAAAATCGTATCCACTCTGATTGAGCTGGCAAAATAGGAGCAGAATAGCATATGTTTAGACAATCCGGACAGTACCGAAGCAAGCTGGCATTTTTCCTGCTTTTAGACATTTTAATCGTGAATGTTGCCTTTTTTGGAGCGATGTGGATTCGTTTTGATTTCCGATACACATTGGTGCCATATCTGTTAACACAGCACATGATGCATTGGGCACCTGCTTTTACAGTATTGGCGATTGCGATTTTTGCGCTCTTTAAAATGTATCGCAGCATATGGGCATATGTGGGCTTGCAGGAGTTCATTTCCGGTTTCTTGGCCTGCCTGCTCTTTATAATATGCCAGTATGTCATCATGCGCTTTACTTTTACGGGCATTTGGATTCCGAGGGCGTTTTTTCTGATCGAATTTTTCCTGCTTTTTCTCGGCGTGATGATTGAGCGTTTTTCTTATCGCCTGATGCTCCATGTGGGAAACCGTCTTGTCAGGAACACAGAGGAAGGGGATTTCATTCCGACGCTGATCATCGGTGCAGGAGAAGCGGGAAGAACGCTGATTCGCGAAATGAATGTGAGCGATAAGATTCGAAACAAGGTCGTAGCGCTGATTGATGATAATAAGGATAAAAGAGGACGTTATTTAGAGGGCGTAAAGATTTTCGGCGATCGCACGGATATTGTCCGCGTTGTGGAACAGCTTGGCATTCGGGAAATTATTTTGGCGCTTCCTTCGGCATCCCGCAAGGAGCAGCGCGAAATCCTCGAGTATTGCAAGCTTACCGATGCCGGCTTAAAAATTGTACCCGGAATTTACCAGATCATTACCGGAGAGGTCAGCGTCAGCAAGCTGCGCGATGTTTCAATCGACGATCTCCTGGGCAGAGAGCCTATCCGGGTAAACAGCTATGAAATCTCGGAATATATACAAAATAAAACCGTGCTGGTTACGGGAGGAGGCGGCACCATCGGCTCGGAGCTTTGCCGCCAGATTGCGCGCTTTAAGCCCAAAAAGCTGATTATTTTCGATATCTTTGAAAACAATGCCTATAATATTCAAATGGAGCTCAATGCACATGTTCCGGACCTGGACTTGGAGGTGTTGATCGGATCCGTGAGAAATTTGGAGCGCCTGCGCTGGGTCTTTGATCGTTACCGTCCGGAGATTGTTTATCATGCTGCGGCTCATAAGCATGTGCCGCTTATGGAGGTCAGCCCCAATGAGGCGATCAAAAACAATGTATTCGGTACACTCAATGTGGCTCGCGTCTGCGATGAATATCATGTACATCGTGCCGTGCTGATTTCGACCGATAAGGCCGTCAATCCTACGAATGTCATGGGCGCTACAAAGAGAATGTGTGAAATGATCTTTCAATCCTTTGACGCGCGTTCCGAAACGGATTTCGTAGCAGTTCGATTTGGAAATGTCTTAGGATCCAGCGGAAGTGTGATTCCGCTTTTCAAAAAACAGATCTCAGAGGGAGGACCCGTTACGGTCACACATCCGGATATCGTCCGATTCTTTATGACGATTCCGGAGGCAGTATCGCTTGTATTGCAGGCAGGCTCTTATGCCAAAGGAGGAGAAATCTTCATCTTGGATATGGGTGAACCTGTACGAATTTTGGATATGGCAAAGAATCTGATTCGTCTGTCGGGCCTCAAGCTTGGAGAAGATATCGAGATTCAAATTGTTGGGCTTCGTCCGGGTGAAAAGCTATATGAAGAGGTTTTAATGGATGAAGAAGGCCTGCAAAGGACGAGCAATCAGCACATTAAAATCGGTCATCCCATCGATTTTGATATCGAGGCTTTTTATGCGAAGCTGCCGGAGCTTTATGCGGCATCCTATCAGGAAACGGATGCAATTCGAGATTATATAGCCGACATCGTATCCACATTTAAGGTTTCGGTAAATGGAATGCCGGAGGATTACGCAAAGTATCAGGAAGAACATGCCAGGGAGGCAAAAAATGACAAAGAATAACACGGAAAATCCCAAAAAGGAAATGCGTTCCATTCCCTTTTCACCGCCGGATATTCGTGAGGAGGATATCGAGATGGTGGTGGAGGCTCTGCGTTCAGGTTGGATTACTACAGGTCCGCGTACCAAGGAATTTGAAAAGGAGCTTACCGCATATCTCGGATCCGCCGGCACCGTTTGTCTGAACTCGGCAACAGCGGCGCTTGAGCTTTCGCTCCGCATTATGGGAATCGGACCGGGAGATGAGGTCATTGTTACAGCCTACACCTATACCGCTTCGGCATCCGTTATTGAGCATGTCGGTGCGAAAATTGTAATGGTGGATGTACAGCCGGATACGGTTCTCATGGATCTGGATGCCGTGGAGGCAGCAATCACTGAGCGTACCAAGGCGATCATTCCTGTAGACGTCGGAGGTGTCATCGTAGAATATGACGATCTGTATCGCTGTCTGGAGGCACATCGCGATTTGTATCGTCCTCGCACGGAGCGTCAGCGCAAGCTCGGACGCATCGCCGTCATAGCGGATTGCGCCCATTCTTTAGGCGCAACGAAAAACGGTGTGCATGCCGGAGCTATCGGTGATTTTTCTTGTTTCTCATTCCATGCGGTAAAAAATCTGACCACCTCCGAAGGAGGTGCACTCAGCTGGAGAAAGGAGCTGCCCTTCGATTCGGCAGAGCTTTATAAAGCTGTACAGCTTCTGAGCCTTCATGGGCAGAATAAGGATGCTCTTAAGAAAAATCAGCTGGGCGCTTGGGAATATGACATCCTGATTCCCGGCTATAAATGCAATATGACAGATATCTGTGCAGCATTGGGACTGAGCCAGTTCAAGCGTTATGCGGAAATTATGGAACGCCGCCATGCAATCATACGACGCTACAACAAAAGTGTCGTGGATGCGTGCGGGTGTTGGGCGATTTCTCAAGAAGGAGAGAATTTTTATGGCAGCGGACATCTGTATCTCGCTCGCTTGCCTCATGCAAACGCCGAGCAGCGCAATGCATTCATTGCCAAAATGGGAGAAAAGGGAGTCGCTTGCAATGTTCACTATAAGCCGCTTCCTATGATGACTGCATACAGGAACATGGGCTTTTCCATTGAAAACTTTCCCAATGCCTATGCCTTTTATGAAAATGAAATCACACTTCCGCTCCATACCGTATTGACGGATGAAGATGTCGAGTATGTATGCAATGCCTTTGAAGCAACCTTTCAGGAATTGTTTCGTGCCTAAGGACCGGATTTGACCAAGGAGCCTATATGCTATTGCCCTCGTTTGAAAAATTGCCGAAGGATCTGCAGGTCGCAGAGGTCATGCCCTACTATGAAGCGATCCGGCCCAAATGGATTCAGCTGATCATCAAGCGCATTATGGACATTGTGATCGCCATCCTCTTATTGGCTGTTTTACTGATTCCGATGCTTGTCATTGCCATTGCGATCCTGATTGATTCCGGATTTCCGATTTTATATAAGCAGAAGCGCGTGACACAGTTCGGACGGAATTTTTATATTTATAAATTTCGGACGATGGTTGTCAATGCGGATAAAATCGGCTCTCACGTCACTCTGGATCATGATCCGCGAATCACCAGGATGGGAACACGCCTCAGAAACTGGCGATTCGATGAGATGCCGCAGGTGCTGAATCTTCTCTTTGGAGACATGACCTTGGTCGGTACGAGACCGGAGGTCGTGGATATCGTGAAACGATATACGCCGGAAATGCGAGCGACACTGCTTCTTCCGGCAGGTCTGACCTCTCGGTGCAGCATTCTTTATAAGGATGAGGCGAAGCTGATGCAGCAGCTGAAGACGCCGGAGGAGGCCGATGCACTCTATATGAATCGGATTTTGCCGGATAAGATGAAAATTAATCTGGAAGAAATTCAACACTTTTCGCTTGCTCGAGAAACCAAGGTGCTCATCGATACCATACTCACCGTGGTTCGTAAATAAAGGGGTTTGTAAATAAAGGAAACAGCTTTGCAGGCCTGAAGGAAAATGAAAAAGAGGGCTGAGCTTCCGCATTTATTGTGGAAGCTCAGCCCTCTTTTTTTCGTATTTTTGAAAAAGTCATCATCTTTCTCAAACATTAGCATTGCCCATTTTCACATCTTATATCCCAGCAGCTTTTTGACCCTGGGTTTCAACACATCTTCGATCTCTCCCACAAGATTTTTCTTGCTGATTTCATAATATACCGTACGTTTTGCACCGAAACGCCTGAAAAAGTTCTCTATCCCTTGTATCATAGAGCCTTCAAAATCAAAGCCGGCTGATACTTTGGATGCAAATTGAATCGCCGTATCCAAAATCAGTGCCGGTGCTCTGCTGGCCTGATATTTTCTATCCGCCCCTGAAAGTAAATAATAGCAGGTTTTTTCATCATATAAAAATAATGAAGATGCATGTGCATTCCCATTTTCATCAATCGCCGTCAATATTTTACACGCGTTATTTTCCAGACCTGCTTCAAATAATTTTTGGATTTCTTTTTTCGGTGTAGGATAGCTTCTCTTCTGTGCTCGAAATGTTGATTCAAGAAGCGCATATAGACGCTCTACATTGTCTTCTTCAATAATTGTAACCACTTTTTTCGCCTGATGAATATTGCTTTTCAGACCTCTGCTATAGCCTTTTTCAATCGCCTCCGGATCTGTCAAATCGTCAAATCGGTAGGTGACCCTCGGCTTTACGTGGTATCCGTTCCAAATAAAAGGCAAAAAATCATCATTCTCCGGATGCAGCATGACACAGAATGACCGATGATTCGGAAGCTTTTGGATCAATTCCAAAATGATGGAACGTCGCCTGCTTTCCTTGAGTTCAGGGTCTATCCAAAAGCCGAGCGTCTGGGTCATCTCGGGCATGAATATCTTTTTTCCATTATAGGCGACGGCCCACCGAGCAACGATTTTGCCGTTGTCTTCTATCTTCATTTCCTTCCATTGGCCATCGCATACCGCATCCAAAAACCATGGCTGTTCAAATACCGAGTTTGCGTATTCCGTTTTATTATTCTGCACAGACATTGCCGCCCCTCTTTGTCTCCAGCTCCCGGACCGCATCTAAATAGGAAATGAACGGGTATCCATGTTCAATGAAATAGTCTACCGACCATTCGTACCAGGACTTGAAATCCACATAGGCATCACAATAGTAAAAGTCATGCAAAAGCATTGTGAAATACGGCAGGCCTTGTTTTTCTGCTCTGTCTAAAAGCTGAATTGTCATTTTCTTCTTGTTCTGAAGGGAGTTCGGAAGATAACAATCCATTACGCATAGCGGGAATTCCCACATGGTATTGACCTTATAGGGAGCCTTGATACAACAACCGGCTTGCTTATCAAATTCTGTAGAGTCATAAACATATCCGCACGCCGAAAGTTTTTGAAAGGTCAGGCTGTCGAATCGAACATAATGCATGCGGATTCCCTTGGCCTCTGTCGCAGAGATATCCCTAAAATCGCTAAACTCCGCTTTCATAGCCTGTTCATCCTTATATTCGATTCCGTGTACGCCGGCTTCAAATCCATACCGTCTGACGAGGTCTATAAACTTCGCAGCTTTGAATTTGTTATAGGACATACCAAGCCCATTGGCCATTCCGAAAAAGAACGAGGATCTTACGCTTTTCTTTTTATCAAATTCTGCAAGAGCTTCAATATGATTTATGTTTTTGCTTAAAATCCCGGAAATCCTTCTATGCCATTGCGTAAAATCGAGTCTACGCTTAGCCAGGGCGATGCTCTCTCTTACAAAAAGCTTCGGGATAATCAAATCTTTATAATGATCACTTCTGTATAAATGGTCTACATCATGTGAAATAATGATCTTCATCTTATTTTTCCAATCTTTATATAACCTTCCAATATGTTGCTTAATGATTATACTATTGCGAATGCGAATGGAACAATAAACTTGACCATTTTTTGTCTCTTTTTTGTCAATCATCCTCGTTTTTTTACCATAGGCCTTACTATGAAGCCATCTGAAAGAAGAGGGAGGCAGACAGGTATTTTCAATCTTTACGGAATCGCTGAATTGAGCAGGATGCGATACGCTATTCTTACGCAGTCATGATCAGTCTTTTCTGATCTCCGGAAGGAGACTCCTGCTTCTCATGTCCTTTCAATACCTTAAGCTTTCATTTTGCTGCGTACTTCTATTTGGACATGACAATGCTCCGCATATGTCAGACTTCGGTTTCCGGCGTCTATCATATGCGGAGCATATCCTTTGTAATATAGGCTTTTACACTTTCCACACTGTCCAATTCGGAAACGGAAAAGACGGCTGAGCTTCGGCATTTTCTGTGGAAGCTCAGCCGTCCATTTTAAGCCATGTGGCCCGGATCCTTTTCATCCAGTTTTTTCAGCACAAGCACCGTTCTTGACGGGATATACAGAGTCAAGCCGTTTTCCCAGTCAATATCATCGATGGGGGCTGTTTCATAGGTGATGTATTCCGGAATCCGAGAGAAACCGCCATATTCCGTACGATCGGAGGAAAATACGACCCGGTATTTTCCGGCGGCATGGACGGGAAACTGCAGGCTTTCATAGGAATCTGTCGGATGAAAATTGTATACAAAAATATATTTCTTATTGCGATAGACGATGATTTTTCGATCCTCATAGATTCGGATATATTGGAGACCGCGTGAGCTCATGAGCTCGGCGTTTCTTGCGAATGCCAGCATATCCCGGTCAAATTTTCCAAGATAGCTGTATTTCAGATTTTCATCCTGTACAAGATGCCACTGCCTGCGTGCATAGTGATAGCTCCATCCGTTGCCCTCACGAGGAAAATCGATCCATTCCGGATGCCCGAATTCGTTTCCGATAAAGTTGAGATATCCATCGGATCCCGTCGTTAAGGTGATAAAACGAATCATCTTATGAAGAGCAATTGCACGATCAATGAGGATGTTTTCGTCATCCTTGGACATATGCCAATAGATTTCCTGATCGGCAAGCCAGAAAAACAAGGTCTTATCACCGACAAGCGATTGATCATGGCTTTCTGCATAGGCGATCTTTTTTTCCTCCGGACGCCGTGTGGTGAGCTCATAGTATATTTCGTGCATATTCCAATCATGATCATCCTTTTTGACGGTGCGAATCCAAAGATCGGGAATGCCCAAAGCCAAACGGTAATCAAAGCCGATGCCTGCACGTGCAATCGGCAAGCACAGACCGGGCATGCCGCTCATATCCTCAGCGATCATAATGAAATTTTTTTTGAGATCATGAACAAGCTCAGATGCAAGCATAAGATAGGTTACAGCATCCGTGTTGGTATTCATAGAGAAATATTTATCATAATTATCAAATGCCGTTCCCAAGCCATGATCCCAGAAGAGCATGGAGGTGATTCCGTCAAAACGAAAGCCATCCAGATGAAATTCTTCAATCCAGTATTTCAGATTGGAAAGCAGAAAATGGAGCACCTCGTTTTTTCCATAGTGAAAGCACATGGAATCCCACGCAGGATGAATGCCGCGTGAGCCCGGATAGAAAAACTGTTCTTGCGTGCCGTCGAATTGATTGATGCCTTCCATCGTGTTTTTCACTGCATGGGAATGTACGAGATCCATCAGGACGGCCAGCCCCATTTCATGAGCCTTGTCCACCAGATACTTAAAATCATCCGGCGTACCGAACCAGCTGGAAACTGCAAAGAAGTTGGAAACGTGATATCCGAAGGATCCGTAATAGGGATGCTGCATGATCGCCATGAGCTGAATGCAGTTATATCCGTCCTCTTTAATTTTGGGAAGAGTATATTCCACAAATTGACGGAATGAGCTTATGCGCCCTTCCTCTTGTGCAATTCCGACATGTGCCTCGTAAATCAGAGGAGAGAGATTCTTTTTCAAACGGAAATTCTGATCATGCCAGACATATTCCTCTTCAGGTGCCCACAGAATCCCCATCCAGTCAATGGAGCCGTCGGCATGAACCTCCTGCACGACGCGGTGGCAATAGAGAGGAATTTTATAATGATCCTCATTATCATAGTTTACGATGACTTTTATCCGCTGCTCATGCGCAAGCTCATCCCTTCCTTCCAATTGAATTTCCCAGTCACCGTTTTCTTTTCGCTCCAAGGGATGGGAATGGGGCGTCCAGTCGTTAAAATCACCGACAAGATAGAGTGCATCGGCGTGCGGAGCCCATTCGCGATATACCCAACCATTTTCTGTCCGGTGAAAGCCGTAATATTTTTCTCCATTTGCAAAATCGATCAATGTGGAACGATCACCCACGAGCTCTCTGCGCTTGCTATAATAATTACGCATGCGCAGACTGAGATCCTCGCGATAGCTGCTAAGCCAAGGATCCACCTCCAAAGCGGAAAGAACAGCCTTTTTTATAGGGTTGACAGTCATGACGCCTCCTTTACGATTAAGCACGTATGAAATCGTTTACGAACGTATCTATATTATAGCATTATTTTTCTACGATGTGGAAAGGTGTCAATCCCACATTGCTGTGGTAAAATAACCATAATATGGAAAGAAGCATAAAAATTCATATTTACTTGCACGGAATCATAAACTGCACGAGAGCATGGGAGGAAATATGGCACTTCGAATCGGAATTTTAACCAGTGGCGGCGATTGCCAAAGCTTGAACGCAACAATGCGCGGACTGGCGAAAGCACTGTATCGTGCACAACCGGATACACAGATCCTGGGATTCAAAAACGGATTTTGGGGATTGATGTATAACGAATACCGCGAAATGAAGGCGGAGAATTTTTCGGGACTGCTGGCAGTCGGAGGAACCGTTCTCGGGACAAGCCGTCAAAGCTTTAAGACCATGGATATTCCGGATGAATACGGCAACGATCGCGTGGAGCTTATGAAAGGAACGTATCGGAGACTCGGACTCGACGGACTTGTGGTACTGGGAGGAAACGGATCGCTTAAAACAGCGAATTTGCTTTCCGGGCAAGGCTTGAATGTGATCGGACTCCCGAAAACAATTGATAATGACATTTACGGAACCGACCTGACCTTCGGCTTTCACAGCGCGTTGGATATTGCAACCCATGCCATTGATTGCATTCATACGACGGCGGCCTCTCATAGTCGCGTATTCATCATTGAAATCATGGGGCATAAGGTCGGGTGGCTGGCCTTGTATGCGGGAATTGCAGGCGGAGCGGATATTATTCTGCTGCCGGAAATTCCTTACAATATTCAAAGCATCTGCAACGATATTGAACGCAGACGCTCACTGGATCATAAATTTACCATTCTTTGTGTAGCCGAGGGCGCTATTTCCAAGTCAGAATCGGAAATGAGCAAAAAGGAGTATAAAAAGTATATTGCGGAGAGGCCGTATCCTTCCGCAGCTTATCAGATCGCTGCTGAAATTGAGAAGGAAATGGGAGCGGAGGTTCGTGTTACTGTTCCGGGACATATGCAGCGAGGCGGCTCTCCCTCTCCGTTTGATCGTATCGTGGCAACGCGCGTTGGAGCAGCCGGTGCAAAAGCGGTTCTCAAGAAAAACTATGGAAGACTCATTGTTTTTGACGGAAATCACATCGACTCGATTCCACTGGAAAAAACGGCAGGCTTACTCAAAACGGTTCCGATGGATCATGAGCTGATTCAGCAGGCGCGCATGGTGGGAATCGGTTTTGGAGACTGAGAGGCGGAATATGGCAAGAGATGATGAAACGAAGAAGTCGGCTCGACCCAAAAATGTACGGACAGCAGCACCCAATCCGAGGAGCCGTATGAATGCGGTGAAGCGTTCCGCTTCCGCGGGGACAGGTACGAGGAAAAGACCCCGTCTTGGAAATATAACGCCCGGAAAAACAGTGTCCGGAAAAGCGGCATCTCGCCCTGTGACCAAAACGCCGGTGCAGACGAAAAAAACGAAATCCGGCGAGGCGAGTGTTGTCGTCACGACAGTCATCAGCGTACTGCTGCTGATCGTCTTGATTTGGTTGATCGCGTCTCTTTTTTTCCGTACAATGAACAAAAAAGCGATTGAAAAGGGCGTATTGCCACAGACACAATCCATGACGCAGACTTCTAACGAACACAAAAAAGAAGCGGCACCCGCGGACAGCTCCTCTGCGCAGGCATTCTCATCGGCCCCGGCTTCCGAATCTCAGATAGAAAAGGTTCAGCCTCGTACGGAGGGACCGGCGGAATATTCCAATCCTGACAGCTGGGTCGGCAAAAGCTTTGCCGTGGAGGACAAGGCAAATGTGCGCTCGGGAGCAGGCACCGATGCAGGAATTTTAGGGAGCGCGGTTCCGGGAGAGATTTTTACAGTCAAGGAGGCTGTCATGGGCTCCGACGTCACCTGGGTACACGGCACTTTGCAAAAATCAGATGGAAGCACGCTGGAAGGCTGGATGTATTCTCCGACTCTGCTCACGGTACCTCAATAACGGAAGATTGCTCCGATTGAAATCGGAATGCTAAAATTAGAGAAGGAAAGCAAATGAAGGGATGTTTTATCGCCCTGGAGGGCTCGGACGGATCGGGGAAAACAACGGTGCTTCATGGCATCAAGGAGCGCATGAAGACTTTGCGGCTGCCGGTGGAGTTTACCCGTGAGCCCGGAGGCACACCGATAGGAGAAAAGATTCGTTCCATAATCCTGGATACAACCAATCAGGAGATGACAGCCCGATGTGAGGCGCTCCTATACGCAGCATCCAGAGCGCAACATACAGAGGAAAAAATTCGCCCTGCATTGGAGAAAGGCAAAATTCTCATATGTGATCGGTATGTGCTCAGCTCACTGGCTTATCAGGGCTTCGGAAGAAAGCTCGGCTTGAAAGCGGTGGCGGAGATTAATGCATTCGCTCGTAACGGTCTTTTGCCTGATATGACCCTTTTTCTGGATGTGGATCCGGTAACGGTGCTGAGACGAAAGGCAAAAACGGAGACAAAGGATCGGCTTGAGGAAGCCAATGACAGCTTTTTTGAAGCAGTATACCGAGGTTATTTAGAATCGATGCAGGATATGCCGAATGTGGTTCGTATTGATGCGTCACAGCCGGCTGAAAAGGTTTTGGAGGACGCCTGGGAGGCCATCTGCCGCACTCTGGTTCGCCATGGCTATTGTGAAAAACGAGGCAGCACTTTTGTAGAGAAGGAATAGTGAGGAGAAAAAAATGAAGCTCTTAATTTGTATTGTTCAGGACAGTGATGCGGCTCCTTTGATGGAGTCTCTTGTCGAACTCAATTATCGTGTTACCAAGCTGTCTTCAACCGGCGGTTTCTTAAAGAGCGGAAACACGACACTGTTTTTAGGCGTTGAGGATCAGGATGTGGAACAGGCACTGCAGGTCATTAAAAGAAATTGTTCGCGGAGGAGCACGATCGCTCCTATGATGAGTCCACAGCTTGATCCCGGCGTCTATTCGTCGATTCCGGTGGAGATTGAGGTTGGCGGAGCAACGGTATTTCAGCTGGATATCGATCGCTTGTATCGCCTGTAATCCAAGCGTCGGAGCTCATTATGGATACGATGAACGGCGCGCTCTCTGATTCCATGGGCTTTCCGATTCAGACGAGTGCGCTGAGTCATGCCTATCTTTTGGAGGGTGACGAAACGAAGGCCGTTGCATTTGCCCGAAGACTTGCAAAAAGAGTGCTTTGCGATTTTGGAGGAGCACAGGTGCAGCGTTTTGAGGACGGAAATTGTCCGGATTTGGAGATCGTTCCGGAGGAAACCATACCGATCGACAGGATTCGTGAGCTTACGGCATCCATGTATCGGAGTCCGATTGAAAGCCGATACCGCGTTTATCTGCTGGAGCACGCCGGGAATCTGCGTGAGGATGCGCAAAATGCGCTCTTGAAATCTCTTGAAGAACCGCCCGGATATCTTGTTTGGATACTGGTTACGAGCAATCGGGCAAAGCTGTTGCCGACAATCCGTTCTCGAGTTCGGATTCTTTCCTGTCCGCGAACAGAGCAGCGCACATCCGGCTCAGAGGAGGAAGCCTTGCTTCCGTGGATTGAAAAAGCACTTGCAGGTCGGGGAAAAGAGGTTTTTTCTCAGAATCGAATTTTTGATCCCTGGAAGGAACGAAAGAAAGAAATTCTTTTATATATTGAACAATATTTGGGTCTCCTTTTGCATTTTAAAATATTGTCCTGTAATATGGACAATGTGGCACCGGAGATTCGATACTCCGTGATGCGAATGTCACCACAGGTGAGTACAGAGCAGGTTGCTCGAGCACTCAATGAGACAGAACAGATTCGCCAGTTGATGGATGTACATGTCAATTTTCAACTTGCAATGGAACATCTTTTCTTAAGGGGCTTTGCAGAGTCAGGCGAAAGGAAAGATGATAAATAGAAATTGGAGGAAACGAATGGCAGAGGTTATCGGCGTTCGTTTTCAACGCTCCGGTAAAATCACCTATTTCGATCCGACGGGCATTTATCTGGAAAAGGGAAGCGGTGTTCTCGTGGAAACAGACCGTGGCGTTGAATATGGAACGGTGTGGATATCCAATATAAACCTTCCGGAGGAAATGCTGCCGCAGGAAATCATGCCCATTGTGCGTGTCGCCAGCGAAGAGGACAAGCATAATGATTTGGAAAACATGCAGCTTGCAAAGGATGCCTATGCGCTTTGTGAGACAAAAATAAAAGAGCATGGACTGGACATGAGATTGGTGGAGGCGGAATATACCTTCGACAGGAATAAGCTGATCTTCTATTTTACGTCAGAAGAAAGAGTGGATTTTCGAAGCTTGGTACGCGATTTGGCTCAGATCTTTCATACTCGTATCGAGCTCAGGCAGATCGGTGTGCGAGATCAGACCAGAATGCTCGGCGCGATCGGATCCTGTGGGCAGGAGGTATGCTGTAAGCGATACATGGATGATTTTGTTCCGGTTTCCATTAAAATGGCAAAAACGCAGGGACTTTCTCTGAACCCGGGCAAAATATCCGGAATCTGCGGCCGTCTGATGTGCTGCCTCAATTATGAGCAGGAGCATTATCTGGAAAACATGAAAAAGGTTCCGCCTAAGGGAACCTTGGTGCTCACCGTTGACGGCCAGGGTTATGTGGTGGATCGGGATACTTTGCAAACCAGGGTACGAGTGCATGTCTATAAGTCTGATGGTACCGAGGATGAGCATTATTATGCTGTTGACGATATTGAGGTGCTTGAGCATCGCAAGAAAGGACAGCCAAAGCCCGAGCTTCTGGATTCCTTGGAGAATCACGTTTTTGTGACCGAGAAGGAGAAAAGAGAGAAAAAAGAGCAGACGCAGAAAGAAAGATCAAAAGGCGGCTGCGACGGATGCGCATGTCCGCAGAAATCGGATTTTCGTGAAAATTCGGAGCTTATTTGTGAAGAGAATGCGCCTAAGGAAACGAAAAAGCAACCATATAGCATGAAAGGACGGGTGCGCCCCGGCACGGCTCGCCGCGGTCGGAAACGAAAAAGGTAGCTTGACAAAACAGGGCGGGATGTTAAGATTATTACGAGGTCTTTCAGAAGACTTTAAGATTGAGTAATGATATGGAGGAGACTATGGCATACGTAATTAAAGATACTTGTATCGCATGTGGCGCTTGCCAGCCGGAGTGCCCGACTGACTCGATTTCTGAGGGAGATATCTACGTAATCAATCCGGATACCTGCATCGATTGCGGTAGCTGTGCAGCAGTTTGCCCGACCGACTCACCGGTTCCTGAGGAATAATTTACTTAGTAAAAAAAGAGGGGCTTCGGCCCCTTTTTTTTGTTTGATTTTTCAAAAAAGAGGTGTGTAGGATGACAAACGAAAACGGACTTCTGGTGCTCATTCCGACGCCGATCGGCAATTTAGAGGATATCACCTTACGCGCATTGCGCTATCTGCGCGAGGCGGATGTCATAGCATGCGAGGATACAAGGCATACGAGCATTCTCCTTCGGGAATATCATATTGAGAAACCGCTCCTTTCCTACCATGAGCACAACGAACGGTCACGAAGCGGAGAAATTTTGGATCGTGTCGAGGCGGGAGAAAAAATTTGTGTGGTTTCCGATGCGGGAACGCCCGGAATCTCGGATCCCGGACAGACGGTTTTGAGCGAAGCGATCAGACGAGGTCTGCCATATACCGTGTTGCCGGGACCGTCTGCAGCGATCACGGCCTTTGTGGCATCGGGACTGGGAGAGGGACATTATCTGTTTTGGGGCTTTCTGCCCAGAAAGGGGGCGGAACGTCAGCATACGCTGGAAATCATGGATCAGCTTTCTGTTCCGACGGTTATCTACGAGGCGCCTCATCGCATTCGTCATACGATGGAAGAGCTGGCACAGCGCTGGCCGGATCGAGAGTACGTACTCATTCGTGAGTGGACAAAGCAATTCGAAGAGGCGATTCATGTTACAGGAGATGCTCTGGATCCGGAAAAGATACCGGAACGAGGTGAATATGCGGTAGTCATCGGTGCGGCGCAGCCGGAAGAGGGCTGGAGTGAGGAGCGCATCTTGAAGCGCCTTGAGCAAGAGCTGGCGAAGGAAAATACATTGCGAGATGCCGTAAAGGCGGCGGCAAGGGCCTCGGGTGCGGGGAGAAATGAAGTGTATGCGCTGGCGTTGGAATGGCAAAAAAACAGAAGGGCAGATGAGCTCTAAAAATAACAAAAAAGTATCGAGAATATTACAATATTGAAATATTCCCACAATACTTGACGGGAAAACGAATATCAAAATTGCCAAATCCCAAAAAAAGACTATACTAATTACGATTTTTGGTAACAAAATAGTTACGAACGCACCGTGACAATGTTACAGAACAAAAATCATAGACAAGCACTTTTTTAGGGAGGCTATATGCAAATAAAAAAGCTACTTAAGGGGCAGCTGCGCCTGATGGCGGGCATCCTCGTTATCAGCTGTATTACCGGGTCATGGGCATATGCTCAGAGACCAAAGGAAATTGATCTGACAATTGACGGCACAAGGGCAGAGCTTTTTACCACAGAAAAAAATATCCGGGAGGCTCTTTTGAAGAGCGGATATACGGATTTAGAAGGCGCAGAATCTACAACTGCATTGGATAACAAGGTTGAGGACGGCATGGAGCTCAGCGTTCGCACCCTCAAAACGATCACAATCAGGGATGCAGGTGTTGATCGAATCCTGGACACATTGGCAACGAATGTCGGCGAGCTTTTACAGGAACAAAATATCACCTTGAATCAGGATGATACTATTGAGCCTGCACGAAGTGCCGCGTTGAAAGAAGGAGATGTCATTGTCATCGATCGCTATGAGACGACGACGACCAGCGAAAATCAACCCGTGGACTATGAAACGAAGACGGTTTCGGATGATTCTCTTTTTGCCGGTGACACCCGGGTTGTTACGGAAGGTGTCAGTGGTACTCGTGAGATTGTTACGGCAACCACTACGAAAAACGGTGAGGTGATCTCTACGGAGGTCGTTTCCGATACCGTCACTCAAGAGCCGGTAACCGAGGTAATCGCAAAGGGAACCAAGACGGCGCCAAAGTCGGAGAAGCTCTATTCTCTTGCACAATTTCGATTTCAGGGAGTGGTAAATTATTCGGGATACAAGTACACGTATTATTCGCAAAGTGTGCTTCCGGGCGGCGGCCTGCGCATTCCGGGACGTCATATCAATGCCGACGGGTATGTTTGTGACGGCGACGGATATATTGTTTTGGCAGGCAGTGCGGCAATGGGAACGGTTTATCCAACACCATTCGGCGCATTGGGAAAAATATATGATCGCGGAACCACAGGAAATCATCTGGATGTATATATTCGATAATCGGATGGGAAGTTGAAAATCCATAAAACAGATTCGAAAGGAGTTCGCCGGTGCGGCTCCTTTTTGTTTTTCTTGACATTGCTTCCGTGACATCATTATCATTAAAATAGGAATTCTATGAGGAGGGAACCATGAAATACTTCGGTACGGACGGCTTTCGCGGAGAGGCAAATATGGACCTGACGGCGGAGCACGCCTATCGCATCGGTCGTTTTTTGGGTCACTATTACCAGGAGGAGCTGGAAAAAAAGAGAGAGCGCGGCAGAAGTCTGCCGGAGCGTGCCCCGATTGTAATCGGAAAGGATACGCGCCGATCCAGTTATATGTATGAAAATGCTTTAGCAACGGGAATTACAACAAGTGGAGCGGATGCCTATCTCATGCATGTTACAACAACGCCAAGCGTCTCCTATGCAGTGCGTGCGGATGATTTTTCCTGTGGCATCATGATTTCCGCAAGCCACAATCCATATTACGACAATGGAATCAAAATCATCGGGCCGGACGGCGCAAAAATGGATGAGGAGATTCTGGAAAGGATTGAAGAATATATCGATCGTGAAAAGGATGATCTTCCACTGGCAACACGTGAAAAAATCGGCATGGTCAGCGATTATACCTTTGGCAGAAATCGCTATATAGGATATCTGATGCAGACGGTGAGAAGATCCTTTAAAAGACTGCGCATCGGGCTGGACTGTGCCAACGGCGCAGCGTTTACCATTGCTAAAAATGTTTTTGATGCGCTTGGCGCGGAAACCGTTGTGATCAATGATCGCCCCGACGGTTTGAATATTAACCTGGAAGCGGGCTCCACTCATATCGAAGGACTTGTGGCGCTTGTCAAGAGGGAAAAGCTGGATTGCGGTTTTGCCTTTGACGGCGATGCGGATCGCTGTATCGCCGTCGATAATCATGGAGAGGTTGTGGACGGAGATGCGATTATCTATCTTTGTGCGGCCAACATGAAGGAAATGGGTCAGCTTCCGCAAAACATGGCGGTGACAACAATCATGTCCAATTTCGGACTTTATAAGGCATTGGAACGGATCGGCATTCAATCCGTAAAAACACCTGTAGGCGATAAATATGTGGCGGCAGAGATGCTGGAGCATGGGTATGCCATCGGCGGAGAGCAATCCGGACACATTATTTTCTCCAAATATGCGACTACGGGGGATGGCGTATTAACGGCATTGCGTGTCACAGAAACCATGGTCGAGCTGAAAACCGACCTGGCATCCTTACATTCCGATTTTGTTCGCTATCCGCAGGTATTGAAAAATGTCCGCGTCAAGGATAAGGAGGCGGTTCTCGGCAATGCGCACGTAAAAGAGCGCATTGATCAGGTGAATGTGACATTGGGAGAGGATGGCCGAACGGTTGTGCGTCCTTCCGGAACGGAGCCTGTGCTTCGTGTGATGGCGGAGCATCTTGATGCCGCAACATGTGAAAGGGCAGTGGAGGATATTATTTCCGCCATTGCGGAAGCGGGGTTAATGGCTTGAGGTTTTCAGAAGATGTCATCGGTCTGCTCCGGCGAATCGAGAGCCGTGGATATGAGGCGTGGGTCGTGGGCGGCGCTGTACGCGATCAGCTGCTGGGATTGCCTGCTCATGATGTGGATCTGACCACCGATGCTCATCCCGGCCAAATTTGTGAGATTTTCCCGGATCTCCGGACGATTGACGTCGGCAGAGCATATGGCACGATTCGTGTGATTTATCATGAGAACGTATATGAAATCACGACGTACCGTGCAGAAGGCGATTATCGGGATGGAAGACACCCCGATGAAATTGAATTTTCCAAGCATATTGAAGACGATCTGATGCGGCGCGATTTTACGATGAATGCAATGGCATGGCATCCGGAGCGAGGGTTGCTGGACCTTTTCGGAGGACAGAGGGATTTGTCGGAGGGCCGGCTTTGCGCTGTGGGCAATGCGGAGGAGCGTATCGCGGAGGATGCGCTCCGTATGATGCGAGCCGTCCGCTTTGCGGCACGGTTTGCACTGACCTTGGACAAGGATCTTTTTCATGCCATTCAAGTCCATCATAAGAGAATTCGTCTTGTCTCTGTGGAACGATGCTTTGATGAGATGGAACGCATGATGTCCGGTGAGCATGCGGGAGAGGCGATCAGCCTTTTGGAGAACACGGGCTTGCTGTCGGATCTGATCCCGGAGCTCGTACTCTTTCCATCGTATGAAAAATTATTGAAAATTTTACCGCCGAATCCGAATCTGCGTTGGGCCGGACTGTTTTTTCAAGTACCGGATGCGCCAGGAGTCTCTAAAAAAATTCTCAAGCGGCTGCGTGCATCCGGGGAAAGGATGCATGGCGTCAGTACAATATTGGAAGAATCGAAGGTTCCCCTGCCAAGCTCTTTGGCGGATACACAGCGCACGCTGGGAAAATGGGGCAAGAGAGCCGGGGAAATTTTAGCCTTTTATGAAGGCGTGCTTCAATGGCGACAGAGCGAGGGAGAAAACTGCGAAAATTCGGCACAGATGTTGAACATTTTTCTCCGTAACATGGATATAATTAAAGAGAAGAAGCTGCCGATTTCCATTCGGGATTTAGCCGTTTCCGGCAAGGATCTTTTAGCTGCGGGTTTTTCTCCGGGTAAGGGGATCGGTGACACCCTCGCATTTCTGCTTGAAGAGGTGGTAGAAGGCCGAATTGCAAATACCGAGGCTGTACTTTTAGAAAAAGCGGTTCAAAGAAAGGAACAAGGGAGATGATTCCGAAAATTATTGTGGATGGCGCCTGTGACACGGGAAAGGTTGTCGATGCATGGACAGATGTGACTCGCGTTCCGCTCTATATCAGTGTGAACGGCAAGGATTTTTTTGATGACGGCTCGCTGGATACTGTGGATCTGATTCAGAATATCAAGGAAGATGAGTCGATCGCCAAGACGGCAGCAGTTTCTCCGGGAAGCTTTATGGAGGCGGTAGGCAACTCTATGGAGGCGTTTATCGTGACGTGCTCGAGCAAGCTTTCCAGCACTTATTCAAATGCGGTCTTTGCGGCAAAGGAGCTGATGGAGGAGGGCAAAAAAATTCACGTGTTCGACTCCTGGTCAGAAGGGCCGGCTGAGGTCTCTCTTGTAGAAAAAATTCGTCAATGGATTTCCGAAAAGGTGGACTTCGACGAGATCGTGTGCCGGGGAGAGGAGTTTCGAAATAAGCTTCACACATTCTTTGTATTGGAGGATCTGTCTACGTTGACAAAGTCGGGAAGAATGCCCAAGCTTGCTGTGAAAGCAGCCTCTCTTCTGTCCATTGTTCCGATTTGCGCAGGAGACGAAGGAACCATTGCGATTCGGGATCTGAGACGGGGTATCAACTCTGCCATCAAATGTCTGGTGTCGCATATCATCAATGCCAATATCGATTTTTCCGAGCGCACTCTTTATATTTCTCATGTCAACAATCTCCCGCGTGCGGAAAAAGTCCGGGAAATGGTAAGGGGACACAATCTGTTTCATAAGATTGAGATTTGTGAAGCAGGCGGTATCACAACCGTTTATGCGAATCAAGGCGGCATTGTCGTAGCTTTCTAAGGAAAAACAGAAAACAGCGCCGAGCAAATCGGGGCTGTTTTTCTATCCGCTGCGGCTGCTTACCTGACAGCAGAATTTCGTTCAGGAGAGGCGATATCGTTTCAATAGAGAAAATTGTGGTATAATACTGAAATAATGTGCATATTTAGGATATGAAGGAGAAAAGAATGACAGCAAAACTGATTTCACATGAGAACGACAAAGCGGTATACACGGCGGAAATTGAATGGCCGGCCTTTGAAAATGCACTCAACGACGCATTCAAGAAAAATCGTGGCCGCTTTAGCATCCCGGGATTTCGCAAGGGTCATGCTCCTCGTAAAATTATTGAAATGAACTATGGCGAGGGCGTTTTTTACGATGAGGCACTGAATGCGCTGCTTCCCGATGTGTTGGATGCCGCAACGGAAGAGCTCAAGCTGGAGGTGGTAGGCCGCCCCGATGTGGATGTCAAGGAGTTGGAAAAGACAAAGCCCATCGTGTTGGAAATTTCGGTGGACACCATGCCTCACCCGGCGCTCGGCGATTATCACGGCATGGAGGTGACGCGCGCAAATAACGAGGTTACCGATGAGCAGATAGATCATGAGATTCTCCATGAGAGAGAAAAAAATTCCATCATGAAGCCGGTTACGGATCGTGCGGCACAAAACGGAGACACGGTTACGATCGACTACAATGGAACTGTGGACGGTGTGGCGTTTGAAGGCGGAAGTGCTGAAAAGCAGGATCTTGTTCTGGGCTCCGGAACTTTTATTCCGGGATTTGAAGATCAGATCGCAGGACATAATCAGGGGGATGCATTTGATGTCAATGTTACATTCCCGGAGGATTATCACGAGAAAAAGCTTGCCGGAAAAGCGGCGGTATTTGCAACGAAGCTTCAAGAGATTCAGGAAAAAGAGCTCCCGGAGGCGGATGATGAATTTGCCCAGGATGTATCTGAATTTGATACATTTGCAGAATACCGTGACTCCGTTAAGAAACAGCTTCAGGAGCGCGCAGATGAAAATGCAAAGGCAATGCAGGAAAATGATGCGGTGCGCAAGCTCGTGGAAATTTCCGATGTTCATGTGCCTCATTCCATGATTGATGAACAGGTTGAAGTGGAAATCCGCAGCATGGCAAATCAAATCCAGCAGATGGGAATTCCCTTTGATCAGTACCTCCGCTATTCCGGTCAGACCATGGAGCAGCTTCGTGCACAATATCATCCTCAGGCGGAAGCGCGTGTTGCAGGAGATCTGGTGCTGCAAAGCCTGGTAGATGAGCAGAAATTCGAAGCCAGCGAGGAGGAAATCAACGAAGAGCTTCAAAAGCTTGCAAAGCAATATAATGCACAGAATCCGGAAGATTTTATCAAACGGATGAAAGAGATGAACAATGAGCATCTTGTTGCAGATGACGTGCGTAAAAAGAAAGCAATCGACTACCTTATGACGCAGGTCAAGCTGGTAGATGCTCCGGTAGAAAAAAACGAAGAAAAGGCATCGGACGAAGAAAAGAAGGACTGATTTTTTCTTGAGGACGAAAATCAGAGCCTCAGCCGATGCATTCAGAAAGGACGGTAATATGCCACTCGTACCAACAGTGATTGAGCAAACGAATCGCGGTGAACGCGCCTATGATATCTATTCCCGCTTATTGGAGGAGCGCATTATCTTTGTAACAGGACAGATCGAAACGCAGATGGCCAATCTTATCGTTGCCCAGCTGCTTTATCTTGAATCCAAGGATCCCAACAAAGACATTCAGCTTTATATCAATTCGCCGGGAGGAGAGGTGACGGCGGGCCTTGCGATTTTCGATACGATGAATTACATCAAAAGCGATGTTTCCACGATTTGTATCGGCATGGCGGCCAGCATGGGAGCTGTTTTGTTGGGTGCCGGAAAAAAAGGAAAGCGCTTTGCTCTTCCGAATGCAGAGATTATGATCCACCAGGTTTTGGGCGGCGTCCAGGGACAGGCATCGGATATCGAAATCGAAACGCGCAAGATTTTGCAAATGAAAAAGACGTTGAATCAGATACTGGCCGATTCCACAGATAAGAAGCTTGAACAGGTCGAAAAGGACACCGACCGCAACTATTGGCTGACCTCAGAGGAGGCCAAGGAGTATGGATTGATCGATCAGGTCATCACATCAATGAAATAATTAGGAGGACATATGGCGGATTTTCAGGAAGAGCAGGCTCGCTGCTCTTTTTGCGGAAAGACAACCAAAGAAGTCGACCATATGTTTGCAGGACCGGGCGGCGCATTCATCTGTAACGAATGCGTCGCTCTGTGTTCTGAGATGATGGACGAACAGAACAAGGAAAAAGCCGTATCGCACAATACCAAGGGACTGCCGACGCCCGTTGAGATCAAGGAAGCGCTGGATGAATATGTGATTGAGCAGGATGAGGCGAAGAAAACACTCGCGGTCGCGGTATATAATCACTATAAAAGAATATACTGCAAAGAAGAGTCCGATGTAGAAATTCAAAAGTCCAATATTTGCCTGCTCGGGCCTACGGGTTCAGGCAAAACGCTTTTAGCACAGACGCTGGCACGGATGCTTCATGTACCCTTTGCGATTGCGGATGCCACTACGGTGACGGAAGCGGGATATGTGGGCGAAGACGTTGAAAACATCATTTTGAAGCTCGTGCAGGCGGCGGATTATGATGTGGAGCTGGCACAGCGCGGCATCATCTATATCGACGAAATCGATAAGATTGCACGAAAATCGGAAAATCCGTCGATTACAAGAGATGTGAGCGGCGAGGGCGTTCAACAGGCTCTGCTCAAATTGATTGAAGGAACGGTTGCCAATGTACCTCCGCAAGGGGGAAGAAAGCATCCCATGCAGGAGTATATCTCCGTAGACACCAGCAATATTCTCTTTATCGTAGGCGGCGCCTTTGCAGGAATTGAAAACACAATCCGCAAGCGCCGTGATCAGAATCCGATCGGATTTAATCAAACGATCACGGATCGTTCCCATGAGACGATCTCCGAGACATTAGCGGAGGTGATTCCTGAGGATCTGATGAAATTCGGCTTAATTCCGGAGCTTATCGGACGAATTCCCGTAATTGTAGCTTTAAATGAGCTTTCGGTAGACAGCCTCAAGCGCATTTTGGTAGAGCCGAAAAATGCATTGGTAAAGCAGTATAAAGAGTTATTCCGTTTGGACGGAGTGGACTTAGAGGTGCAAGAGGATGCCCTGGAGGCCATTGCCGAGAAAAGCTATCTCCGGAAGATGGGGGCACGCGGATTGCGTTCCATTATGGAGGCAATATTGCGTGAGCCCATGTACAAGGTTCCCGGCAATCCGGCGGTACGTCAGGTTGTGATCACCAAGGAGTCGGTAGAAAACAACGAATCTCCGCGTATCTTAAAAGAGAATGAGGTGATCGGTCAGCAGCGCATGAACCTGCATGCAAAAGAGGAGATATGATTCCACAGTATTACGAGATCAATAAAGCAGTGCGCCCTATTATTTTTTCGAGGGCAATTACAATTTTTCCGGGTCAGACAATACGATTTGATGTGGAATCGGACAGTGCCGAGGAAGTGATTCAATGGGCAAAAAAGAATCAAACAGGCGTGCTGTTTTTAACACAAAAGGATCCTATGAATGAGGCCCCGCAGCCGGAGGATTACGGATCCTTCGGCACCATTGTTGCAATTCGAAGCTCATTCCGTATGCCGACGGGGTATAGTAAAGTGCTTGCCGAGGGCGTTTCTCGTGCAGAGCTTACGAAAATCGTCCGAACGGATCCCTATCCGGAGGCGGAGGTCCTGGAGTACATCTATCACCCGGAGAAATTTGTTTCCGATCGCAGGACGGATCTTTTGATTCGCCTTACGGCATCCGCAGCAAAAGAGTTTTTACAGGAATCCATGCAAATTCCGGAGAGCTTCCTTTATCCGTTGGCGAATTCAAAGGATCCGGGCGTCCTTGCGGATGAGCTGGCACCGCATTTGGATTTGAGAAATCAGGAGGCATTGGAGCTGCTGTCGGAGCTCAATGTGACGGAGCGGCTGATTCGCGTTCGTGAATATCTGGATCTGATGGGACAGCTGGCTGTTCTGGATCAGGAGATTCATGAAAGAGCTCAGGATCGAATGCAACAATCACAAAAAGAATACGTATTGCGTGAGCAGCTCAATATCATTCGGGAAGAGCTGGGAGAATCCACGGGCGATCCGGATTCGCTGGTGGATGATTATATGATGCAGCTTCATCAATCAGATATCCCTGATGAGATCCGGGAAGAGGTTGCGAAGGAGATCGAAAAATTAAGCTATGTTTCTCCGATGTCTCCGGAGCTGAATGTGATTCGCAGCTATCTGGACACGGTGTTTGAGCTGCCGTGGGGTCACTATACGAAGGATCAGGCCGATCTGACGAAATCCCGCAAAATTCTGGATCGGGATCATTATGGCTTGAAAGAGGTAAAAGAGCGTATTTTGGAATTTATCGCGGTGCGTCAGCTTCGAAAGGATTCCAAGGGATCCATTCTCTGCCTTGTAGGGCCGCCGGGCGTGGGAAAAACTTCCATCGCGCGTTCAATCGCAAAATCGCTCAATCGCAAATTCACCTCCATGAGACTCGGCGGGGTGACCGACGAATCCGAAATTCGCGGGCATCGTCGCACCTATATCGGCGCCATGCCGGGTCGTATTCTGTCGCAGATGATCAAGGTAGGCACGATGAATCCGCTCTTTCTCTTTGATGAGGTGGATAAAATCGGAAGCGACTTTCGCGGAGATCCGGCGAGCGCACTTTTAGAGGTGTTGGATCCGGAGCAAAACAAAACCTTTCAGGACCGTTTTGTGGAATTTCCGTTTGATCTCTCTCAGGTCATGTTTTTAACCACGGCCAATACAACGGAGACGATTCCGGGTCCCCTGCTGGATCGCATGGAAGTGATTCGCATTCCGGGATATACCGAGGTTGAAAAATTCCAAATTGCAAAACGATATCTTTTGCCGAAGCAGCGTCAGGAGGCCGGTCTCACGGCAAGGCAGTGCTCGGTGGCGGATGCCGTGCTCCAGGAAATGATTTCACACTATACGCGAGAGGCGGGAGTACGGGAGTTGGAAAGACAGATCGGAAAAATTTGTCGTCGCACGGCCAAGAGGATCGTAGAAGGGGAATCCGCTGTACGTGTCAATCGGAAGAATGTCACCGAGTTCCTGGGTCAGCCGAAATTTTTGGATGAGGAATTGGAACGTATGCCGCAAATAGGCGTTGTGAACGGCCTTGCATGGACAGAGGCAGGCGGAGAAATTCTCAATGTGGAGGCAAACCAAATGCCCGGACATGGAGGGATTCAGCTCACCGGATCTATGGGAGCTGTGATGAAGGAATCCGCGCAGCTTGCCATCTCTTATCTGCGTGCCAATGCAAAACGGTATGGGCTTTCTCCATCCTTCTATGCCATGCAGGATTTACACATCCATATGCCGGAGGGCGCTGTACCGAAGGACGGACCATCGGCAGGGGTCTCGATTGCGACAGCCCTGATTTCCGTGCTGACGGCGCGTCCCGTGCGAAGCGATATCGCGATGACGGGAGAAATCACCCTGACGGGCAGGGTGCTTCCCATTGGAGGAGTTAAGGAAAAGATTTTAGCAGCAAAGCGCTACCACATCATGACGGTCTTTTTGCCGAAGGAAAATATGCGGGATCTCAAGGAAATTGAAGAGGAGATTCAGGCGGGCATGGCATTCATTCCGGTTTCCACATTGGATGAAGTAGTGCAGGGCGCATTGCTGGCACCGGTAGAAGTGAAGGCCCCTGTGATCTTTCAGGCGGAACAGGAAAATAAGAAAATCGGATTTCTGGCGGAACCGCTGCACAGAAGGAGCATGGGAGATCGGGTATGAAAATCATACGAGCCGAGCTGGAAGCTATGGCGGTGAAAGAAGAACAATATCCGGAGGAAATGCTTCCGGAAATCGCGCTTGCCGGGAGATCCAATGTGGGAAAGTCGACCTTGGTCAACCGCCTCTGTAATCGGAAGAAGCTGGCGTTCACCAGCTCCAGTCCCGGAAAAACACGAACTGTCAATTTTTATCGGATTGAGGCGGAGGCCGATGCTCAGCGAATTCACTTTCGCCTTGTAGATTTACCGGGATACGGGTTTGCCAAAGCCCCTAAATCCGAACAGGAGGCTTGGGCAAAGAGCATCAATGCGTACTTATCCTCACGCGAGATGCTGAAGGATGTCATCCTGCTCTGCGATCTGCGGCATAAGCCGACGGAACAGGATCAGACTATGTTTGAGTGGATTCAAGGCGCGGGCTTTTCCGGAACTGTGATTGCCACAAAGGCGGATAAAGTGCCTCGAACACATGTCGCAAAGCAGGCAAAACAGATTCGGCAGACGCTGGAAGGACTGCAGACGGATTGCCTTTTTCCGTATTCGGGATCGGACAAATCAGGCATGGAAAGCATTGAAAATTATTTATTGAAGCTGGTACAAGCCGCAATACCGGCCGGAAAACAAAAATGAGGGGACACATTCTCCTCATTTTTTTATAGTATTTTAGAGAAAATAAACCCCGGGAGAGGAAAATGAAAGTTTTATTAACAAGCGATCACAATCCGATTGCAGTCAATGGGGTTGTCATCTCGACTATGAATCTGAAAAACGAGCTGGAGAAATTAGGCTGTGAGGTGCGCATTCTTTGCATGTCTTCTTCCTTCCGGTCTTACGTAGAGGAAGATTTCTATTACGTGGGAAGCATCCCTGCTCCGGTATATCCGGGAGTACGCACAAGCCTGAACATCTGGAATCCCCTGGTGGATCAGCTCATCGAATGGAATCCGGATATCATTCACTCGCAATGTGAATACAGCTCTTATTTTTTTGCAAAGCGCATTGCAAATTCCTGTGATTGTCCCATCGTTCATACATATCATACTCTCTATGAATACTATACGCAGTATGCAGCCGGCGGCTTTGCGAAGGGCCTTATGTTTCCTTTCATCCGCTGGCGATTGAAGGATACGGATGTGATTATCGCGCCGACGGATAAAACAAGAGAAAGTCTCCGCACGAGGGACATCGGCAATGATATTCGCGTGATTCCTACGGGAATTGATCTTTCTATGCATGAAAAACCGATTACGCCCGAGGAGAGAGAAAAAATTTATCTTCAGTGGAAAATTCCTGAGGACGCGTTTCTTTATGGAACAGTGGGCAGGGTTGCCGTAGAGAAAAACATTCATGAGCTTCTTATCGTGCACAAGCAGTTTCTCAAGACACATCCGGAGGCGATTCTGATCCTGGTGGGAGACGGAAAGGATCGCTCTCATATCGAAGAAGAGATCGACACCCTCGGTATTCGTGAGCATGTGCGTCTGACAGGGATGATCGAAGCCAAAAAAGTATTTAAATTTTACAAGATATTAAGTATCTTCGTTTCGGCATCCGTTTCCGAAACACAGGGATTGACATATATCGAGGCTTTGGCAAACGGAGTGCCGGTGGTTGCCAGAAAGGACCTGGCAATTTCCGGAATCGTGCGAGACGGAATCAACGGCTATCAGTACGAGTCCGAGGAGCAGATGCTGGGTTATCTCAACCGGCTTGCGGAGGATGCCGCTCTTCGCAAGGCGTTAGCTGCCGGAGCTGAGGCGGCACGTCATGAATTCGGCACGGAGGTATTCGGAAAGCGCGTGTACGAGCTTTATAAAGAGGTGGTCAATCGAGAGGGATTTCCGGAATGGCGAGAGGAATCCGAGCAACACTCGCTCCGGTCGCCTGCAGAAATTCTTGAAGAAAGGCTTGAGGCTCGATTTCCATCCGATGAAAAAAAAGTCAAGCGAATTCGCCGCTGGGTTTCCATCAGCTCGGTTTTGAGCATCGTGATTATGGTAGTGCTCGGCGTGCTGGCATTTCAGCATGGCTATTTCACAGATCCCGAAAAGATGCGCGCCCTGATCGAACGTTCAGGCATATGGGGACCGCTGATTTTTATGTTATTGCAGGTTTTTCAATGCCTGATTCCCATTATTCCGGGCGGAGTGACTCTGGTTTTGGGAGTGGCGATTTTCGGACCTGTCTGGGGGTTTGTTTATAATTTTGTAGGGATCCAAATCGGAGAGATCCTGGCATTCGTCGTAGCGCGCATTTTAGGATTGACATTTGTGCGGTCTATGGTGAGCGAGGAAACCTTTCAAAAATATATCGGATGGCTCGATCGCAATCAGACAAAATTCAATCGATTTTTCATCATCATGATCCTGCTGCCGGGAATGCCTGATGATTTTCTCTGTATGGTGGCAGGGCTGTCCAAGATGTCCTTTGGATATTTTGTGTTCAACCTGATGTGGGCAAAGGCTCCTACGGTGTTAGCCTACGCATTCTTTATGAAGCCGATTTTATGGCTTCAGAGATATCTGTTTCAGCTTTTCCCATGAGATTTTTTTCAAAGGGTATCAGTAATTCTGAAAGAAAAAACTATAAAAAAATGAAGATTGGAAGGATACAATGGTGGAAATCAATGGCAATATCATCGGCGAACAGGTAAGAAGCGCCGCAGAGGAACTGATCAAGGCTGCGGATTTGAAGGATGGAGATCTTTTTGTGCTGGGATGCAGTACGAGCGAGGTCCATGGAGCACATATCGGGAAAAGCAGCAGCGAGGAAATCGGCGCGGAAATCATCCGCTCTTTGCTTTCGGTGTTGAAACCACGCGGAATTGCGCTGGCTGTACAAGGATGTGAGCACATTAACCGCGGACTGACAATCGAGCGCTCCGTTGCGGAGCGTCTCGGATTCGAAGAGGTGACCGTAGTTCCCAGCCTTCATGCAGGAGGCGCCGCAAGCATGGCGGCTTTTGATCAGATGGACGATCCCATCGTGGTCGAGCATATTGTAGCGAAGGCGGGGATGGACATCGGAGACACTGCAATCGGCATGCACGTTCGTTTTGTACAGATTCCGGTCCGGCTCTCGATCAAGCAAATCGGAGAGGCACATCTGACGGCTTTGCGTTCTCGCCCGAAGCTTGTGGGCGGAGAGAGAGCAATCTATCACCGCTGAGAATTATCAGCTCAAAAAAAAGCCCCCTTTGAGGATCCTCAAAGGGGGCTTTTTTTGATTATTCAACCGGCTCAAACATATCCTTGTTTACGCCGCAGACCGGGCATACCCAATCCTCAGGGATATCTTCAAATGCCGTTCCCGGCTTGATTCCGGAATCCGGATCACCAATTTCGGGATCATAGATGTAACCGCAAGCTGTGCACTCATACTTTTTCATCAAAATATCCTCCTCAGTCTTTTATACTGCAGGTAAATGCTGTACGTTGATATTATATCTTATTTTATTGTTCAGGTCACGTTTCTCGTTATCATTTCAGAGTATAAAAGCATTCCGGAATTAACAATTGCGCTTCCGATTGAGAAAGGACGAATCGGGTATCTTTATGTCCGAAAGTGGGGAAAGTATGATGTTTATTTATTCCGGAACGGTTTCCAGCAGTATCCATGCGATATGCGAGAGAATCCGTACTGTTGTCGAACAAGTAAATATTTCCGTTCCCATGACGGATGATACCGCATCGGATCTTCGTTTGATATTGAGTGAGCTGATGATCAACGGCTGTGAGCATGGAAATCGCAATCAGCGAACAAAAATGGTATCCTTGGAGCTTGAGGCTCGAGACGGTGAGATCGTGATCCGTGTCGGAGACGAGGGAGGCGGTTTTACCGTGAATCCGCACTCGGAGTCCGCAGACCCGTGTCGCTGTTCAGGCAGAGGCTTACGGATCGTGAAGGCGTTGTGTAAAGAGTTTTCTGTAGATTCCAAAGGAGTACGCTGCGTGTTCAGTACAAAAAAACAGCAACAGCTTTGAAGAAGACCGGTTCAAAAGCCGTACCGTGAAAAATTCAGGGTTCTACCCTGTTTTTTTTGATTCACATTCTTTTATGCTAAAATATTGTGATACCAACAAGGAGCAAATGAATGACGAAACGAAATGAAATACGAAACGTGGCGATTATCGCTCACGTTGATCACGGGAAGACCACGCTTGTAGATGCTCTTCTCAAGACAAGCGGCTCGATCCGTGCGAATCAGGAGGTTCAGGAGAGAGTCATGGATTCCAATGCTTTGGAAAGAGAGCGTGGAATTACCATTTTATCGAAGAATACGGCAGTCAATTTTCACGATACCAAGATCAATATCATCGATACGCCGGGACATGCCGATTTCGGCGGAGAGGTTGAGCGCGTTCTGAAAATGTGTGATGGTGTCATCCTTGTGATTGACGCCTTTGAAGGTCCGATGCCGCAAACGAAGTTCGTGCTTCGCAAGGCTATTGATTTGCGGCTTCCGGCGATTATTTGCATCAATAAGGTGGACAGACCGGATGCGCGCATTGAGGAAGTCAAGGATGAAATTCTCGATCTTTTTATCGCACTGGATGCCCCCGAGGAATATTTGGAAAGCCCCACGATTTATGCGACGGCAAAGGCGGGATGGGCGATGAATCAGGAGCAATGGGATGCCTGTGGCGGCTATGTACAAAGCCCCGGGCAAAGCGGGGGCAAGGATATGGCGCCTCTGCTGCAGATGGTGCTGGATTATATTCCGGCGCCGGAGAGCGACGCGGAGGCTCCCTTTAAGCTTTTGATTTCGACAATCGACTATAACGACTATGTCGGACGCATCGGAATCGGAGAAATTGAGCAGGGAACCGTCCATGTGAATGACGAAGCCGTGATTACCAATTACAACGACCCTTCGAAGTCCAAAAAGATTCGAATTACCAAGATTTTTGAATTTGACGGACTCAACCGGGTTCCCGTGGAAGAGTCAAGCTTCGGCGCTATTGTTGCGGTTTCCGGCGTAGAAGGCATCGAAGTGGGGGATACGCTCAGCTCTGCAGAGGACACCTCACCGTTGCCCTTTGTGCGCATTTCGGAGCCGACGCTGCAAATGCATTTTTCGGTCAACAATTCTCCGTTTGCCGGAAGATCCGGCAAATTTGTGACATCAAGACATCTTCGTGCCCGTCTGGAAAAGGAGCTGCAGACGGATGTCAGCCTGCGCGTTGCGGATGGTGACAGCACCGATGATTTCATCGTCAGCGGGCGAGGCGAATTACATCTTTCCGTGCTCATTGAAACCATGCGCAGAGAAGGGTATGAATTCATGGTTTCCAAGCCGGAGGTTACGCTGCGACACGATGAAAACGGCAAGGTTCTTGAACCTATCGAGATCGCGACGGTAGATGTGGATCAGGAATTTTCAGGCTCGGTGATTCAGGCGCTCGGTCAGCGCAAGGGAGAGCTGGCAGAGATGAAAACCTCTCCTTCCGGATATACGCGGCTTGTATTCCGTATTCCCGCCCGCGGATTGATCGGATATCGTCAGCAGCTGCTGACAGATACTCGTGGAACGGGGATTTTGAATAACGAGTTTGATACGTATGAGCCGTATAAGGGAGAAATTCCCCGCAGAGCATTGGGCTCGCTTATCGCCTTTGAGACAGGTACAACGACGACCTACGGACTTTTCAGCGCACAGGAGAGAGGCATTCTCTTTTTGGGGGCCGGAGAAGAGGTCTATGAAGGTGAAATCGTGGGCTCGAATCCCAAGGGGCTGGATCTGGAAGTCAATGTGTGCCGAAAAAAGGCACTGACAAATATCCGATCGGCGGCGTCGGATGATTCTCTGAAGCTCAGTCCGCCGAATCGCCTGAGCTTGGAGCAAATGATGGAATTTGTCGAATCGGATGAGCTGATTGAGGTCACACCGGATGCGCTGCGTTTGCGCAAGAGCATTTTGAACACGCAGCTTCGTTATAAAGCGCATAATCGAAAGAAGTCGATGCAGAACTGAAGCCGTAGAATTGAGGCGCAAGCATGTCCCCTTTCAAACTATATCAATTCATTGCCTCGAACTATGCATGGATCAACCTGATCTTAGTAGGACTCGTGATTTATATGGGCCGGCATAAGTCATCCCGTTCCACCATGATCTGGCTGATGGCGCTTGCACTTTTTCCTGTGATCGGCTTTATCCCGTATCTGCTGATGGGAAAGGATACCCGCAGACGCAATATGTTTCGCCTGAAGGCCGAGCAGGATAAATACGTGCAGCGGGAAACGGCCCTGCAATGGATGGAAATCAGCGAATCGCAACGGGAGGGTATTCGGCCGGGCTTCGAGGACTACAGTGAGCTGATCGGCTTGAACCTGCGCCTGGATCGAAGCGTTGTGACCACGGACAATGAAGTGAGAATCTTTACAGACGGTGCGTCCAAATTTCATACGCTTTTAGAAGACATTGAAAATGCGCACGCGACCATTGAAATGCAATATTATATTGTTAAGTCCGATCGTTTGGGCAAGGCTGTGATGGACGCATTGATCCGCGCTGCAAAACGCGGTGTGAAAATCCGGTTTTTAACGGACGGGCTGGGTGGCCGTGATCTCAAAAAATCCGATGTGAACAGACTGCGGGCTGCGGGTGTGCATACAGCGGAATTTTTTCCGTCGCTGCTCAGCATTATCAATTTACGTATGAATTATCGAAATCACAGAAAACTGGTGATCATTGATGATAAAATCGGCTATATCGGCGGATTCAATGTAGGCGACGAATATGTCGGGAGATATCCGCGTTTTGGAAATTGGAGAGATACGCATTTGCGAATTGACGGAGGAGCTACCGTCGATCTGAAGATTCGTTTTTTGATGGATTGGTATTATGCAAGCGGGGAAGATCCGGCCGAAGAACCGGATATCAAGCCGCAGGGAAACCCGGAGGGAAATATTCCCTGTCAATTGGTGACGAGCGGACCGGATACGGAATATCCGAACATCAAATACGCGCTGATCAAGATGATTCAATCGGCAAACCATGAGATTTACATTCAGACTCCTTATTTTATTCCGGATGCGACCGTGATGGAGATTCTTCTTGTTGCCATTCAACAGGGGGTTAAAGTCAATCTGATGATCCCGGACAGGCCTGATCATCCCGTGGTATATCCGGCGACTCTTTCCCATGCGGGGGAGCTCATCCGGCATGGAGCTTCCGTGTATCGCTATGAAGGGGGATTTCTTCATTCCAAGGTCATCCTGATCGATGATTTTATCTCGATGGTGGGATCGGCGAATGTGGATGAACGGTCATTTTCTCTCAACTTTGAGGCATCGGAGATCGTTTACTCAAAAAAAATCAATCGCAGATTGCGCAGAGCCTTTGAAGAGGATGTCAGGAAATCCACACTTCTTACCGCGGAGGTTTATGAGAAGAGATCCCTGTGGATGAAAATTCGCCAGCCGTTATGCCGTTTGGCATCGCCGATTTTGTAGGAGCGTTTACGGCGTATGATCAAGGAGGAACTATGAAGAAAAAAATCGTATCGACCGTTCTCAGCACGCTTATTTTCATACTCATGATTGTTCTTGGAGCGGTTGCCGCATTCTTCTACCGGCAGCTGAATTACGGGAATGCGGAAAATCAACCGGTTTTACTTTTGACAATGCGCGTGGCATATATACTCAATGCGTTGATTGCGCTTTTCATCCTGGTTCATGTGCTTGTGCTCGCATTGGACCGAAAAGCCGGAGGCTTTGAGTTAATATTGGGCCTTTTGGAGGCGGCGTTTTTTCTTTGTTCCGCTCCTGTTCTTGTAACCTTCTGGCGCGGATTGTTTTTGGATTCTGCGGGCATGGGGACGCTTTTCAGCAATACGCTGCTGCTGAGCCCGTGGATTCTGGGGCTGTTCGTCGGCGCAATTTATTTATTTTTACAGGTAATCCGTCTTCTGTTTTTCAGAGAAACAGAAGTTCACGATAATAAAAAGGAGGAATCATGAAACAGGAGATTTCAAATGCGGTGATTCGCCGCCTTCCTAAGTATCTTCGCTATCTGACAGGCTTGGAGAACAGGGGCGTTGAGCGCATTTCATCGCAGCAGCTCGGCGAGCTGACAGGCTTTACGGCCTCACAGATCCGTCAGGATTTTAACCACTTCGGCGGCTTCGGGCAGCAGGGGTATGGTTATAATGTAAAGTTTTTGAAGGAAGAGATTGCTCGCATTATCGGACTGAATCAGCCGAAGCGTATTGCGATCGTCGGCCTGGGACATTTGGGCACCGCTTTGGCCAACAACGGAATTCTGAACGAGGAAAGCTTCCGGCTTACAGCGCTTTTCGATAAGAATCCCGAGGTGATCGGCACGGAAATGGCGGGGATCCGGATCAGCGATGTTTCCGAAATGAGCAAGGTGATTCGTGAAAAAAAGATTGATATTCTTACGGTCACCACTCCGCGGAGCGTTGCACAGGCGGTGGTTGACGAGGCGGTGCAGGCGGGCGTTCGCGGTATTTGGAATTTCGCACTGCTTGATCTGGTGCTTCCGAAGGGAGTGGCACTGGAGAATGTTCATCTCCGTGAAAGTCTTTTCACATTGGACTACTATATGAGCAATGGAGGAAAGGAAGAATAAATGGCGGAAATCACCGTACAAAATTTAAATAAAAGCTACGGTGTTACGCCGATTTTAGAGAACGTTTCCTTTCTTCTCAATGCAGAGGACAAGGTGGGACTCATCGGCCCGAACGGGTGCGGGAAAACCACATTAATGCGAATTCTTATGGGAGAGCTGGAGCCGGATTCGGGATCGGTGCATTGCCGCAGCGATTTGAGAATCGGGTATTTGAAGCAGAATGTGCATATCACCTCAAGGAATTCGATTTATGAGGAATGCAAAAAGGCTTATGCGCGTGCATTCGCAATCGAGGAGGAGCTTCGCGAGCTGGAGAAACAAATGGGTGAGGCCGCAGAGGACTCTCAAAGGCTTTCTGCAATTATGGATCGCTATCATGTGCTCACGGATCGTTTTCAGGAAGAGGGCGGTTATTCGTATGATTCCGAGATTCGCGGGATTCTGAAGGGCATGGGTTTTGAGGAAAGCCGTTTTCAGGATCCTGTCGATATCCTTTCAGGCGGAGAGAAATCCAGAATCGAGCTTGCCGCCATGCTGAGCGGGAGGCCGGAAGTGCTGTTTTTAGATGAGCCCACCAACCATCTTGACGCAGCGGCGGTGGAATTTTTAGAGGGATTTCTCAAAAATTTCCGCGGCACCGTGCTTCTGATTTCTCACGATCGATATTTTTTGGATCGCGTGGTCAATCGCATCCTTCTGATTCAGGATCGTCATCTGTTGAATTATCCATTCGGCTATCGGGAGTACACGATGCGGCGTGCAAAAGATCTGGAAGCGCAGCGCCATGCCTACGAGAGCCAGCAGGAGGAAATTGCCAGACAGAAGGAGATCATCGAACGCCTGTCACACCTGGGCGGCTCCAAGAGGAAACGCGGTATATCGCAATCCCGCTCAAGGCAGAAGCTTTTGGACAAAATGGTTCTTTTAGAGAAGCCGCCGGAGGATTCCGATCATATGGTGCTGCGTTTTACTCCGAAATATCCGAGCGGCGAGGATGTGCTGGATGTTGATCATGCAGGCAAAACCTTTGAAGAAACCGAGCTTTTCCGCAATGTGTCTTTTTCGATTCATCGCGGTCAAAAGGTGGGGTTGATCGGTGAAAACGGGATCGGGAAGACGACTCTTTTTCGAATGATTCTCAAAAAGACGGAGACGACAGAGGGGCTGATTCGTCCGGGAGCAGCCGTGAAGACGGCTTATTTTGCACAGGAGCAGCAAACGCTGAACGATGAAAAAACGGTATTGGATGAGCTTTGGGATTCCTATCCTCAGATGAATCATTTTCAGGTGCGTTCCGCTCTTGCGCGCTTCCAGTTTACAGGCGATGATATTTTCCGCATGGTGGGAGAGCTTTCCGGGGGCGAAAAGTCACGCCTCGCATTGCTCAAGCTCATGCTTTCCTCTGCAAATTTCTTGCTGTTGGATGAGCCGACGAATCACCTGGACATCGAGTCTCGTGAAATTTTGGAGGAGGCTCTCAATCATTACGACGGAACGGTGCTCGTGATCAGCCATGACCGCTATTTTCTAAATCATGTATGCAATCGTATCATCCGATTGACATCGCAGGGAGCGGAGCTCTATCAAGGCAATTATGATGATTATCTGCAGGAGCTGGAAAAGCGGAAAACCGATGTCGGAGCATCGGATGCGGAAAAGGCGGAAATGACCCGCACACAGCTGAAAAAGGAGCAGAAGCAGCAATATCAATCGCGAAAAGAGCTCAGACAGAAAAGAGCGCAGATGGGCGAGCTCGAAAAAGAAATAGCGAGGCTGGAGGCGGAGGAGCGGAAAATGAATGAAATGGCAGCCGATCCGGCGCTGTACGAGGATTATGAGGAGGCTCGGCAGCTGCATGATGAGCTTTATCATATTCGCGAGAAGATAGAGAAGAAAACGGATATGTGGCTTGCTTTACAGTATGAGCTTGAGGGGGATGAGGAATGAAACTTTTTGCATATCGAGGAGAGTCCGAAAGATATCCTGAAAATACCATGCTGGCATTTCGTGAGGCGCTGAAAAGCGGAGCGGATGGCATTCAGCTGGATGTTCACCTGTCTCGGGATCATCATCCGGTGATTTTTCATGACGATTCTTTGGCACGCATGACGGATGGCATCGGATTTATTCGTCATCATTCCATTCAAGATATCGAGAGCTACCGTTTGAAGCAGGAGGATCATCTCCCCGAGCAGCACATTCCGCTTTTTGAGGAATATCTTGCATGGGCAAAGAAATTACCTCATGAAACATTGATTCATCTGAAAAATGATTCCTTTTATTATCCGCAGCTGGAGCAGATTGTCATCGAGCTTTTGGATAATTATGCCATGACGGAACGGGTGATTCTCAGCTCGCATCGTTTAGAGAGCCTCAAGACGATTCGAGAGCATCGGCCTGACATTCGTTTGGCGTGGTATGTGGATTCCCCTTCAGAGGAACAATTGGCAGAGCTGAAGGAACTGGAGATTCATTGGATCCTTCCTCATGTCAATGCGATCAATAAAAAGCTGGTCACACTCATTCGGGAATACGGCTTGCAGGCGATTCCCTATGTTGTAAGCAACAGGCTCGACATGGAAAAAATCGAACCGGTCAATCCTTCCATTCTGCTGACCACGGATGTCATGATGATGCGTACGGAATTGAATATGACAGAAAGGCCTTTTTCCGATGAGCAGCTGAAATTTGCGGAGGAGCCGGATTCTTCGGAAAAACAGGATTCTGAGAAGATTACGGGGCGTGCACGCTTTCTCTCGGGAAAGGAGCGAAAAAAGAATCGCTCCAGCATATTGAGCGTCATCCTGAGCATGGCAATCTGTGTGACAATCGCTTCCGCCATTGCAGGTGTTTTCATGAATTTGCTGAGCAGATTTATCAAGTAAAGAAGCCTTTACAAGATCTGCAGAAGCGTGCTATAATCTATAAGCTACCGTCATAAGACGTGAAAAACATACGGAGAGAGGTGAGAACATGAAACAGGGAATTCACCCGGAATACAATGAAGAAGCGGTTGTAACTTGCGCCTGCGGCAATACCTTTAAGACGGGTTCCACAAAGAAGGAGCTGCGTGTTGAAATCTGTTCCGCTTGCCATCCGTTCTATTCCGGAAAGCAGAAGTCTGCGGAGCGCGGCGGCCGTGTCGAGCGTTTCAAGCAGAAATACAACATGAAATAGTTGCAGAGGAGGAGCCGGCCCCGGGTCGGCTCCTTTTTTTGGGAGCCCGCGGCATGCAGGCTCCTTTTTCAATGACGCGAGGCATTATGAGAGATGAAATTGAAAAATTGATCGGGGAGCTTCCCGACGGGGAGGGACTGCTTGCGCTGAGCTATTTGACGGGGGCAAGTCCGGGAGAACTGCGCCGGCAAAAGGAAGCGCCGGAGGAAGCGGTGATCCGGAAATACCGGGAAATCGTAAAAAAGCGCCGGTCGGGAGAGCCTCTTCAATATGCTCTGGGCGTCTGGGATTTTTACGGAAGAACCTTTCATGTGGACGCGAGAGCTCTGATTCCCCGCCCTGAGACGGAGCGCCTGGTGGAACGGGTGTTAGAAGAAAATCTCGAGGATGCCGTCGTTGTCGATGTCGGAACAGGGAGCGGAATTATCGCCATTACATTGGCCGAGGAGACCGGATATTTTCAAGGAAAAAAGAAATCCCCTCAAAAAATTTACGGCGTGGATATTTCGCCGGAAGCATTGAGCCTTGCAAGAGAAAATGAAAAGTCCCGGAATCCGGCAGAGAAGACGGAGAAAATGATACAATGGATGCGGAGCGATCTCCTGCAGTCTTTAGATGCAATAAAGGGAAAAATCCATTGCATCGTTTCCAATCCGCCTTATATTGATCCGAAGGAAAAAGAGCATCTGCAGCCGGAGCTCTTTTATGAACCCTCGATAGCGCTATATGCCGGAAATCCGGGAGACGGCGGACTTGCCATCTATGAGCGTCTTATCCGGGACAGCGCGCAATATTTAGCAAAGGGCGGCCTTCTTGCTATGGAAATCGGCGATGAACAGGGCAAAGCGGTTTCTGGGCTGCTGAGACGTTTCCATTTTCATGGGATCGAAATCCATCCGGATTATACGGGAAGAGATCGTGTTGCAGTGGGAAGAGCACAGGAGGAATGATGTTTGAAAATTTGAAGAATGCAAAGGAAACGGTAAAAGACCTGGAAATGCGTCTGGCAGATCCTGAACTCCTGGCGGATATGGACCAATGGCGCAAGGTCAATCGCGAATATAATGAGCTCAAACCGGTGGCAGAGGCCTATGATGCTTATTCTCATGCAGTGGCGTCAGCCGAGGAGGACCGTGAGCTTTTGTCGGATCCGTTGGATGAAGAGATGAAAGAGATGCTTACATCGGATTTGAAGGAAAAGGAAGAGCAAATTGAAGAATTTGCGCAGAAGCTCAAGCTTTTGTTGATTCCCAAGGATCCGAATGATTATAAAAATGTAATCGTGGAAATCCGTGCGGGTGCAGGCGGTGACGAGGCCGGCCTTTTTGCAGGGGATCTCTATCGCATGTATCACATGTATGCCGATAAAGCAGGCTATAAGATTGAGGAGCTTGGTCAGACAGAGCAAGGTATCGGCGGGATTAAGGAAGCCACGTTCCTGGTAAAGGGTGAGGGTGCATACTCAAGGCTCAAGTATGAGTCGGGTGTACACCGTGTACAACGCGTTCCGGAAACGGAATCCGCCGGACGGATCCACACTTCCACCGCAACCGTAGCGGTGCTTCCCGAGGCGGAGGATGTGGATGTGCATATCGATCCGAAGGATCTTCGCATCGATGTTTATCGTTCGGGAGGGCATGGCGGACAATGCGTCAATACTACGGACTCGGCTGTTCGTATCACACACCTGCCCTCAGGAATCGTGGTTTCCATTCAAGATGAAAAAAGTCAGCTGAAAAACAAAGAAAAGGCTATGCAGATTTTGCGAGCGCGTCTCTACGATTTGGAGATGGAGGAAAGGCAGAAGGCAATTTCAGCGGATCGTCGATCCCAGGTAGGGACGGGAGACCGCTCGGAGCGTATTCGAACCTACAATTTTCCGCAGGGACGCATTACGGATCACCGAATCAATCGAACTATTTATCGCCTCCAGGAATTTCTGGACGGTGATATCGAGGAAATGATTGAAGCGCTGCAAACGCAGGATCAGCTCAATAAACTGGAAATGCTTGCCAACCAGGAGATGGCGACAACAAAAGCCTGATTGACATAAAGAGGAGGATATATGGACCCACAAAATTTTTCTGAACAGCTCGATCGACAGTGCAGGAATCTTTTTGGAATTCCCTATGAGGAGTCCAGCATAAAAGAAAAATACGCGGCGCTCTCACAATTGATTATGAATCAAATCCAGGATCAATGGATTGCGACACGACAAAAGACGCGGACTTTGCGCAACGAATACTATTTCTCCGCGGAGTTCCTGATCGGAAGATCTCTCGGCAACAATCTGCTCAACCTCGGAATCTATGACGAGGTAAAAAGTGAACTCAAGGAATTAAACATTGATTTTGAAGCCCTTGAGGATCAGGAAGAGGATGCTGCCCTGGGCAATGGAGGTCTTGGAAGATTGGCGGCCTGTTTTATTGAATCCGCCGCTACGGAAGGGTTTCCGGTGCAAGGATACGGCGTTCGATACAGCGAAGGCATTTTTAAGCAAAAATTTATCGACGGATTTCAAAGAGAGCTGGGCGATGATTGGACCAGGCACGGTGATTTCTGGTCGGTGCGCCGCGAATCCGAGGCGCAGATCGTTCGCTTCCGAGAGGAGGCGGTTTGGGCGGTGCCCTATGATATGCCCATCATCGGTTATCGAAATCACGTGATCAACACGCTCCGTCTCTGGCAGGCGGAGCCATTGGATTCCGGCTTTAATTTCGATCAATTCAACAATTTTCAATATGCGCACTCGGTTGAGAGCAAGAATCGTGCGGAGGATATCACTCGCGTGCTGTATCCCAACGATATTCAGCGTGCAGGCAAGGTGCTGCGTTTAAAGCAACAGTACTTTTTCACGTCTGCAAGCATGCAGGATCTGATTGCAAAATATAAGAAAAATTTTCCGGAGGATCCCGGCTTTTATCATTTCCATGAATATCATGCGTTTCAGCTCAACGATACACATCCCGTCATTGGAATTGCAGAGCTGATGCGTCTTTTGATCGATCAGGAGGGTCTTTCCTGGGACAGAGCCTACGACATCATCACGCATACCTTTGCTTTTACCAATCACACGGTTTTGCAGGAAGCTCTTGAAAAATGGAGCTTGGATATCGTGGAGGAGGTCAGTCCGCGCTGTTTGGATTTGATTCGTGAAATCGATCAGAAGATGATTTCGGTTTTGCGTGAAAAGGGCATCGAAGAGCAAGCCCTCGGCAGCTACCGCATTGTGCACGATGATGTTGTGGAAATGGCATATCTTGCTGTTTGGTGCGCTACAGGGGTCAACGGAGTAGCCGCTATTCACACGGACATTCTCAAGCGGGAGACCTTGGCGCAATGGTATGCGCTGTTCCCGGAGCGCTTCAGCAACAAAACGAACGGCGTAACACCGCGCCGCTGGCTCCAATACGCGAATGCCGAGCTGTCGGAGTTCATAACGCGCAAGCTGAACACGGAGGCTTGGAAAAACGATCTTACCCTGTTGAAGGGGCTGGAGCGTTTTGCGGACGATCCGGAGACATTGGATGAACTCAATGCGATCAAGAGAAAAAAGAAGGCGCAGCTTGCAGCATATGTGCATCGCACCGAGGGACTCACTGTAGATCCGGATTCCATCTTTGACATTCAAATCAAGCGCCTGCATGAGTACAAGAGACAGCTTCTCAACGCATTTCATATTCTTTCGCTCTATACCAAATTGAAAACAAACCCGGGTCTGGATGTCGTTCCGCGCACCTTCTTTTTCGGGGCAAAGGCGGCTCCGGGTTATTTCCGCGCCAAAGCGATTATCAAGTTTATCAATGAAATTGCAAAGATGGTCAATAATGATCCGGATACCAAGGGCAAGCTTCGCGTGATTTTTCTGCAAAATTACCGTGTCAGCTCTGCGGAAAAGCTCTTTCCCGCAGCCGATATCTCTGAACAGATTTCCACGGCGGGAAAAGAAGCCTCGGGAACAGGCTGTATGAAATTTATGATGAATGCAACGCCGACTCTGGGAACCTATGACGGTGCGAACATTGAAATCTTCCGGGCAGCCGGCGAGGAGAACAACTTCCGTTTCGGAGCTACGGTAGAGGAGCTCAATGAAATCGCATCCACATACAATCCGATGGAGTTCTACCATACCGATCCGGAAATCAAAACGGTGGTGGATTATCTTTTAAATGAAAGGCTGCTCTCGGATAACGGAACCTTTATGTTCCTGGATGTGTACAATAGTCTTGTAGCACCTCAAAATGGTGAACGGGGCGATCAATATTATCTTCTCTATGACTTCCGCAAATATGAGGAGGCGCAGGAGGCTGTAGATGCCGCGTATCGTGATCGAAGAGGATGGGCAAAAAAATGCCTGATGAATTTGGCAAACTGCGGTTATTTTTCTTCAGATCGTACGATTCGTGAGTATGCCGAGGAAATCTGGAAAATCGACCGTTTTACGGTATAGGTCGGGGGAATCGCTCGGGACTGGGTATCATAAGTCCGGAACGTGGATAAAATCGATGTTCAAGCATCAGAAGGAGGAACACATGCTCGTATCAGCTAAGGAAATGCTACAAAAGGCGGAACAGGGACATTATGCGATCGGACACTTCAACATCAACAATCTGGAGTGGACGAAGGCGGTTCTGGAGGTTGCTGAAGAACTCAGATCGCCCGTGATCTTAGGTGTTTCAGAGGGCGCAAACAAGTATATGACCGGCTACGAAACGGTCGCCGCCATGGTTACGGCAATGGATAAGGCGCTGGGAATTACCGTGCCGGTCGCCCTGCATCTGGATCATGGCACCTATGAGGGGGCAAAGGGCTGTATTGAGGCGGGATATACCTCGGTTATGTTTGACGGCTCTCATTATCCTCTGGCGGAAAATCTGGAAAAAACCGCGGAAATCGTAAAGCTGGCTCATGAAAAGGGAATTTCTGTAGAAGCAGAAGTCGGCACCATTGGCGGTGAAGAGGATGGCGTTGTCGGCGCCGGAGAGGTTGCGGATCCGGAGGAATGCTTACAGCTTGCGAAATTAGGCATCGATTTTCTGGCGGCAGGCATCGGAAATATTCACGGCGTATATCCGGAGAATTGGCAGGGATTACGTTTTGACGCTTTACAGGCGATCAAGGCAAAAACGGGAAATTTGCCGCTCGTTCTTCATGGAGGCACCGGCATTCCTGAGGATCAGATTCAGAAGGCCATTGATTTGGGAGTTTCCAAGATCAACGTGAATACGGAGTGTCAAATCGCGTTCGCAAAGAAGACGCGTGAATATATTGAGCAGGGCAAGGATCGTCAGGGCAAGGGCTTTGATCCGCGCAAGCTTCTTGCTCCGGGAACGGAAGGAATCCGCGAAATTGTCCGCGAAAAGATGCATATGTTCGGCTCGGTCGGCAAAGCCGAGTAAAAATAAAAAAAGCGTCACGCCATAGCGGTGACACTTTTTTGCAGATCTCATGCCAATGGCGCCCATGAGTATCCGTTGACAAGAAAATCGTGAAGAAAGCAGCGGCTATGCAGCCCCGAGGGAGGGAAGCGAGCCGCTGCTTTTTTGGATCCGAATCCTCTTCTAAAGGATCGGAATCCGGTTTTGAGAATGGCGGAAATCGCAATCCGGTCGGGGACAGAGGAGTCACCGAAGATAAAATCGCATAGCCGTTTTTTTTTGAAAACGAGAAAAGTTTTATTGCGGCAAATGAACAGATATGATATTGTGAAAAAAAGAAAACGTTTTAACAAAGGAGGAAATTCCGAAACATCGTTTCCGGCAGCAACAAGTCACGGAGCTTTTTGCATGATGAAATTCTAATGATGGCACTCCATAGAAGAAAAGGCAGGTAAAACATGAAACCTCGCATCCTCATTCATATCGAACATTTGTGGGCGATATTTATTCTTGCGCTATCCGTCTTTTTGTTCAAGCTGGATCTACATTCGATTCCGATGTGGGTTCTCTGGGGTAGTTATTTTCTCTATAGCTTGATAAAACGTCTGAAGGGAAAAAAAGCAACCTATTCCGCCGGAGAGAAATGTCTCTATTACATATTATTGATTGTCGGGTTATTTGGAATAGAGCTTTTTTTCTCATACCAAAGCAAAATCGGGCAGTGGCAAACGTTTCTCAGTTTTTTGATTATTTTCCTGATCTCCTATGTCCATGACATAAGATCGGAACGTGTTGCAGGCAGCCAATTCCCCGAGCAGGGAGAAAAGGAGGCTTGAAGGGGGATCTCCATCAGTGGCGGATTCGTTTTTCTGCCGATGGAGACTTGAGTCTTCTCCATTGCCGAGAAAATCGTGAAAAAAGGAGCGGCTATGCAGCCCCGAAGGAGGGAAGCGAGCCGCTGCTTTTTTGATTCGAACTATCTTTTGAGGGATCGAAAAATTCCGGCTCTCCATTTGTGAATCAGCAGAAAGCTCTTGTGACGATATCCATTGGGGGATCTTTTTGAAAACAGACAAGAATTTCTCGGAGGTAAAGGGGTGATCCGGAATGAGACACTTTTATTTGGGGGCACTTGCAGGTTGGTAACGGACTATTATAGAATTACTTAAGTAAAGATGAAGCGATTATTACATCCATTATCTTTCATTAGAGATGGGTGCTGCATCAGGATGGAGAGGCGTTGCACAGGTAGCGCAACGATTCTCATCGCAGCCCGCGTTTTCTTTCTCAATCAGAAGGAAGGCGCGGGATTTTATTTAGCCGCTTATAAAAGGAAACCTTTTATCGGGGAGCCGTATATGAAATTACAACAGGGTCAGGTGCAAGTTCAACAACTACAGCTCAATCAATCTCTTCTTCTTTCGATGAAGCTGCTGGCAACTCCGCTTCTGGAGCTGTCCGATTCGATTCGAAAAGAGGTGGAAGAAAATCCTCTTCTGGAAAGCGAGGAGGAAATGCAGGATCTGCATGAAATTGCATTGGAGGATTCTCCGGGATTTCAAAAGGAACCCGGAAGCGATCCTCATGGCGAGGAGTCGATGAACGGAGCTTTCCGGGAGGTGAGCGAGGAATGGCGTGAAATCCTTCTGCAAATTGACTGCGCAAAGGAAAGTGCTCGTGTACGTCGGTGTGCAAGACTATTATTGGATTTTCTCGACAGAAGAGGATATCTGACACAAGATGCGGAGAAGGAGGCATTGGACAGTGGGATGGATCCGAGACTTTTCCAAAATGCGAAACGTCTTTTATTGTGCATTGAGCCGAAAGGATTGGGAGCAAGGGATCTTCTCGAATGTTTGCAGTATCAATTGGAGCCTTCTGAGGTTTTGGAAAAAGAACTGATAGCCTCGCACTGGTCTCTCGTTTTGCAAGGTGACTTTGAATCCATTGCCAAAAAAACGGGGGCCTCTCTTGCCGATGTTCATGCAGCCTATTCGAGAATTGCGCAGCTCAACCCATATCCGCTGAACGGGATCAGTCGAGGGCGGGAGCCCATATACATCTTGCCGGAGGCCGCCGTGATCGAGGAGAATGGACATTTGACGATCCGTATGACGCATTCATGGGTCAATTCTCTGAAGGTTGTTGCACGATATGATGAGCGCATGGATCAAATCTCTGCGGTCGATCGGCAATATATCATTTCCAAGAAGCAGGAAGCACGCAATCTTGTGAATAATATCCGCCAAAGAGCTACCACGATGGAGCGTATTTTGCGCTATCTTGTTGAGCGGCAGAGAGACTTCTTTTTGTCTCCGGAAGGGGAATTACAGGATTTGAAGCAAAAAGACATTGCGGAAGCGCTGCTTCTGGATGAATCGACGATTTCAAGAGCCGTTCATGGAAAATACATTCAATGTTCTCGAGGAATTTTGCCTTTGAGCGAGCTTTTTCCAACGGTTACAGAAAAGGATCGAGGAGAAACCATACGAAGGGATCCGATTTTGAATGCAATGGAAGCGCTGATCGAGGAAGAAGCTCCGGATCATCCGATGAGCGATCAGGCTTTGGCCGATGCACTGAAAAAAAGAGGATGGAAGATATCCAGACGGACGGTGGCAAAATACAGAGATCAGCGATCCATTCCGAACAATTACGAGAGAAAGAAGCTGTATTTTTTGAAAGAGGCGAGAAAAAATGGATGAAAAAAAATATATATATCTTATCAAGGCTCACTATGATGAATCAGGATACCGTGCTTTGGGAGAAGCGACCTGGAAGCTTTTCTGGCAGAAGAAGATGCAGACGAGGTCATATCCCATCTTTGGCGCCATTGCGGTAATTTTGCTTTTCCTCCTGATGCAACGCTTTTCCACCCTTGGTGCAATCGGTAAAATCGGATATGTACTCGGAATCGCATTTTTCATCTCATTATTTTGGCTATCGAACGTGACCGGCAGGAGAAAGATTGCGCGCAGAACGCTGGCTCTTGCCCGAGAAAGAGGGACTGTCTCCCTGGATGTGACCTTTCATTTTGAAAAGAATCGAATTCTGGCTGTTTTCGGCGAAGAGGAGGCAAGCGTTCGATACGATAAAACGACGTACTATGTGACCATCGGAGAGTGGGAGATTTTATTTTTCGGCTCAGGCGCTTATCTCTGGAAGACATCAGATTTGGAGGAGGCTGCGTCCTTTCATGAATTTCTTGAGGCGCAGACCGGACTCAAAAGGCATAACCTGTAAGAGAGGAGATGCGTATGCATGATATCGATCCGAAAATTCCATGTTCTCTTTTGAACGGAGATGTAAAGTCCACGAATAACCAGCTCAATGCCATTTTCAATTCACTCAATGACGGTCTCTACATAACGGACGAAAAGGCCAACACCATTCTGATCAACACGGCATATCAAAAGATCTCGGGACTCAGCCCCGACCAGGTGATGGGAAAAAATATGCGCGAGCTGGTCAAGGAGCGCCTGATCAATCGATCGGGATCCCTGTATGTCTTGGAGAAGAAAAAGCCTATTTCCCTGCATCAAACCTTTTCGACAGGCAAGCATGCCATCATATCCAGCAAGCCCATTTTCGATCACAGCGGTCAAAATCTGCAGATGATCGTGACCGTGGTACGAGATATGACCGAGCTGGTCACTTTAAAAAAACAATTTGATACCGAAATTTCAAAAAATGAAGCTCTACGCAAGTACATGCAGAGAAATGAGTCGGGAAGTCAGATCTTAGCCAAGGATCCCAAAACCGTTTTAACGCTGAAGCGGTCGCTCAAGGTGGCACCCCTTGACAGTACGGTTCTGCTTACGGGTGAGACGGGCGTCGGCAAGGAGCTCTTTGCACAATACATCTATGAAAATTCTCGCCGTAAAAATGAAAGCTATATTGCCATCAACTGTGGAGCGGTTTCTCCGGAGCTCATTGAAAGTGAGTTTTTCGGATATGAGGGAGGAAGCTTTACGGGAGCAAAGCGCGGAGGCGCCATCGGAATTTTTGAGAGCGCCAATGGAGGAACCGTATTTTTAGACGAAATCGGAGAGCTTCCCATGCCCATGCAGGTACATCTTCTGCGGGTGCTGCAGGAGATGCAAATCCGCCGTGTAGGCGGTACGGATAATATTGATATTGACGTGCGTGTCATTGCTGCAACAAACCGGGATCTCAAGCAAATGGTGGAGGAGGGAAAGTTTAGGGAAGACCTCTACTTTCGACTCAACGTGGTTCCCATCGAAATTCCGCCCCTGAGGGAACGCATTGAGGATATTGCACCGCTTGCGAAATTATTCCTGAAAAAGATCAATAAAAAGTATCAATTCAATCGTACCTTTTCGGATAGCGCCTTTGCGGCTATGGAGGGCTATGATTGGCCGGGCAATGTCCGTGAGCTGAACAATATTGTGGAGCAGTCGGCAATCCTTTGCGATCAGGATGAAATCATGGATTATGATCTGCCGATCTGCACGGGCAAATATCCGACGCGACAGATCAATTGCAACGGAACGCTGGATCTTCGTCAGGAACTGGAAAAAATAGAGGCGGAATACATTTTACAGGCCTATGAGCGTATGAAATCCGTACGTGCCGCAGCGGGAATTTTGGGGATTTCCGCCTCAACCTTTAGTAGAAAACTCAACTATTATCAGGGGCGTTTCAAAAATGAAACGCCGTCCCAAAATTGAAACAATCCATCTCTTTGAGATCCATAATATTTTTCGTAAATAGCGATTTCACAGAAAGAGCGAGCAAAGATTTCCTGAGAAAGCCTGAGAAAAACGGCTTTTTAGGAGATCTTTTTTCTTGAGCCGGAAAAGGTTTCGAACGTTTAGAATTTCACAGACTTGGCATGGAACTTGCTTATATATAAGTGAAGCAACAAGAAAAAATAGGAGGAGTTATATGGTAACACGGGAAGGATTTCATAGCAGATACCGCGAATTTGGCGGTGAGCAAGCACATTGGAGGGTAGGAATCTTCAAAATCCGTTTGCCCTTCATTCATTATGCCTGGTCAATCCCCGAAATGCTTCAGGGGCTGATCATGTGTGCGACATGTCTGGGAGCGGTGCCTGTGCTCACAGAGGTCTTGGGAGTGAGTTATGAAGTGGCACTCTCCATGGTCATTATCAATGGTTTCTTTTATTCATTACATATTTTACTGGGCGATCCTGTTGTTCCGGGATGGGTAACGCCGGCCATACCGATTGTCATCGCATTTTTGAACGGATATCCGATCGGTGCGGAGCGCACGCAGGCATTGATTGCGACCCAATTTTTGCTCGGAGCGATTTTCCTGTTTTTCGGAATTACGGGCTTAGGATCCAAAATGGTGCATATTGTGCCTCAGTCGGTGAAGGCGGGCATTCTGATGGGCGGCGGAATTTCAGCCGTAATCGGAGAGATGGCGGCCGGCGGTCGCTTTGGAAAATATCCGATCTCCATCATTGTCGGAGTCATCATTGCGTATGTTTGTCTTTTTTCGCCTCTTTGGCAGAATCTGCGCAAGAAAAACAAGATTATCAACGAAATCGGGAAATACGGTATGCTGCCCGCCATTTTGATTGCGGTCATCCTCGGACCGCTGGTCAAGGAAATAGCTTTTCCGAAAATTGTCTGGTGGCCGTTTATCAAGATTCCGGAATTCGGCAATATTTGGAATCAGCTCTCGCCCTTTGCCATCGGCTGGCCTTCCGTTTCCACATGGATTGCCGCGATTCCGATGGCAGCGGTTGTCTACATCATCGCCTTCGGGGACTTTGTCACAACAGAGGCTCTGATCGAGGATGCGCATGAGGAGCGTCCGGACGAAATGATTGATTTCAATGCGGACCGTTCCAATCTTGTCAGCGGTATTCGTAACGTAGCGATGGCGCTCACCTGCCCATATACACAGATGTGCGGACCTCTTTGGGCTGCTGTCACGGCAGCGGTAGCGACACGCTATAAAGAAGGACCGCAGGCAATGGAGTCCATCCACAGCGGCGCAGGCACGTTCCGCATTACAACTTTTATTGCCGTGGCGCTGATGCCGATCTCCTCGCTGTTGCAGCCGGTATTGCCCATTGCTCTTTCTCTGACACTGTTGGTACAGGGCTATGTATGCTGCGATCTTGCAATGAGCATGTGCGATAACAGCGTGGAGCGCGGCATTTGCGGAGTTATGGGTGCGGTGCTCGCAACCCGTGGTGCCGCTTGGGGCCTCGGAGTCGGGATCATTCTTTTCTTCCTGCTTTATCAGGGAAAATCTCATAGCGGGAAAGTGACGCCGATAGAAGAAGCAATTCCGGAAGAAGAGACGCCGAACGAGGAAAAGGGACTGTATTGCTGATCATAGGACGATTCGAAAATATACAGGAGAAAACGCAATCATGTGAAGGAGGTGAGTGCGTAGGGGAAACGTAATTGCATAAACTGTGGCTTAAATATGCTTAGACGAAATCAAATGTGTAAAGAAAGGAAGAGAATATGACTTTAATGACAGGGGAACAATATATCGAAAGTATTCGTAAGATTAACATGGAGATTTATCTATTTGGAGAGCGCGTGAAGAATCCGGTGGATAATCCCGTGCTTCGCCCATCGCTAAATTCCGTCCGCATGACCTATGATTTGGCACAGATGCCGGAATATCGCGATCTTATGACGGTAGTCGATCCTGACAGCGGAGAGAGAATCAACCGTTTTACACACATTCACCGCAGTACGGAGGATCTCAAAAATAAGGTAAAAATGCAGAGACTGCTCGGACAAAAGACCGCTGCCTGCTTCCAGCGCTGCGTAGGTATGGATGCGTTCAACGCGGAATATTCGACTACATACGATATCGATAAAGAGTATGGCACACATTACTTTGAGAATTTCAAAAAATTCATGAAGTATGTTCAAAAAAACGACTTGACGGTTGACGGCGCGATGACCGATCCGAAGGGAGATCGTTCGAAGGCTCCTCATGCACAAGAGGATCCGGACATGTACCTTCATGTCGTTGAGCGCCGCGAGGATGGCGTTGTCGTTTGCGGTGCAAAGGCGCATCAAACCGGAATCATCAACAGCCATGAGGTGATCGTTATGCCGACGATTTCCATGGGACCTGAGGATAAGGACTATGCGATTTCCTTTGCGGTACCTCTGGATACGAAGGGTCTGTTCATGATCGTCGGCCGTCAGAGCTGTGATACTCGTAAGCTTGAGGGAAGCGAATTGGACGTGGGAAATTCGGAATTCGGCGGCGTAGAGGCTCTGACCATTTTCGATCACGTTTTTGTCCCCAATGACCGCATCTTCCTTAACGGAGAAACTGAGTATGCCGGACTTTTGGTTGAGCGTTTTGCCGGATATCATCGTCAGAGCTACGGCGGATGCAAGGTCGGTGTCGGCGATGTTCTGATCGGCGCGGCAGCCCTTGCAGCCGACTACAACGGAGTGCCGAAGGCAAGCCATATCAAGGATAAGCTGATCGAAATGATGCATCTCAATGAGACTTTGTATTGCTGCGGTATTGCATGCTCCGCCGAAGGACAGCCTACCGAATCCGGCAATTACATGATCGATCTGCTTCTTGCGAACGTCTGCAAACAGAACGTCACCCGTTTCCCCTATGAGATTGTACGCCTTGCAGAGGATATCGCAGGCGGACTCATGGTGACGGCACCGTCCGAGAAGGATCTGCGCGATCCCAAGCTCGGCCCGGTGATCACGAAATATCTGCGCGGCTCCAGTTCGGTCAGCACGGAAAATCGTCTTCGTGTTCTGCGCCTCATCGAAAACCTTTCCTTGGGCACGGCAGCTGTCGGATATCGCACAGAATCCATGCATGGTGCAGGCTCTCCGCAGGCACAGCGTATCATGATTTCTCGTCAGGGAAATCTCGGACAGAAAAAAGCTTTGGCAAAGGCGATTGCGCACGTTGTTGAGGACTGATGCGAAGGGAATACGGAAGGGGGGGCCCCCTTCCGTAGTTTCCATTTAGGAATCAACGGCCTTCACGAAGGAGTATGAGATGAAAAAAATCGAAGAAGCGTTGGATCGGTATGTAAGACCCTTGCTGTTTTCCCATGGGGGAGATATTGAAGTGATCTCCTTTCAGGACGGAATCGTGAGATTTCGATTTCAGGGCGTATGCTCGGGTTGCGCAGCAGCAGATCTGACTGCGGAAGAGCTTGTAAGCAAAGAGCTGCAGGAGCATGTTCCCGGAGTCAAAAGAGCAATTCTGGAAACCCGGGTGAGTGAGGAACTGCTTTCCACCGCCAGGAAAATCCTGGAGACACGCCATGCCCGCTAAGCTTTGTGTGGGTGTCCGCTATTGTGGCGGATGTAACAGCAGGTATGATCGGGTGGCAGTCGTAGAAAAGCTGAAAAAATTGCTGCCGCATACAGAATTTATGATTGCAGAGGCTGCCCATGACTATGATGCCGTCCTTGTGGTGAACGGATGCTCTACAGCCTGTGCAGATATTTCAGATATCTCTTTACCACCGGGTCGTATCTTTTTCATTCAAGGTTGGCCCGATCTGATGCCGACAAAAAAACGGATACAGCAATTGGAAGAGAACAAAGAGGGGAAAGCGATGGGTCCGGAGGAGATTCTGGGCTGTTTACCGCATCGCGATCCGATGCTGTTTTTGGATGCCGTTCAAAAGCTGATTCCGGGCGAAAAGGTGGAGGCATCGTTTTTTGCAGGTGCGGATCGCCCCGAGTTTGCAGGTCATTTTCCGGGAAACCCGGTTTTTCCGGGGACTATTTTGATGGAAATGATGGCCCAGGCAGCGGGGGCGCTCCTGTTGGAAGGAAAACAACAGACTCACCGGATTCCGATTCTCGTTCAGATAGAGGATGGAAAGCTGAGAAAACCCGTTTTGCCGGATTCTCATCTGTCAATTCGAGCGGCCTACATAGAAAAAATGCGATTTCCCTCCTGGCATCGCTTTCGGTGTCAGGTTTTCATACAGGACTCACTTGCGGCGGAGGCTGTGATTGTACTCGCTTTAAAAACAATGGAATAATGGAGGAAAAAATGTCAGATTGGAAAGCATATTATCAAGAGCACCTGACAAGCGCTGAGGAAGCCGTAAAAAGGATTCAATCCGGCAATCGCGTTGTTGTCGAGCATGCGTGCGGCGAGCCGTCGTATCTGTTAGAGGCTATGGTGGCCAATGCAGCAGCATATCGTGATGTGGAAATCGTACATATGGTTGCGATGGGTAAGGCGGAATATTGCTTGCCGCAATATCAGGAAAATTTCCGTCACAATGCAATTTTTGTCGGCGGATCGAGCCGTAAGGCTGTAGAAGAAGGTCGGGCGGATTATACGCCATGCTTCTTTTTTGAGGTACCGCGCCTTTTTTCCACAACCTTGCCGGTTGATGTTGCCATGGTTACGGTGACGCCTCCTGATGAAAACGGAATGTGTTCTCTGGGCGTTTCGGTTGACTATACAATGGAGGCGGTCAAACAGGCAAAGGTCGTTCTTGCACAGGTCAATCGCAACATGCCGTACACAGGCCCGTACAGCCTGATTTCCGTAGAGGATGTGACATGCTTTGTGGAGCATGATGCTCCTATTATTGAGCTTCCTCAGGGGAAAATCGGAGATATCGAACGTGCAATCGGCGAGAATTGCGCAAAGCTTATTGAAGACGGGGACACCTTGCAGCTGGGCATCGGCGCGATTCCCGATGCGGTGCTTCTGTTTTTGAAGGATAAGAAGGACTTGGGAATTCATTCCGAGATGTTCTCGGATGGTGTCGTAAAGCTTGTGGAGGCGGGAGTCATTACCAACAAGAAAAAGACCCTGAATCCAGGAAAATTTGTGGTGACGTTCCTGATGGGCACACGGGCGCTTTATGATTTTGTAGATCATAATGATGATGTGGAGCTCCGGCCGGTGGATTATGTCAACAATCCCTATGTCATAGCGCAGAATGACCATTTGATCTCCATCAACTCAGCGGTTCAGGTGGATCTTATGGGACAGACAGCATCCGAGTCCATCGGGCCGAAGCAGATTTCCGGTGTAGGCGGTCAGGTGGACTTTATCCGCGGAGCTTCTGCAAGCAAGGGCGGAAAGGCGATTATCGCCATGCCATCCACTGTCAAGGGGAAGGTTTCCAAGATCGTGGCCGATCTGGATGATGGCGCGGCCGTTACTACGAGTCGAAATGACATCGACTATGTCGTCACGGAATATGGAATTGCAGCTTTGAAGGGCCATACGCTGAAAGAAAGAGCAAGAGCATTGATTGAAATTGCACATCCGGATTTTCGAGATGAGCTGAAGGCGGAATTTGAGAAGCGCTTTCATTGTGCCTATCACGCAGAGGCATAGGTGAACGCCATGACCAATTTGGAAAAATATGACAAAATTTTTCGGGAGAATTTCTCAGTAACGCAGGATGAACTGAAGGATTTGAAATACCGAGGCATTCCTGCATGGGACTCCTTTGGTCATATGAGCCTCATCTCCTTATTGGAGGAACGCTTTGAAATCCTTATGAGCACAAAAGATGTGCTTGCTTTTACGTCCTATGAAAAGGGAAAAGAGATATTGCTGAATTACGGCGTTGAGATGGAATCCTGATCGGGAGAGGGGAGTACAGGTGCGGATTGATCAGCTATTGAACACGAAGCCCTTTGCGCTAACAAAAGAGGAGAAAAAAACAGTGTTTTCAGAGCTGCTGTCCCAACAGATTGAGGATCAGCGGAATCGGTGTCGACCCTATGGGCAATTTCTGGAAGGAATCGGAATTCAGAAGGGCGCTTCCTTTTCAGAAATATCGCAGCTCCCCTTTTTGCCGGTCTCGATTTTCAAGCTCAAGGATCTGAGCTCCGTGAATCCGGAGAGCGTCTATAAGGAAATCACCTCCTCAGGCACGAGCTCGCAGGGCAGATCACGAATTTATTTGGATGAGGAAACCTCAGAGAGACAGCAGCGCGCACTTCGAAATATTGTAGGGGATTTTATCGGAGAGAGAAGGGTGCCGTACTTGATTTTAGATTGTCCGAAAACCGTACGGGATCGGACACGCTTCTCTGCGCGCACGGCAGGTATTATCGGTTTTTCGATTTTCGCCTCCGGAATGTGCTTTGCTCTGGACGATGATATGTCCATCAATTTTTCACGAATCGAGGAGTTTCTCAAAAAGCATCCGGATGGACCGATCCTGATTTTCGGCTTCACCTTCATAATCTGGAAGCACTGGGTTCTGGAGCTGGCGAAGACGAATCGTCATCCGGATCTTTCGAGAGGGGTCCTCGTTCATGGAGGCGGATGGAAAAAGCTTCAGAATGAGGCGGTTTCCGAAAATGAATTTCGAGAGCGGCTCGGCAGGTGCTGCGGTCTGAAATCCATCCATAATTATTATGGAATGGCGGAACAAACCGGAAGCATTTGCATGGAATGTGAGGAAGGTCATCTGCATGTGTCCTCATATTCGGACATTTTGATTCGGAGGCCATCGGATTTCGGAGTCTGCGTTTTGGGCGAGCCGGGCATGATTGAGGTGATTTCTCCGCTTCCTTCATCCTATCCGGGGCACTGTCTTTTGACAGAGGATATCGGAATTCTTTTGGGCGAGGATGATTGCGCATGTGGACGCAAAGGAAAATATTTCAGGATTCTCGGCAGGGCGCCGAGATCGGAAATCAGGGGGTGCAGTGATACCTATGAAGGATAAGCTGACGGTGCTTGCGGGAACGCTGCCCGTGAAAACAAAACGAGCTCCTTTTTTTGAGGAAAACCGAATTCATTTTCTTGCGACTCTGGCGGAACACCTCCGTATCCGGTATGCGGATCAGCCGGAGGTAGTCGCCTTGGCATTCTGGCTCAGACCGTCTCATATCCGTGAGGTGGGAAAGAGATATGAAGAGCGAGCCCTACGCAGGGGGCAGGGGCTCGCTTTTCACCTTGCGCCAAGCAACGTGCCGATGATGTTTGTGTATTCATTCGCACTGAGCTTCTTGGCGGGAAACAGTAACATTGTAAGATTGTCAGCACGTTCGAGTGAAATTTCGTTTTCAGTTTGCGAAACATTGCAGGAGATCTTCTCCTTGCCGGAATTTCAGGAATTGGGTAAAGAAAATGCCTTTTTGACCTATGAGAGAGATGATGAAATTACGGGAAGATTTTTAGAAGAAGCGGATCTGCGGATTTTATGGGGAGGCGATGCGACAGTCACACGATTTCAATCCTGGCCGGGAAAGCCGGGAGCCTCACAAATCTGTTTTCCCAATCGGAATTCGTTGGCGCTTTTGAGTCAGAGAGCAGTCAGCGAAATGGATGATGAAGAGCTTTGTATTTTCTGCCGATATTTCTTCAATGATACCTTTATCATGGATCAAAATGCGTGTTCCTCGCCGAGCGGTGTTGTGTGGTTCAAGGACGGGGGTGACATTGCGGCTCGAGAAAGGTTTTGGGAGGGTCTCGCAAAAATCGCAAATGAGGAATATGTCCCGGATGCCTATCGTGCTGCACGGAAATATGAAACGGCTGCCCTTGTACTCATGGATGAGGAAGTAGGGCAGGAAACGGTGATGCGGCATTATGGGAAAAATGCGCTTTATGTACTTGCGGTTTCAAGACCGGTACAGGAAAGCCTGATCGCGTGTCTGGATTTTCATCCGGCATTCGGCATTTTCTTTGAATGGGAAATCGAATCACTCAATGCGCTGGCATCCGCAGCCGATCACAGAACGCAGACGCTTACCTGCTTGGGACCGGAACCCAAGGAAATCGCAAATGCGCTGATTCAATCCTCCTGTGCAGGGATTGATCGTATTGTTCCTGTTGGACAGGCACTGCAAATGGGTTTTCTTTGGGACGGAAAGGATCTTTTGCGTGAGATGTCGGGGATTTTGACAATCGGCGAGGAATAAGGCTCTTCGGAGTCTTTTTTTATAGAATCGCAGGAGGGTGACATGAAAATTTTTGAACGCATGGAACGCAATCCGCAGCTTCCCATAGCGATCACAGCGGAGGGAAATATTTTGGGAGAAGAGGTTCTTTCTCTTTCTCAAAGTCTGGGTACAAGCCTCGGTCATCGACTGGTATTTTTGTTGTGCCGAAATACTCCCGGATCCTATGTCTCCTATTTCTCCTTGCTTCATGCGGGTGTGGTTCCGCTTCTTTTGGAAGCAAGCCTCGCGCCGGAATTACTTCAAAATCTGGCGGATGTCTATCATCCGCAAGCGATTTTTGCTCCACGCGACAGTGATCGAATCCCTTTCTTAGCCGAGTATGTTCGGATGTCCAAGAAAACGGAGATCCCTCACGAATATGCTTTTTGGAGATCAGAAGAAGAGACTCCGTTTTTGCATCCGGCGCTTCGGCTTTTGCTTTCCACCTCGGGAAGCACGGGGAGCCCCAAGCTGGTGCGATTGACTGCAAAAAATTTAGATGAAAACGCAAGCTCGATTGTGACATATTTGAAGATTGACGAAAAGGAACGTCCGATTACCATGCTCCCTATGAGCTATTCCTATGGCATGTCCATTCTTCACTCGCACTTAATGCAGGGAGCAGCAGTGATTTTGACAGAGACGTCCATTGTGGAAGAAGATTTCTGGAGACTTGTCAGGACGCAAGGCGTAACGTCTCTGGCAGGGGTGCCGGCTACGTATCGAATGCTGGATCAATTGAAAATACAGGAGATGGAGCTGCCCTCGGTGCATACCCTGACGCAGGCGGGCGGCAAGCTTCCGGAAAATTTACACCGGAAATTTGCACAGTGGTGTGAGAATACGGGGCGCCGTTTTTATGTGATGTACGGACAAACGGAGGCGGCTCCCCGCATGGGATATCTTCCTGCGGAAAAAGCTCTGGAAAAATGCGGGAGCATGGGAATCGCCATCCCGGGGGGAGAGCTTTTTTTAAGGGACAGCGATGGAAGAAAAATCGAGGAACCGAATATTGTGGGAGAGTTTGTTTATCGAGGCCCCAATGTAGCGATGGGATATGCCGAGAAACCGTCGGATCTTCAAAAAGGAGATGAATGGCATGGCATTCTATACACGGGAGATATGGCGAAACAAGATGAGGACGGTTTCTTTACTATTGTAGGACGAAAAAAACGATTTATAAAAATTTTAGGAAAGCGCGTCAATTTGGATGAGGTGGAGCGAGAGGTCAGCACATGGATCTCCGGATCCGCGGCTTGCGCTGGGGAAGACGAGCGCCTGGAGATTTATATAGAGTCCGGGGAGACGGATTCATCGGCGATCCGACAGGAGGTCTCAAGGCGTATGAGCATTCCGATGAACGCGATCCACGTGCATCTCATTGATCACATTCCTCGGAATGCATCGGGAAAAATTCTATATAAGGAGCTGCACTACTAAGTGCTCACCGGGAGTTGCATCATTCGGAGCTCAGCGTGACGATCGCATCCTCATAAAGAAAGCTCAGGAGAACCCTTTCTCCTGAGCTTTATAATGCCCTCCATGACCGGGATAAATCGTGCTCCCGGCAGGGATTTTCTGCAAAACGGGTTTTGTATATGCTTCGTATTCCGCCGGATTTCCGCCGGGGAGGGACAGGTTGTCGTTTTGCCCCAAAATGCCGTAATCTCCCGTAAAAAATATGGTGTCATCGAGCTGAATCAGGGTGCTCCCGGGAGAATGACCCGGAATCCGTTTGAGACGCAGGGTATGCTCAAAGAACGAGAGCGACATTTCCTCTTCAAAGGTTTCCTCGGCAGGATGCAAGCGAAAAGCCGGGTGTCTTTCGGAGGATACGATGCCCGACTGTTCAAAGACGTAGAGATCATAGATAATGGAGAGATTCATTTTCTCACTTGTGATATTTTCTGATGTCTGAAGGGAGCAGAGCAGAGGAATGCGATACAGCTCCCGCAACGCATCGACTGCTCCGATATGGTCAAAATGCTCGTGAGTGAGCAGAATACGATCCGGCCGGAGCCGGGTTTCCCGGAGAAAACGAAGAATCCGCTTCGTATCATCGGGATCAATGATGAGAGCATGCCCCTGCTCCGCCAGAATATAGCAGTTGCTTCCCGTTTTTTGAGAGGTAATGGTGGTGATCAAGTGAGCCTTCTTTCCGGTTGTTTTCTCTATTTTATCCTTTTTGGCACTGCTTAGGGAGATCATTGTCTGCAGGGAAAGAGTATTTTGAAAAAAGGAAGATATCCGGATGTTCAGATCCGTTTCTATTGACAACGGAATTTTTTGCCAATAACCGGCGAATATTTTATCCCATAGATGATGCAGCCATAGTATTTTCAGCAAATAATTGTCAATTTTTTTACGACAAGAGAAAAGTTCTCCGTCTTCATCGATCCTTTCTCCGTTTTTCCGATTTTGTCGATGAGATAAACAGGGTAAAAACTTTTATAAAAGTGTTGAAATCCTGCTTTTTCAGATAAGAATACCGTTACCCTTTGTATTGGCAGGGAATGGATTCTGTTCCATTTTCATCTGAAAAGGAGAGCTCACAGTCCTATTATTCTTGCACTCTTTTTGCTCTTTTTGCGATCGGTTTGAAGGCCTTGCTTATTGGGAAAATCCATTGTTGCGGATGGCGTTGAAAAGCTTGGAAAAGCTGGCGCTGATGACGGGATCCTCGGCATCGCATGCGTGCATGACCAGATCCATATACCAAGCCAAGGGCTGATCAAAGTGTCGGAAAGAGACCTCTGCATTGATTAAATTATCAATAAAAATCTTAGGAAGGATGCAGACAGCGGATGTTCCCATGATCGCCTCGATGATGGAAAGAGGCTCAAACATGTGGATGATTTTTTTGGGGTGGATATTTTCATCAATGAGTTTTTTTTCAATCAGCTGTTTGCTGTAATTGAGCTCGGAAGGGAGTACGACAGTTTGCCCATTGAGATCTTGATAACTTACGTCTTTTTTTGAGAAAAAGGGGTGCTTTTGGTCGAAGACCACGACATACTCGCTTATCAGGAGGTTTTCTCGGTGGATTTCCTCTTCATTTTCCGACATTCGGATGGTAATGATGATATCGAGCAGGTTCTCATCAAATTTATTCTTGATATCGAAGTAGTCGGATTCCGTGATTTCAAGGGCGGTTTCCGCATGGACTGCCATGAGCAGCGGTTTAATATCATGAAAAATGAGCTTCATAAACACGTATAGAATGCCCAGACGAACCAGGTTTTTGGATTCGGTTTGGGCAATTTCTATTTTTTCTTCCATTTCCTTATGCATGACGAGGATACGTTTTCCATATCTATAAACAATGGTGCCTAAGTTTGTCAAGCCTACAAGGCGCCCTTTTTTTCGCAAAAAAAGCTTTCTCCCCAGCTGGCTTTCCAGATGGAGGATGGATTTGCTGAGAGCCGGTTGGCTGATAAAGAGCTTTTCAGAGGCCTTTGTTAAGTTATATTCGCTTTCGACGGTCTCCACAATGTATTGAAGCTGCAGGTGACTGATCAAGGGAAACCTCCTTAAATATGCTATAACTGAAAGTTATGAAAACGATAGCTTATTGATCGTGGTATCTCTTAGTCGTATCTCGTATTCTGATTATAGCATAAAAAGGTTTTACTCATGCTCTCGAAAGATCAAAAGAAATGGAGGAGTCTATGAAAGAGACGAAGGTAATCAGCATGCAAGAAGCCGTTGCAAAAATTCCGAGCGGTTGCCGTTTAATGATAGGAGGCTTTGCAGGATCAGCGGCTCCGAACGAAATCATTCAAGAGATGGTAAAGGCGGGGGTGAAGGATTTGACCCTGATTTGCAACGACACGGGGGATCTTAATATCCCCGGAGAACATGTGGGGATCTTGACGCCGAACCATTGCGTGAAGAAAGCGATTGTATCACACATCGGGATGAACCGCTACACGGTCGACCAGTTCAATAAGGGAGAGATTGAGGTGGAGTTTGTGCCGCAGGGGACTCTTGTTGAACGAATTCGAGCGGGTGGGTTCGGCCTCGGTGGAGTCTTAACACCGACCGGGCTGGGGACAGAAATCGCCGAAGGAAAAGAGCTGATCACGGTGGATGGGAAAGACTACCTTTTAGAGAAGCCTTTGCGGGCAGATGTCTGCATTGTCCGTGCCATGAAGGCGGATCATATGGGAAACGTCGTTTTCTTCGGTTCCGCCACCTCGCATTCGGCAATGATGATGACCGCTGCAGATCTAACGATTGTGCAGGCAGATGAGATTGTCGAAGATGGTGAGATTGATCCGAATGACGTCAGCATGCCCGGTATCTTTACCGACTTTGTTGTGAAAGGAAGTGTGCAATGAGGGAATTAAGCAAAGGTGATATGAAGATTATTATTGCAAAAAACATTGCGAGCCGTCTGCCTTCGAACACGTATGTGAATCTGGGAGTTGGACTTCCGACTCTGGTGTCCAAATACATTACGGAGGAACAAAATATCAATATCCACTCGGAAAACGGCATGATCGGAGCGGTGGGCGATATCGACTACGAAGATCCGGCATACATACCCGGGGTCATCAGCTCTTCAGGCTACCCGACCAAGTACAAGAAAGGGGCCTCATTCTTCGATTCTTCCCTGTCTTTCGGCATTATCCGCGGGGGACACCTGGCGGCCTGTGTACTGGGCACGATGGAGGTCGACCAAGAGGGCAACATCGCCAATTATACCATTCCGGGGAAGCTGGTTGTCGGCATGGGCGGCGCCATGGATCTCTGCGTCGGAGCGGAGACGGTCATTATCGCAAGCTACCATACCAACCACGGGAAGGCCAAGATCTTGAAGAAGTGTACCTTGCCGCTGACGGCAGAAAAGGCAGCCGGCATGATCGTAACGGAAAAAGCGGTTTTGGAGGTCAAGGACGGGTACCTGCTGATGACAGCTTATAATCCGGATTTTTCTTTGGAGCAAACGCTCGCGGAAATTGAGGCGGATGTGAGAGTCTCAGATCATTTAGAAGAGATGTTGGGAATATAAGGAGGAAAAGATGCTTCATTTTTTGCAAGATGAAATTGTTTTTGTCGGTGCAGCGCGGACTCCTGTCGGAGCTTACCTGGGGGACTTGAAAACAGTCAAGGTTCAGGAGCTGGGGGTTATCGCCCTCCATGAAGCCATTCGCAGGGCGGGCATTCAAAAAGAAGACATTGATGAGGTGGTCGTCGGGCATGTCACAGGTTCTCAGACGACCAACAATTTGGGGAATATTATTGCTATCGATGCGGGCCTCAAACATGAATCCACGGGAATGACCGTAAACCGGATTTGCGGATCAGGCATGCAATCAGCGGTTTCTGCTGCTCTGGAGCTATTGCGTGGGAACAAAAAGGTCATCGCTGCCGGGGGAGCGGAATCTCTTTCCAGGGCACCTTATATGCTGCCGGAAGAAGTTCGATATCAGGGCTTCCGTATGGGGGACAAGAGGGTGATCGATGCCAACGATGAAGGACACCGGACGGCATCCGGGGCGAATTCCGGTATCAACCATATGGGGAATACCGCAGAGAACATTGTGCGCAAATACCACATTTCCAGGGAGGATCAGGATCTCTTTGCTTATGAAAGCCAAATGAAGGCGAAAGCGGCGATGGAATCAGGGCGCTTTGCCAAAGAGATCGTGCCGGTGGAAGTCAAATCCAGGAAGGGAGTCACCCTTGTTGAGAAGGATGGGCACCCAAGACCGGATACCAGTTTGGAGAAGTTAGCCAAGCTCAAACCGGTATTCGAGAAGGATGGGACCGTGACGGCGGGGAATGCCTCAGGTCTGAATGATGGAGCTGCTTTTGAAATTATGACCACGGCCTCCTATGCCAAAGAACATCAGTTGCATATTATGGCCCGGTTAGTAGATTATGAAATTGCAGGGGTTGATCCCGCTTATATGGGGATGGGACCGGTGCCTGCTATCAACCAGCTTCTTGCAAGGCAGGGTCTGGATTTAAAAAAGGATATCGGAATGCTCGAAATCAATGAGGCCTTTTCCGGACAGACCTTGGGCTGCTTAAAGGAGCTCGATATCTACCTGGGAAGTGAATACTACAAGAAGCATTTTAACCTCCACGGAGGTGCGGTTGCTTTAGGGCACCCGTTGGGGATGACGGGAGCTCGGATTATTACAACCGCCCTATACGAATTTGAAGAGAATCCTTCGCTCCGGTATGCGCTGGTCAGCGCCTGCATTGGTGGAGGTCAAGGGATTGCCCTGCTTCTTGAAAACGGCTGTTTTCAAAAATAAGTTCATAATAGGTGACCGCCATGAATACGACAACAGAAAAATTTCAATGGAATAAAAATGTAATACTCAAGACCGCCCTCTGCTTGGCGATCATGGGTATATTCTGGATATTGCCGGCCCCGGCGCCGATCACTCCTATGGGGATGCAGGTCATTGGAATCTTCATCGGGACGGTTTTGCTTTTATCTCTCGTCGATACGATTTGGCCTGTTTTCTTCAGCTTTCTTATGCTGTCATTGACCGGGGTTATGAGTTTAAACGATATATTAAAAGGGTCGGTGGGAAACTGGATCTTCTCTTTTGTGGTTGCCAGCATGATCATGACCAATGCTCTCAATGAATCGGGATTTACGACCCGGTTGACCATTAAAATCCTATCCATGAAGGCGGCAAAAAAGAGCCCCTGGTTCTTTACCTTCATCTATTTTGGCATTTGTTTCCTGGTGGGAGCCTTTATGGATCAAGTCCCCGCCACAGCCTTTTTCTTGGCTTTTACCGGTGAAATTCTTGAAAAGATCGGCTATGATTCTAAGAGTCGGTATGCCAATGTCCTGATAATGGGGGCTGTGTTTGCGGTCAACTTAGGCGGTGCTGCGACTCCGATTTCTCACTCCCTGGTAATCTTGGGTCTGGGAATTTTTGAGCAGGCGGCAGGATATAGCATCAACCTGTTTGACTATATGATTTATGCCGTCCCTACCACCTTGGCCTTATTTGCCTTTCTTTGCCTTATCGTTCGCTTCGTCATCAAACCGGATGTCTCTAAGGTGAAGGATCTCGACATTTCGAAATTCACTCAAGAAGTCAAGCCGATGCAGCTTCGGGAAAAGGCAATTGCCGGCATCTTCTTCGCAACGGTCGTCCTGTGGATTGCACCCGGATTGCTACAAACTATCTTGGCTGGGGATAACCCTCTCTTGGTCTTTATGAAAAAATTCAGCATTACTTTTTGGGCTTTTCTGGCCGTCATTTTGCTCGCGGTCATTCGTATTAATGATAAACCGCTCATCAATTTAAAGGAGCAGATGAATTCGAAGATCCCTTGGGCAACCATCTTCTTCATTTCCATCGGTGTTTTGTTGGGCTCCGCAGTTTCTGCAGAGGGTGTAGGGCTGAATGAATATGTCGTGGCGAATTTGACCCCGATCATCGAAAAGGCACCGACATTGGTTGTAGTCTTCTTATTTGCCCTCGGTTCCTGTGTGCTGACGAATTTCTCATCCAATGTGTCCACGATTACCATCATGACAGGGGTGGCGATGAGCGTATCCCTCGCTTCCAACACCCTGAACCCTGCGGCACTGGCAATTACGACAACCATGGGTGGCTGCCTTGCATTTGTCCTTCCATCTTCCTTTGCGCCAATTGCAATGCTGCATGCAGATCCGCATTCAGATTCGAAAATGGTCATCCGGTATGGAATTGTGATGGTGCTGGCTTCCGGCATAGCGGCCTGCCTCATTGGTTACCAGCTGCTTGCCGGATAGGGTCGGCAAGACATGAAAAAGAGACACTCATTCAAAAAAAGAACAACAATAAGGAAGTAATTGTTAAATTGCAGGACAGCATAGCGCTCTGTTATGCTGTCCTGTTTTTGATTTGACGCTCATTGATCTGCTTATCCTCGAAAAGTTCCAATTCTCCGATAAAGTTTCATACAATCCGTATTTTCCGCCTTCGATGTCCGTTTGATTTATCCGGCGTATGGACGATGATTTTCTTACTCGTATCTTGTACGTAAAAACGTGTCAAACGCAAATGAACTTTTCACTCCCTGAGATGGTTTATTTGCCTCGTTTTGAGGTATGCCTTAAGAGGAAGACATCATATTCCTGAAAATGTTACGTAATGTGCTCAAACTGAACTGAGAAAGCGTTTCATGCCGTATGAGCAACTCATAAAAATGACGAAGATGGAACCCTGCATATTTGCAGAACAAGATCAATCTACAACTTTTTTCTTTTCCATGTCCGGAAAGAGAACGAGGCGACATTTGACCCGATTGCCATGTCGAAGTCATGCTTTCCTTTCGATATCCTGCGATCATGTTTCGTGCTGTACGTTTGCTATCACTCGGCCTTGCTACGAGATGATGGAAATTCGATACACCTTGTGAGCAACGGAAAATCCTTTTTGACAACTTCGTTCGAAACACTTATAATGTTCTGGTAACTGTGGAGAGCTGTCCGAGCGGTCGAAGGAGCATGATTGGAAATCATGTATACGTGTAAGCGTATCGGGGGTTCGAATCCCCCGCTCTCCGTTGCACTATACGGGGAGTTAGCGGTGCCCTGTGACCTGCAATCCGCTATAGCAGGGTAGAATTCCCGGCCGAGGGGTTCCGTGTGGATCGCCGGTCTTGGTAAGCGGTGTTGACACCGTAGTCCTGCGCAAGGGATGATCCATGAACCATGTCAGGATCGGAAGATAGCAGCATTAAGTGTGAAAGTTCCTGTGTTGCAGGAGCGCTGCGGTCGAGCTGGCTGCCTTGGTTCCGAGTTCGCAGGGTTCCACAGAGCCGGGTGTGCTTATTTTTGAGGCTGAGGCCTCGTTTTTTTTTTGTTTTTTTTATAAATGTTAAACTTGGAAAACTATTTGACAAAATATTTTTTACACTTTATATTGAAATCAAAGCAGTCCCGCAATGCAGAACAAAAAAGGTTTTCTCAGCAAACTGAAAGAAAGGGTGCCCGATATGCTCCAACTCCGGAATCTCGGGAAAAGATACGGGAAAAAGATTCTTTTTCAAAATCTCCATTTGACAATTGAAGACGGTGAGTCCGTTGCAATCATCGGTAAATCCGGAAGCGGAAAGTCCACCTTGTTGAATATCATGAGCTTGATTGAGCAGCCTTCTTCCGGGAAGATTTGCTGGGATGGGAAAGAGTATACTGCCGGCAGCAGACAAGCCGCTTTGAAAATGCGGAAAGAGATTGGATATCTGTTTCAAAACTATGCTCTTATCGATCAAGACACAGTCGAGAAAAATATTCGAATCGGTCTCAAGTACAATACAGAAATTCGTGATAAAAAAGAAGCGATTCGAAATGCTTTGGAAACGGTGGGACTCAGCGGCATGGAAAAACAGAAGATCTACACGCTTTCCGGTGGAGAGCAGCAAAGGGTTGCACTTGCCAGACTTTTGGTGAAACCCTGTTCGGTAATTTTTGCAGATGAGCCGACAGGAAATCTGGATGCTGAAAACGGGAAAAAAGTCATGGACATTCTATTCGACATGAATCGTTCTGGGAAAACGATTGTTGTCGTTACACATGACGAGAATCTGTTGTATCGATTTCAGAAAGTTGTCAAGCTATAGATGCGATCAGAAATCAAGATGCGATATCTTTTGTAAACTAAATAACATTTCTTCATAGAAAACATTTGCACATTCCGGAAATGCTTTCTATACTGAAAATGTGAATTGCATTGCAAGATGAGAAAGGAGGCAGCCGAGCTCACAAAGAAAAAGATTCGCTGAAATGCTGCCTATATTGTTTGTGATGGTTTTGTTAGTGACAGGCATATTTAGAGATCATGCATCTGCAGATCCATTCTATGAGAGATCTCCATATCCTACGTATTCGGGCGGATGGACGCATGCAATTTTGGACCGGATTAGAGAAAGAAAATCACTGGACTCGATATTCGGTGGTCAGGACCGCGCAGACCAAAGATGTCTACATGACCATCAAGTCTTTGAATTATGTTACGGAGATAAAAAACGGAAATAGGAAGCAAAGATTCTTTCGCAACACAATAGAGGTTCGTATGAGATTCATAAATGTGATGGGGGATAAAATGAATGCATAATAATCGTTTTTTACGGGTATTTCCATTTTTCTTGCTCATTTTTTTGCTGGCATCCTGCAGCGGGACAAAAAAAGAAAGCACGCAAAGCTCAGGGGCTGCATCGAGCGTGGAAAATTCCATCGAGATGTCTGCGCTTGAGCAGGGAAGCGGGGAGGCATGGCCTGCAGATCGTTCTGCGACAATAGATCACCAGGATCCAAAAGTATGGATTTGTGAAGGCTACAATGATTTTATTTATGGGGCGGATCGTGTCTCCCTCCTTCCTGATCAGAATAAATATCGGTTCGTTTATCATGTAGAAGAGGATGTTATCGATGTGGTCTATGATTTTCCCGCACATGCAAAGCTCAATGATATTGAGATCGAGGAACCGATCAAGGTCGTGTATCGTTATGATTTTAAGCAAAATCAATTTTCAGAGCTTCGGCAGGAAAACAAGAACGGAGAAACCGTCGATATTTTCCCGATTAACGAAGAAAATATGGCGTATATGGCGGAAAAAAATAAAAGAGGGGTGACACGATAAAGAGGAGGAGAGATGAAACGAATCTTACAGAGCTTATTTGTAGGAGTGTTTGCCCTCCTCTTTTTTCTTATTTATCAAAATTTTGTAGAGCAGGATGCATCGAATCTTCACAATCTTTTCGGCGGGATCGATCGATATGAAAGTGGAGGAATTGTTTTTAATCAGTCATTCGATGAAAAACAGAAAGCGGATATTGTTCAAAAAGCGATTCAGCTTTCCAGGCAGGAAGGTATATATATTCAGATTACCCTTATCCGGAGAAGAGACGACGGAAGCCCTTCCTCTATCGCGTATTATGTTTCGGGTGATAATTCCTATATTCGATCCTTCTTACCAAAGGAGGTGAAAATCCCGGATAATTTTTCAGACTCTTCTTTTTACTTTACAACAGAAAAAACAAATGCACCCAATGCCCTTCCTGTTTTTTCCTACTATAAAAAGACCTCGTTTCTGTATGCTCCTATGCGATTAATATTGGATAAGGACTTTATTTTAGCGGAAATGGAGTATTTTTATACACCTTCGCAAAAAAATATCGATGCAAGGGTACTGGATACCTATTCTTCCTATTCGGCTGAATATATGGATTTGGGAACGCATCAATTTTATAAAGATGAGGAGATTCCGTCTCTTTTTTCCTTTTATGCCATCATTATTTTCATTCTCTGTCAGCTTTATATTTTCTTCCGGATTTCATCCGGAGCAAAGAGTGTAATGGTATTCAAGCTTCAAGGATATGGTACATTTTCGATCTTGTCTTATCTTTTTAAAACAGAATTTTTTTTGGGTGCGGCATCCTTCCTTCTTGTCCCGTGTATCGGGACGTGGCTGATTTTCAGAGCCTGGAATCCCCGAATGGTCGAGCTTCTTCTTTATGGATATTTGTATTTGGGACTTTTGCTTCTGGTATTGATTTTATGCGGCTTCGCAGGTGCCATTTTTCTCAATCGTCAAAAAATCTCCGATTTGTTGAAGAATAAAAATTTCAACGAAAAAATCACGGTATGTATTTTTGTTTTGGTGGTTTTTGTGGGGTGTGCCCTTTTGCCGAAACTGGAGACACCCCTGCACAATTTTCCGGAGTTGTTCCATGCTGCCCGATATTTTCAAACACATGGAGAAATCGCCGCAAAATATCGGGAAATCGAGCTGCAATTGACCGAGAACAGAAGCTTTGAAATGGGAACACAGCACGAATCCGCAAGAAATGACAGTGCATATGCTTTGCATCAAAAAATCTATGATGAGCTCAATCAGGAAGGGTTGATCTTGAAATTTCGGGAAAATGAATATGTGGACGAAAAGGGAAGAGAAGCCTATGAAAATTCAGGTGTAGAACCTGTATATCACAGAGGATATGAAATCAACGAAGCATATTTTTCTCTTTGCGAATTTTTTCAAAAAGATACCAAGATTCCTCTCTCGGCATTACCGTCCGGAACGGTCTATATATTTATGCCGCGGGATCTGCAATCTCAGACAAAGTGGGAAGCTTTCAATTTTCATCTTAGCGGTACTGCAATACAAATTGTGCCGTATGATCGAGTAAAATATGCGGATCTCGCCATCGATGAGCCGGAAAGCTCATCGACGCAGCCCATCTTCGTTCTTCAAAAAGATGAGGATCATTTTCTTGAGGAAAGCATCAGCTTCGGACTTTTCGTCTCTCAAGAAAACACAGCGCGCGTCGAACGAGAATTCGATCGATATGGTGTGCGGGAAAGCATCGGATGGAGGGATGGTGCTGAGCGCGTAAGGCAGGGAAAACAAAATCTGAGAGATTATACAGGATATACACTTGCAGAGATGTTTCCCGTCCTTTGTGTCTTTTTGATTACCCTATCCTCGTTATGTTATTTCTACATTGCTTCCTCAAAGAAAAAATGGGCAGTCTATCGCTCTCTCGGCTATCCCGCGCATCGCGTGATTTATGGATTTTACTGGGAGCTTGCCGTTATTTTTATGCTGATTGTGAGCTACTGTCTTTTGGTGATTCGGAGTCGTCCGATTATGACATGGGGTTTCCTTTTCGTGATCTTATCGGCAACGGCTCCGGTGATTGCCATTCGGTATCGAAGAATGGATATGAGCGAGGTACTGGGTTGATGTACCCAAAATATGAGAGGAAAGACAATTTAGGCGGCGGAGGATGCGGAGTGGAGGGCAGCATTCAAGAGGCACATGGAGCGCAATGTGAATCTGCAGAAGATTGACAAGTCGATGGACACCTGGATTCACGCTTATATTCACTTAACATTTCGATCCTGATCAGCCTTCGAAGCCGAAGAAAAAAGCGCCGTCCCTCTCGGAAACGGCGCTTGCATTTTCTTTCTGTATTCATTCCTCCGGCTTTCCTATGGTCTCGCAATAGATGCAGCGATAGATCTTTTTTTCAGGATCCGTCAACCGGAAAACATGAGGCAACTCCTGCTCAATCGAGGTAATGCAGCGAGGATTATGGCAATGCAGAATATCGGTGAGCGTTTCCGGAAGGCGAGGATGCTTTTTTTCCACGATCTTTCCTTCCCGAACGATGGACACGGTGATGTGGGGATCAAAGTAGCCGAGCAGATCAAAGTCCAGATCCATGGGCTTTGCAATTTTCAGAATGTCCTTGCGCCCGATTTTTTCACTGGAAGCGCGCTCAATGAGTGCCACTTGTGCATCCAGCTTGTCGAGTCCCAGATGGTGGTAGAGGTGCATGCCCTCTCCTACGGGAATATGGTCAATGACGATACCGTCCTGCAAATCTCCTAAAATCATTATTTCACCTCCAATAATTTCATGATGAGCGCCATACGAATGAATTTTCCGTTTGCCACCTGACGGAAATAGGCGGCACGGGGATCCTGATCCACTGCTACGGAAATTTCATTGACACGCGGCAGAGGGTGGAGTACACGCATATCGGGTTTTGCTTTTGCAAGCTTTTGAGGGCTCAGAATGTAGGTGTCCTTGAGGCGAATGTAGTCCGCTTCATTGAAGAATCGTTCGCGCTGCACACGTGTCATGTAGAGGATATCCAATGTGGGAATGACCGATTCGAGATCGCGAACCTCTTCATAAGGAATTCCCTGCTTGTCCAATACCTCGGTGCGAACGTGTTCGGGAATGCGCAGCTCCTCGGGAGAGATCAGCACAAACCGGACATTGGAGTAGCGGCTCATGGCGGTGATGAGGGAATGCACGGTACGTCCGAATTTCAGATCTCCGCAGCACCCGATGACGAGATTGTCAAGATGTCCCATTTCACGATAAATCGTGAGAAGGTCGGTCAGCGTTTGCGTCGGGTGATTGTGTCCGCCGTCTCCTGCATTGATGACAGGAATGTTGACGGCTTTGCCGGCAACATAGGGGGCGCCTTCCTTTGGATGACGCATCGCGATGATATCGGCAAAGCATTCCACGGTTCTTGCGGTATCCGCTACGCTTTCTCCTTTTGCGGCAGAGCTTGAGGTAGCCTCTGAAAATCCGATCACGGATCCGCCCAGGTCAAGCATGGCTGATTCAAAGCTGAGGCGGGTTCGCGTGGATGGCTCATAGAATAAGGTTCCGATTTTTTTATAGCGGCATTTTTCATGATACGCTTCCGGATGCTCAATGATGTCCATGGCTACATCAATGAGCCCGTTGATTTCCTCCGTGCTGAGATCCTTGATATCAATTAAATCTTTCATGCATCCTCCTCTTCTGTTCTGTGAATCCAGCTCTCATCCGACGGGTTGTCCCGGAAAGCGCGCAGACGCACGATATCCTCGGGAGCTATATATTTTCGCTCGGCAGCGACCTCAATTACCGTATCAAAATCAGTGAGACTGATATTGGTAATTTCGGCAGCGGCCAGACGGCTGAGACTTTTTTGCATTCCATACGTAAAAATCGAGACAATGCCCAATACCTTCGCACCTGCTTCACGCAATCCTTCGACGACGTCCAGAACACTGCCTCCCGTGGAGATCAGGTCCTCGATCACAACAACGCGTTGACCGGGAAGAAGCTTTCCCTCGATCCGGTTTTGCCTTCCGTGGTCCTTGGCAGAACCGCGGACATATCCCATGGGAAGATCCAAAATCGTGGCGGCGATGGCGGCATGAGCAATTCCGGCCGTGCTTGTTCCGAAGAGCGCCTCGGCATCGGGAAAGTGTTCTTTTACGAGGCTTGCCAATCCTTTTTCCACCGCATTTCGAACCTCAGGGTAGGATAAAATCAAGCGATTGTCCGTATAGATCGGACTGTGAATTCCGCTTGCCCAGGTAAAGGGCTTTTCAGGGCTTAGAAAAACAGCCTGAATTTTCAATAATTGTGCTGCAATTTCTTTTTTCATGAAACCTCCTTCAGATGTGATGGATTTGTGAGCCGAGAGCAAAGAAAACATCAGCCGACGAATTCTTTTATACAGCGCTTATAGGCTTCTGCGGGATCTTCGGCACCGGTAATGGCACGGCCGACTACGATGTAGTCACTGCCAAGCTCCCTTGCGCGAGCGGGTGTTGTGACACGTTTTTGATCATCGACCGAATTCTCCGCAAAGCGCACACCCGGCGTGATCGTAAGAAAATTGGGTCCGCAGGCCTCATGTACGGCGGGTGCTTCCAAGGGCGAGCACACCACGCCGTTGAGCCCCGCTCTGAGACAATTTTGTGCATAGGCCTTGACGACAGCTTCCACATTTCCCGGAATTCCGATTTCCTCGTTCATGACCTCCTGTGAGGTTGAGGTCAGCTGGGTGACACCGATCAGGAGAGCATCGTCGCCGAATCCGCGGCGTGCCGCCTGCATCATCCCGATACCGCCTGATGCATGGATATTGGTCATATCGATGTGAAGCTCCGCCAATCGGCGCATGGCTTGTTCAACGGTATGAGGAATATCATGGAGCTTCAGATCGAGGAAGATCGGATATCCCTTTTCCTTTAACACGCGAACAAGGTCCGGCCCCTCCGCGTAAAAAAGCTCCATGCCGACCTTTACATATGGCTTTTCGGGAGCCAGCTTTTCCAAAAATCCCAGAGCTTTTTTGGCATTTGGAAAATCCAAAGCGATCATGACATCTTTTCCCATCTTCTTTCCTTTCTGTGAACTGTTCTTATGCCGGGACTTGTTTTCCTATATGCCGGCCGCTATCCTTGATCGGGGGCCGGCTTGTGAGCGGCACCGATGATTTCCTTCAAATCAGAAATGCCGTATTTTTGCATAACACGGGGCAAATCCGCCAGGATTTTCGGACATGCATAGGGATCCTTGAGGTTAGCGGCACCGATTTGTACGGCGGCAGCACCGGCCATCATCATCTCCAAAACATCCTCGGCAGAGGAAACACCGCCCATGCCGATGATGGGTACATGAACGGCTTCATACACGTCATATACCATACGAAGAGCGAGAGGGAAGATGGCAGGACCGGAAAGCCCTCCGGTTCGATTGGCCAGCACGGGCTTCCTCTCGGAAAGATCCAGCCTCATTCCCAGAAAGGTATTGATCAGGCTCAGCCCGTCACAGCCCGCTTGTTCAGCGGCAAGAGCAAGCGTGCGGATATCGGTGACATTGGGAGAGAGCTTGATGTAGACAGGCTTTTTTGTTACAGCCTTGACGGCTCTTACGACATCTGTGAGGAGCGCGGGATCTACACCGAAGGACATTCCCCCGTGATCTACATTCGGACAGCTCACGTTGATCTCAAGGAGAGCTACGATTTCTTCGGCGTCCATTTTCCTGGCGGTTTGCGCATATTCATCAATGGAAAATCCGCTGACGTTGGCAATGATTTTTTTGCGAAATATTTTTGCCAGCGCCGGGAGCTCATGCTCTATGACGTGATCTACGCCGGGATTTTGCAGACCGACGGCATTGAGCATGCCGGAAGCGGTTTCCGCAATGCGAGGCGCAGGGTTTCCAAAGCGCTCGTGCAAGGTAGTGCCCTTGCAGGAAAATGTGCCGAGACAGTTAATATCATAGAGATCCGCAAATTCCAGACCGTAGCCGAAGGTGCCGCTTGCGGGGATGATGGGATTTTCAATTTCCCATCCGGAAAGACAGACTGTAAGAGATTTTTTTATTTTTCCGGACTCCACAGCAAATCTCCTTTCACAAATACCGGGCCTTCTCGGCAGATGCGCTTTGCACCGGATGCCGTGAGCATGGAGCATCCCATGCAGGCGCCGAAACCGCAGCCCATGCGTTCCTCTAAACTGAATTCGCCCTCCCAGCCAAAGCGATCGGCTTGTGTCCACAGAGCACGCATCATGGGTATGGGACCGCAGCTATAGAGATAGGGCGAGGCATCCCGATTTTCACCGGCCCAAATTTGCAGGGCATCCACCACGGTGCCTGCAATGCCGCAGCTTCCATCCATGGTGGAAATGAGGACGACGTCGGAAAGCTCCTGAAATTCTTTTTGATAAAAAATTTCGGAAGCCGTATTGAAACCGAGAAAAATCACGGGTCTTGCTTTCTGCTCTTTGAACTTTTTCGCCAAAGCATATAGAGGCGGAATGCCGACACCGCCGCCGATCAGAAGCGGTATATGGCCCTTTGCGCGTGAAAGAGAAAATCCGTTTCCGAGTCCGCAGAGCAGATCGAGATTTCCCTCCCGGTACCGGGCAAGTGCCCTCGTGCCGTTGCCGACAACCTTGTAGATGAGCGTGATTTGTCCATCTTTCCAATCGCATACCGAAATGGGACGGCGCAAGGAAAATCCGGGGATCGCGATATTGACGAACTGGCCCGGATTTTGCAGAGCGGAGGTATCTCCCTTCAGCTCAAGACGGTAGATCAAGGGTGCAATTTGCATATTCGAGATGATTTTGCAGCTTACTTGTTTCATAGAGCCCCCTTATTTCCGCAAAGATTTCGATAATCGAAATTGAGGATCCTCGTAGGCGGCCTCGCCGCCTACGAGGGTGAGCAGGCATTTTCCATAGACCTTCTCGCCGAGATAGGGAGAGGCCTTTCCTTTGGAGAGAAAATCTGCAGAATCAATGCGGTACGGATGATTGAGATCGAAAATGGTGAGATCGCATGGCTTCCCTTCCGCAATTTTCTCTCCGATTCCGAAGGTGTGGCCGACCTCATGCACATGGCTTAGGGAAAAAATCCTGTGGGGCGCTGTGCTCATTCTCTCAATCAATACGGATAACGGCAGAAGTCCCGTGCGCACCAACCGTGTATAGAGGATGGGAAAGGCTGTTTCCAGTCCTACAATGCCATTGAGACTTTTCAAGAGACCCTTCGATTTTTCTTCCTTCGAGTGGGGTGCATGATCTGTTGCGATACAAGCGATGGAGCCGTCGATAATGCCCTTTTGAAGAGCCGTCCGATCGTCCGCAGAGCGAATGGGCGGATTCATCTTGAACCTGCCCTCATCCCGGAGATCGGCATCGGTAAGTGTCAGATAATGAGGGGCGGTTTCGCAGGTGACGGGCAGTCCTTCTTTTTGTGCATCGGCAACAAGGCGTGCGCTTTCTTTGGTGGAAACATGGCAAACATGGTACTGTACACCCGTTTCATGCGCTAATTGAATATCCCGCTCCACCTGCCTCCATTCGCTTTCCGAGGGATTTCCGGGCAGTCCGTGTCGCTTGGCATAGTCTCCGTCATGAATCACGCCGCCGCGGGTCAGTGTCAGATCCTCCGCATGTGCCGCAACAGGCTTTTTCAGCTGCCTTGCCCGCTGCATTGCCTGACGCATGATTTCGGTGTTGGCGACGCCCGCGCCGTCATCGGTAAAGCCGACGACATACGGGGCAAGAGCCTCCATATCCGAAAGCACAGCTCCCTTTTCTCCCTGCGTAATAGCGCCATAGGGCAGTACATGTATGCAGGCGGTTTTTTCGATGATCTCAAGCTGCACCCGGAGATTGGCAAGCGAATCCGGCACGGGGTTGAGATTGGGCATGGTACAGCAAACGGTGTATCCGCCGCGCGCAGCGGCTCGGGTTCCCGTCGCAATCGTCTCTTTATACGAAAAACCCGGCTCACGGAAATGCACATGCATATCCACAAAGCCGGGAAATATAAAACAATCGGTCGCATCGAGGATTTCCTCCGAAGCAACCGATTGAGCGATGTTCTTTGTTTTTTCGAATAAAGGGGACGATGGAAAGGAAATGGAAGCTCCGTTGTCCGAATCGGAAATAGAAACAATGCGTCCGTCTGCAATAACGAGATTTTTTTTCTGAAAGGCGCCGTTTACATAAACGGAACCGTTTCGAATAATGCGTATGGTCATAACGACTCCTTTAAATATTTTCAAAGGGACGAACTTTTCTGATAGAGAATACATGAAAATGACGCTTCCGTCAAATGATTTTTTTCAAGTATGCGCAAAGTTGATTTTTATGGGAAAATAAGTAATTAAGAAGAGAAACGACAAAAGGAGGAGCATCTGTGGAAAATGGTGTAATGATGCAGGTCTTTCAATGGGAAAGTCCTGCAGACGGACAGTTCTATAATCAATTGGCAAAAATTGCCCCGAATCTCAGCCGGCTGGGAGTCACGGCGGTCTGGATGCCGCCCGCAGCCAAGGGAGTCTCCGATCAGGATGTAGGATATGGAAGTTATGATTATTGGGATCTCGGAGAATTTGACCAAAAAGGAACCGTACGTACCAAGTACGGCACTAAAAAAGAACTGGAAGCGTGCATTCATGCATTGCATGAGGCGGGGATCCATGTGTATGCCGACATGGTTTTTAACCACAAGGGCGGCGCGGATGCTACCGAAACCTTTCGTGCGGTGATGGTCGATCAGAATGACCGCACAAAGGATGTGGGGGATCCGCAGGAAATTGAGGGATGGACGAAATTCACCTTCCCCGGACGAGGCGGAAAATACTCCGACTTTCAGTGGCATTACTATCATTTCACCGGAATCGATTTTGACCAGAAAACAGGGACGAGCGCGATTTATCGCATTCTTGGAGAGAACAAATACTGGTCTGCAGGCACTGATTCTGAAAAGGGAAATTTCGATTATTTAATGAATGCGGACATTGATCATGCCCATCCCGAGGTTGTAGAGGAGCTCAAGCGGGTCGCACATTTTATGATTGACGAAATGAAATATGACGGATTCCGCTATGATGCGCTCAAGCATATCGATCAGCATTTCATTGATATGCTTTCGAATGAGATTCTGGAGAAAAAACCGGAATTTTACTTTGTAGGGGAATATTGGAAGGATAACGAGTCTATTATGAATCATTATCTGGATGAAACGGATTATAACGTATCTCTTTTTGATGTACCTCTTCACTTCAATTTAGAGCAGGCATCTAAGGATGAAAGCTTTGATCTGCGTACGATTTTTGACGGGACATTGGTGCAGACGCATCCGACAAAAGCCGTAACCTTCGTGGACAATCATGATTCTCAGCCGGGACAATCTCTGGAAAGCTGGGTAGAGCCATGGTTTAAGGAAATCGCCTACGCATTGATTCTGCTTCGCAAGGATGGATATCCATGCCTTTTCGCGGCAGATTATGACGGTATTGAGCGCATCGGATATGAAGGGATTCGCAAACAGATTTCATTGCTCACTCTCCTTCGAAAGCATTTTGCCTATGGAGAGCAGGATGAATATTTTGTAAGCCCTACAAAAATCGGTTGGGTGCGGCGCGGAACCGAAGAGCACCCGCATCCTCTGGCAGTTTTGATCTCCACCGGGGATATGGATCACGAGCGGCTTTTTGTAGGAGAACAGGAAGCAGGCAGAGTTTATAAGGACTGGAGCGGGAAAAACGAAGAGATTGTCATCGGAGACGACGGCTTTGGAGATTTTACGGTAGGGCCGGGATCCGTTACCTATTGGACATGGAAAGATGTAAAGATCGATGATGAAGAAAACTAAGCCGGGCTTTTATGCAGTGCGGATCGGGCGAAGGCCGGGAGTTTATCGCACCTGGGCGGATTGTCTCAAGCAGGTGCATAAATTTCCGGGAGCCGTTTACAAGAAATTGGATTCGGAGGAGGCGGCGCAGGCCTTTCTTCAGGCAGAAGTCAGCGAAGCTCCGCATTTTCCGGAACCGGATCAGAGCGAAAACACAGAGGGAAAAGAGAAAGAATCACTGCCGGAGCTTGCTCCCAATGCGATGATCGCCTATGTGGACGGAAGCTTCAACAGTAAGACACGCGTTTTCGGCTACGGCATTGTGTGTTTCACGAAGGAAGGAAAGGAAGTGTTTTTCGGCACGGCTCAAGGCGATGCATCCGGCCACCGAAATGTCGCAGGAGAAATTGCCGGAGCAATGGAGGCTATGCGCATTGCAAAAAGCAAGAATCTGACAGATCTCACCATTTGTTATGATTATGCGGGTGTTCGACATTGGGCCCTGCGGGAATGGAAAGCGAACCTTCCCTTGACCCGTCAATATCGGGATTTTGCACAAGAGATGCAAAAGACTATAACGCTTCATTTTGTAAAGATTGCGGCGCATACAGGAGATCGATACAATGAGGAAGCGGATCGGCTGGCAAAAAAAGGAGCGGGTCTTCTATAAAAGACTTGCAGGAAAGGAGAAGAGGATGAAACGAAGGAGGCTTTTTTTAGCGGCGGGAATCGTCGTCATTCTGCTGTTTCTTGCTCTTTTTGTGATCTGGATGCAATATCGGGAGGCGCCTTTACACGAGCAGATCATTCCGTATCAGGATGCTCAGGAGGAGCAAGTTGGCAGCAAGGGCACAGGGGATAAAACGAGCACAGAGATTTCCCTGTCCGAGCTTTCGGAAAAGCAAATTACCCAAGAGGAGGTCAAAAATTGGTTTTCCGCCTGGTCAAAGAAACATCAGAGCCTCTGGATCCATCCCGGCTATTGGATTCAAACCTCGGAGATCCTTTCATTCAACATGCTGGAGAAGAACGTATTTCAGCTGAACGTTCGCATTGTGCCGCGTTTTTTCAGTCATGAAAAGCTATCTTTTTCCATCGAGGAACTTCTTCGCGATGAAAATGAGAAAGCATTGTATGCAGAGTGGGTGATGCGTGTCATTCCCGAGCAAAAGGGATATGTGATTGAGGAGGTGATGCGTCCGGCTGCCTATCAGCTACAGCAGGAGGGCCCGATGCCGGCGGAGGAGCCGGAACGCAAGCCGGATCTTTCAACGCCTGATACCTATCGTATTGCACAGGGAATTTTATCCATTACCTATGATGGAGGAGCTCATTGGCAAGAGGTCCCGGTGGGGCAGCAGGAAATTGTCGGAGACCGGCTGGAACTTTTTCCGCATTCTTTTGTAATTCAAAAGGATTTCACAGGCTTTCTCGGTTTTCAAAATCAGAAAGCGGTCTTTTATTTTTCACAGGATGCGGGGAAATCCTGGCAAACGGCGGAGATTGGGCAAGGATATGAAGCGGCAAGCCATCTTTCGGTGACGGAGAACGCAGTCTATGCTGCCGTGGCAGCGGACAGGGCGGCCGGCTCCGATTATTATGCCGTTTATCAAGCTGACCGATCGGATTTGTCCACTTGGACAAGTCGAAGTCTTACACCTGCGCTTCTTTCCAATCTTACAATGGCAGAGTGGGAGGATGATTCGCATGCGGTCTTCGGATCGGAAGGCTCGCTCTACTACACCGACGATGGTCAGACATTGCAGAGGATGGATATTCCTGATGAGCCGAGCTCTGTTCAAAAATTCGGCATCAGCGTATTTGATACGCCGTCAGAGGCCCGTTTTCTTGACAATGGCATCGAGCTTTCCATCAGCCAAGGCAGCGATCCGGATTACACAATCGACGGGATCGTTGTGAATGCCGTGTTTTTATTTCATCCCGAGAGCGGGCAGCTTGAATTTTTACGGCTCGAGAAGGACAAGAAGGCGGAACCTGTAGGGTAGGAATCCTTTCCAAGAGAGGAGAACAGGGCTTCGAACGATTTGATGAAAACGGCATGAGAAAAGGGACCGGCATGCGCGCGGTCCCTTTTCTCATGCTTATTCGAGCATTTTTGTTATTGAAGCTCACTGGTGCAGTGAGGACAACGAGTCGCATCCAATGCGATTTCGGATTTGCAGTAGGGGCAGGTTTTTGTAGTGGGTTCTGCAGCAACCTCCTGTCTCTTCATCTTATTGAAGGCCTTCACAATGAGAAACATTACGAATGCGATAATGAGGAAGGAGACGATCGTATTGATGAAGTTTCCGATTGCAAAATTCATGGGGCCTGCGGAAATCACCCAGCTCTTGAAATCAATTCCGCCGGTCACAACGTTCAGCACAGGGGTGAGAATGTCCGCGACCAGAGAATCGACGATGGCTTTGAATGCGGCGCCGACGATGATGCCGATGGCCATCTCCAAAACATTGCCTTTTGAAATAAATTCCTTAAATTCTTTCAGCATAACAGCTCCTTTCTTGAGCGAGAAAATAATTGCATACCAAGGATACCCCACCTGTATTTTTATAATCGAAATCATGAAAAATCAGAATTTTTTGTTCATTTTTTAAGAAATCCGTATGGGGAAAGAGATACATCAGAAAAAAAGAGGACAAAAACGGGAAAACGATTTGTGAAAAGCCGGATTCCTGATTGAATTTCGTTGTAAAACACTTGGATTTTGCTAAGATGTAGGAAGAAATGCATGAATTCCGATCAGCACAGGATACATTTTATCGGAGAGATCGATAAAAAGAGGAGAAGCTGGAGGCGGACGATATAAAAACTTTTTCATGATCCTATGAATTTCGTTATAATGAGCACAGAAGATCTTTTGAATGAAGGAGGATATTATGAATTTATTGGGAATCTTGGCAATCCTGATCGGGGTTTGCGCGATCGGCCTTGCGATACTGAAGCTTCAGGCGATTCAGAAGGGACCCATGGGGAATGAGCGCATGACAAAAATTGCCGGCCTGATTCGATCGGGCGCTTATGCATTTTTGCGCAGAGAATATATGACCATCGGAATGATTGCCATTGTCCTTTTCTTTTTGATCGGCTTTGGAATCGGACGGTGGTCGACAGCGATTTGCTTCTTCTTCGGCGCACTTTGTTCCATGGCGGCGGGCTTTGTCGGCATGACGGCGGCAACCTCCGCCAATGTCCGCACCACCGCTGCGGCGCATCAGCACGGTATGCGTGCGGCTCTGAAAATGGCATTTCGGAGCGGATCAGTCATGGGACTGATCGTTGTGGGCCTCGGTGCTGTCGGAATGAGCTTCTTCTACCTGATTTATAAGGACGTAACGATTATTACCGGATTCAGCTTAGGAGCATCCTTTGTTGCGCTCTTTTCACGTGTAGGCGGAGGAATCTACACGAAGGCCGCGGATGTGGGTGCGGATCTTGTCGGAAAAGTGGAAAATGAAATTCCTGAGGATGATCCGAGAAATCCGGCCGTAATTGCGGACAACGTCGGTGATAATGTAGGCGATGTAGCAGGTATGGGCGCCGACCTTTTTGAATCCTATGTGGGAGCCATTCTTTCGGCATTGACTCTGGGGGCACTTTCTCTGGGAGAAAAGGGAATTATGTTCACCTTTGCTCTCATTTTTTGCGGACTCCTGGCATCCATCGTCGGCATCGAATCTGTACGCGGTGATCGTGATCCGCAGCAATCCTTGAATCTTGGAACATGGATTTCTGCAGGAGCGCTTATTATCGCCGCTTTGATCTTCAGCTTTGTGATTTTCGGGACATTCACTCCTTTTATTCCGGTTTTGGTCGGCGTTCTGGTGGGACTTTTGATTTCAAAAATTACAGAAATCTACACCTCGGATTCATTCTTTTTTGTTAAAAAAATTGCTCGGGAGTCTCAGACAGGTTCAGCAACCAATATCATTGCCGGTCTTTCCGTAGGCATGAGCTCAACGGCCGTTCCGTTGATCCTCATCGGTGTCGGAACGATTGCCTCTTATGCGTGGATGAACACGGCTTATGGCACATCAGGCGGACTTTTCGGCCTGTCCTTGGCAGCGTTGGGCATGCTGGCAACCTGTGCGATGACCATTGCAGTCGATGCTTACGGCCCGGTTGCGGATAATGCGGGAGGCATTGCGGAGATGGCGGAGCTTCCGGAGGAGGTTCGTAATATCACGGATAAATTGGATTCTGTAGGCAATACAACAGCAGCCATCGGAAAGGGCTTTGCGATCGGTTCAGCAGCATTGACGGCGCTTGCGCTTTTTGCATCCTATACGCAGGCGGCAGGCCTTCAGGGCTTGGATATTACAAATCCCTATGTGATTGCCGGAGCGTTTATCGGCGGCATGCTGCCTTTCCTTTTTTCAGCGCTCACCATGGATGCGGTCGGCGACGCAGCCAATGCGATGGTACAGGAGGTGCGTCAGCAATTTGCAAAGAATCCCGGGATTCTGGCGGGAACCGGCGAGCCGAATTACCGTCGCTGTGTAGATATCTCCACGCAGGCATCTCTGAAGAAGATGATTGTTCCCGGACTTTTGGCAGTCGTTGCACCCATTCTGACGGCATGGATTCTCGGAAAAGAGGCATTGGGCGGCTTGCTGGTAGGCGCTTTAATTACCGGTGTGCTTTTAGCGATCATGATGTCGAATTCAGGTGGTGCATGGGATAATGCAAAGAAATATATCGAAGGCGGGGTATATGGCGGCAAGGGGAGTCCGGCTCACAAGGCGGCAGTTACGGGAGATACCGTAGGGGATCCCTTTAAGGATACCTCAGGCCCGTCGATCAACATTCTCATCAAGCTCCTGACGACCGTTTCCCTGATTGCGGTTCCGCTATTTCTGAAATAAACGGATCTAAGAAAACACTATCTAAGAAGCAATTTCCGCCTCCCGGAAACAGGAGGCGGATTTTTTCTTTTTTATCATGGAAGCATGCATCTCATGGAAGCGTGCGCTGAAGAAAGTTCGCCCCGGATAGGAGCTATGGAATGCGGCAGGAACCGGAATTGGAAAGATATTGAGTCTTCTTTGAGAAATGCGCTAAAATAATAGCGGCATAACAGATGGAGAGAAACGACTCTTCTTTTACTTTGAATCTTGAATCAGGAAGGATATGCAATGAAATTAGCCATTGTGGGATTGCCGAATGTCGGAAAATCCACATTATTTAATGCCATTACGAAAAATGCGGCTCCTGCGGAGAATTATCCCTTTTGCACCATTGAACCCAATGTAGGTCTGGTGGAGGTTCCGGATCCTCGTCTGGAGTCTCTAACGAAGATGTTTCAATCCAAGAAGACGATTCCGGCAACCGTGGAATTTGTAGATATCGCGGGTCTTGTACGCGGTGCAAGCAAGGGAGAAGGTCTGGGCAACAAGTTCTTAGCGAACATTCGAGAGTGCGATGCCGTTATTGAGGTGCTGCGCTGCTTTGAGGATCCCAATGTAACGCACGTCGACGGATCGGTGGATCCTCTGCGCGACATTGAGACAATCAATTTGGAATTGATTTTTTCAGATCTGGAGCTGATCGAAAAGCTTCTGGAAAAAAAACGCAAGGTCGCAAAGGCGGATAAGGACGCCCGTCCGGAGGTCGAGCTCATGGAGCGCATCAAGTCCGTGCTGGAGGAAGGAAAATCGGCGCGCGTGCTGGAGCTGAATCCGGAGGAACAAAAGCTGCTGCGCAACTATGCGCTGCTCTCCGTAAAGCCTATAATATATGTGGCAAATGTTACGGAGAGCGATGTTGCCGGTGATGGAGCCGACAATCCCCATGTACAAAAGGTGCGTGAATTTGCGTCCGAGGAAAACGCAAGAGTGGTTGTGATTTCCGCGAAGGCCGAAGAGGAAATCGCCCAGCTTCCCGACGACGAAAAACAGGAATTTTTGGAAATGATGGGCGTTACGCAATCAGGTCTGGACCGCCTCATTGTCGCCTCCTATGATTTACTGGGTTTGATGAGCTTTTTGACTACGGGAGCGGATGAAACGCGTGCATGGACCATTCGCAAGGGGACTCCCGCATTGGAGGCGGCGGGCAAGATCCATACGGATATTCAGCGAGGATTTATTCGTGCGGAGATTGCAAGCTACGACGATCTCATGGAGGCAGGCTCGATGAATGCAGTAAGAGAAGGCGGGAAAATGCGTCTGGAAGGCAAGGAATATATTATGAAGGATGGAGACATCGTTCATTTTCGGTTCAACGTTTAAGAGAGCGATCACTCAAGGACCGGCAGAGAGGAGAAGTTATGAATATTACAGAACGTGTGGAAGCGCTGCGCGCAAAAATGGCGGAACGGGATTTGGAGGCCTATATCATTCCGACTTCCGATCCGCATCAATCGGAATATGTGCCGAATTACTATATGACACGCCGCTTTATTACAGGCTTCACAGGATCCGCGGGAACTGCGGTCGTCACGATGAAGGACGCCGCGTTGTGGACGGACAGCCGTTATTTTCTACAGGCGGAAGAACAGCTTCGGGACACTCCGTTTCAGCTTTATAAAATGGGCTTTGATCAAACGATGGAGGATTTTCTGAAGGAGAAGGTATCGCCCTTCGCAAAGATCGGATTTGACGGATCCTGTATGTCAACATCGCAATATAAGCTGCTTTCCAAAACAATGGGCAATCGCGCTCTGATCACGGATGTGGATTATGTGGGCGATATTTGGGAGGATCGTCCGGCGCTCCCCGACGGGCCGGCTTTCTACTATCCGGAGGAATATACGGGCAAAAGCATTGCGGAAAAGCTGCAGATTGTTCGCTATATGCTCAAGGATCGCGAGGCGGATTCCACACTGATCGGTTCCTTGGAGGATGTATGTTATCTTTTTAATATCCGGGGATGGGATGTGGAGGATACGCCGGTCGTTCTCAGCTACGCCTTTTTAACGCAGGACCGGGCGGTGCTGTTCATAGATCCGATCAAGGTCACCGATGAAATTCGCATACCGCTGGAAGAGGCGGGGGTGGAGATCCGCGGCTATGATGAGGTTGCGGCTGTATTGGAAGAGCTCCCGCGCGAGAGCACAATTTATTTGAATCTGAACAGAATCAATATTTCTCTTTATCAGAAAATCAATAATAATGTGAAAATCAAGACGGGCATGAATATTCCCACCCTGATGAAGGCGATCAAAAATGAGGTGGAAATCGAGAATGCCAAAAAGGCTTTTCTGAAGGACGGTGCGGCTCTGGTTCGTTTCTTCAACTGGGTGGAAACCGGTGCCGCAACAAAATCGGTCAATGAGCGCACCGCTGTAGAGCGTCTGCATCGCTATCGCAGCGAGCAGGAAGGCTTTTTGCAGGACAGCTTTCCGGCGATCATCGGATATGGCTCCAATGCAGCGATCGTACATTATGATCCCATGGAGAGCACACATCCGGCCGTAATCGAGGATCATGGCTTGCTCCTGGTCGACAGCGGCGGCCATTATTGGCAGGGGAGTACCGATATTACCCGCACCATGGCCATGGGCGAAACTACCGAGGAAGAAAAGCATGACTATACACTGGTTCTGAAAAGTCATATCGCGGGCATGACGGCACAATTTCCCAAGGGTACAACGGGCGCACATATTGCTGCAGTTGCCTATTCTCCGCTGTATAAAGAACACAAAACCTTTCGTCACGGAACGGGGCACGGAGTGGGGCATCTGCTGAATATTCATGAAGGCCCTCAGACCATCTCGGAGCTTAACGGAGAAATGGTCGAGTTTGCACCCGGTATGGTGACAAGTATGGAGCCGGGCCTTTATATCGCCGGATCTCATGGCATTCGTACGGAATCCATCACACTCTGTGTGGAGGAAGAGACCAATGATTTCGGCACGTGGTATGGTTTCGAATCTCTGACATGGGTACCGATTGATACACGTCCTGTCGACGTGTCCATGCTGGAGTCGTGGGAGCTGGAATGGCTCAATCATTACAATGCGACCTGTGAAGAAAAATTAGGCGATCTCCTTGAGGGAGATGACCGCAAGTACCTTGCGGAACGCTGCAAGCCTTTGGTTGCTGAAGAAAAGAAATCCGGAAACTGCAAATGATATTGCTGTGCGGCGCTTGCGGCACAGCCTTTGCAAGTCGATGAAATTCGGCAGAGCAATCGAAAAAAGCGCACCGATCAGCCGGTGTGCTTTTTTCGATTGTAATTCGGCATGCCAAGCCACCGTATTTTTGTTCGGAGCTCGAAGATGACATATCGCATTCGGTTGCGAAGCCAATTCTATGCGTATATAATAGGGGCACAAATAGGGGCACAGAAATCAGGAGGCATTATGGCTGTTTCATACGAAAAATACAGAAGGCTTTTGAAAAAAACGGATATGAGCGCATCACGATTGGGCCGCAAGGCCGATATCGCTCCGAATACGATGACGCGCCTGCAGAAAGATGAACCGGTTTCACTGGATGTTTTGGGAAGGCTGTGCAGTGTGCTGCACTGCAATTTCGGCGATCTGGTGGATTATGTTCCGGAGAAGGAGTGAAGGATCACAGACGGCATCTCATATGGATATCGGCGAACACCAATGCCAAAATCAGGCGTGTGCACTTGCTGAGCAATATTGAGTAATATGCTGAGCAATATTGAGTAATATAAAGAAGAACGGTATGAAGGATTTTAGCGAACAATTAAAACAGGTACCTGAGACTCCGGGCGTCTACCTGATGTTTAATGCACAAAACCAAATTATCTATGTAGGCAAGGCGATCAACCTTCGGCGCAGGGTACGCTCGTATTTTACGGCATCGAACCATGGAAAGACGCCCAAGGTGCTCGCCATGGTGGAAAATGTTGATCATTTTGAGTACATTATCGTAAAAAGTGAGGTTGAGGCTCTGGTGCTGGAGTCGAACTTTATTAAAGAGCATGCGCCGAAATACAATATTCTTTTGCGCGATGACAAGCAATATCCATATATATGCATTTCGCACGAAAAATTTCCAAGACTGCTCAAGGTGCGCCAGGTAAAGCGCGATGGCGGCGTTTATTTTGGACCGTTTCCCAATGCATATGCGGTCAACGATACCATTCGCTTTCTTCAGCGGATTTTCGGGATACGCACCTGCTCGCTCAATTTCGATCAGGGACAGCGCCTCAAAAGGCCCTGCCTGAACTACTATATCGGTCAATGCCCCGCACCTTGTGCAGATAAGGCGGACGAGGCAAAATATTTGCAGGGAATCGAAGAAGTCGCCGAGCTTCTAAAAGGGAATGATCAATCCGTTCGCAGGCTTTTGACACAAAAGATGCAGGACGCCTCGGATGCGTTGCAATTTGAAAGGGCGGCAACGTATCGCGATCAGCTTCTCAATCTGGACGCCCTGCAGGAGAGGCAAAAGGTCACATTTACCGGCGGGAAGGATGCGGATGTTATCGCAATGGCGCGAGGAGCAAAGATGATTACCGTGCAGGTGTTCTTTGTTCGGGGAGGAAAGGTCGTAGATCGCGAGCATTTCCAGATTTCTGATGCGGTTGAGGAATCCACCGAGTCGGTGTTTTCCTCCTTTCTGAAGCAGTTCTATTGGGAAGCGCCGTATATTCCGGGCGAGATCCTGCTGGAGGCGGCTCCCGATGACATCCATGCAATTGAGCAATGGCTGACGGACAAGCGCGGGAAAAAGGTATCGCTGATTGTGCCGAAGCGAGGAGACAAATCCGCACTGGTAACGACAGCTCATGCAAATGCGGAGGAGGAGCTGATCAAGGCAGAGGCGCATGAGCAGCGCAAGGAGCGCAATGTGGATCGCGGCGTAAAGGAACTGGAGCGGATTTTAGGCGTTCCTGAGATCACACGTGTGGAATCCTATGACATTTCCAATATTTCGGGGGTACAGAACGTCGGTTCCATGGTTGTCTTTTCCCGTGAGAAAAAGCAGCCTAAGGAATATCGAAAATTTCGCATCCGAACGGTGGAGGGGCCGGATGAATATGCTTCCCAGCGGGAGATGCTCGAAAGACGCATCCGTCACGGAGCGAAAGATCGAGAGGAAGGGCGAACTTCTACAGGCTTTGGGGCGTTGCCATCCTTGATTCTGATGGATGGAGGCAAGGGACAGGTTCATCTGGCGGAAGAGATTCTTCAGCGATATCAGCTGGAGATTCCCGTAGTGGGCATGGTAAAGGATGACAAGCATACGACGCGCGCTCTTTTCTATCAAGGAAAAACGCTGGAGCTTGAACGCCATTCCGCACTCTATAAATATTTATATGCAATTCAGGAAGAGGTACATCGTTTTGCAATCGAGTATCATAGAAAGCTTCGGGAAAAGGACATGGTGTCCTCGGAATTGGATAATATACCGGGTATCGGTAAAAAACGCCGAACGGAGCTACTTCGAAAATTTAAAACCGTTGAGGCGGTTCGGCGTGCGAATGTCGAGGAGCTGATGCAAACGGAAGGAATGAATAAACGATCGGCCGAGGCGGTATTTCGCTATTTTCGATTGAAGGAAGGAGAGGCAAGTGACACAACTGCATAATCAGGTTCGGTTATCCGAGCTGGTAAAACGTATGAAACTGGAGACGGTCTTTCAATCCACAGACTATGATGGAATCACGATTTCGGAGATGGACCTCAATCGTCCGGGGCTGCAGCTGAGCGGATATATGGGGAATTTCCCATACAAGCGTCTGCAGATTATCGGCAGAGTGGAATACAACTATTATATGGAAATGCCGCCAAACAAGCGATATGAGCGCTTTCGAGGGATATTCTCTTATCCGATTCCGGCGCTGATCTATTCCTATAATCAGGAGATTACGCGCGATATTCTGGACCTTGCGGACTATTATAATAAGACTGTTCTACGCTCTCCGCTGCCGACGACGAAGCTGATTGCCGATATGAATGGCGTGCTGGAGGATATTATGGCCCCCGAAACGACCATTCATGCAGGGCTCATGGAGGTTTTCGGCGCGGGAGTGCTGATTCGCGGAAAGAGCGCGGTTGGAAAGTCGGAAACCGGATTGGATCTCGTGATCCGGGGACACCGGTTGGTCGCGGATGACGTTGTCAATATCCGCCGCATAGATAATCGTCTGATCGGCTCGGCACCGGAAAATATTCGGCATTATATGGAAATCCGCGGGCTTGGAATTTTGGACATTCGCAGACTTTACGGAGTTGGTTCAGTAAAAGAGGATGCCGATATCGAGCTGGTGATCGACCTTGAGGACTGGGACGAAAACAAGGAATATGACCGGCTTGGGCTGACCGAGGATCATACGGATATCCTGGGTGTGAGCGTTCCGCAAATTATCGTTCCGGTGAAGCCGGGGCGCAATATTTCAATGATTATCGAGGTTGCTACAAGAAATAACAGACAAAAGCAGCTGGGCTACAATGCAGCCGTGGACCTCAACCAACGTTTGATCGAAGAGGCGAATCGAATGAACGGCGTAACGGATTGAGCCTCAAAATCGGCACATTGACAAAATGAGCAGAGGGGATATACTTTAAAGAGACGCACAAATCTCGATTTGGGCGAAGTCCCGTTTTTGGGGCTATGTTGTGAGTAATCACAGGTAAGATAAGGAGGAGTTATGGTCCAAAAGTTTAAAACGATGGACGGCAATGAGGCTGCGGCATACGTATCCTATGCGTTTACCGAGGTTGCGACGATCTATCCGATCACGCCTTCATCTCCGATGCCTGAGCACGTCGATACGTGGGCGGCAAATGGAATGAAAAACCTTTTCGGCAAGCCGGTCAAGGTTGTGGAAATGCAGTCAGAGGCAGGTGCTGCAGGAGCGGTTCACGGGGCATTGTCAGCGGGTTCTTTGACGACTACATATACCGCATCACAGGGGTTGTTATTGATGATCCCGAATATGTTTAAAATTGCAGGGGAACAGCTTCCCGGTGTATTCCATGTTGCAGCGCGTGCAGTCGCGTCTCAAGCACTTTCCATTTACGGCGATCACTCGGATATCAATGCGGCGCGCATGACCGGATTTGCCTTCCTTTGCTCCAGCTCGGTGCAGGAGGCGATGGATTTGGGAGCGGTTGCTCATTTGGCGGCGATCGAGGGCTCGCTGCCGTTCTGCCATTTCTTTGACGGCTTCCGCACATCTCATGAAATTGACAAGATTCAGGTTTGGGACTTTGAAGATCTGCGTGACATGATCAATTTGGATAAGGTAAAAGAGTTCCGCGCTCGTTCTCTCAATCCGAACCGTCCCAAGACCTATGGTACGGCACAGTCTCCGGATGTGTTTTTCCAGAATGTCGAAGCATCAAACAGCTATTATACGGATATCATTCCTGTAGTGGAAAAGTATATGGCGAAGGTCAGTGAAAAGACCGGCCGTTCCTATCATCTCTTTGACTATTATGGAGATCCTCAGGCAGAGCATGTAGTGGTTCTCATGGGTTCCGTTGCGGGCGCTATGCAGGAGGTTGTAGATCATCTCAGAGAAAAAGAGGGCAAGAAGGTCGGTGTTGTCGTAGTACGTCTCTATCGTCCATTCAGCGCAAAGCATCTTCTTGCGGCAATTCCGGAAACGGCAACCAGGATCACGGTTCTCGACCGTACTAAGGAAAAGGGCGCTTTGGGCGAGCCTCTTCTCATGGATGTACAGTCCGCATTCTACAGCTCGGAGAGACATCCTCTCATCGTTGGCGGACGCTATGGCCTTGGTTCCAAGGATACCACTCCGACCCATTTGCTTGCGGTATTCCGCAATATGGAAAAGGATGAGCCGAAGAATCATTTCACCATCGGCATTGAGGATGATGTGACGCATCTTTCTCTGGATCAGAGCGAGACGCTCTATATCGCCGAGGAAGGCACCAAGCGCTGCAAATTCTGGGGCTTCGGATCGGACGGCACCGTCGGCGCCAACAAGCAGGCAATCAAGATCATCGGCGATAACACCGATATGTATGCACAGGGATATTTCGACTATGACTCCAAAAAGTCCGGCGGCTTGACGGTATCTCACCTTCGTTTCGGAAAGCTTCCCATCCGTTCCACGTATCTTTTGGATGAGGCGGACTTCATTTCCTGCTCCAAGCAGGCATATGTACATCAGTATGATTTGCTCCGCGGACTGAAAAAAGGCGGTACTTTCCTGCTGAACTGCACCTGGACGCCGGAAGAACTTGATGAGCATCTTCCCGGACAGATGAAGCGCGCTCTTGCGGAGAAGAACATCGAATTCTATCTCATCAATGCAACAGGCATTGCTCAGGAGCTCGGACTTGGAAGCCGCACCAACATGATCATGCAGTCGGCATTTTTTGAGCTCTCCAAGGTGCTTCCGATTGAAGAGGCGGTTGCTCACTTAAAAGACTCTATCGTAAAGGCGTATGGACACAAGGGCGATGACGTCGTTCAGATGAACTACAACGCTGTGGATCGCGGAATCTCCGCTCTTCAAAAGGTAGAGGTTCCTGCGGAATGGGCAAATGCAAAGGACGATGTTGTCGATCTTACCGGCGCTCCGGAGTTCTTCACAAAGGTCGTTTCCAAGATGCTGCGTCATGAAGGCGATGATCTTCCCGTTTCCGCATTTGCGGATCGTCCGGACGGACATTGGGATAACGGCACCACCGCTTATGAGAAGCGCGGTATCGCGGTATTCAATCCCGAGTGGCAGATTGAAAATTGTATCCAATGCAACCAGTGCTCTTATGTTTGTCCGCATGCGGCGATTCGCCCGTTCCTGCTGAACGAGGAAGAGGCAGCCAATGCGCCGGAAGGCTTTGAGACAAAGAAGGCAATCGGCAAGGGTCTGGAAGGCCTCAGCTTCCGTATTCAGGTTTCTCAGCTTGACTGCACGGGCTGCGGAAACTGTGCGGATGTTTGCCCGGCAAAAGAAAAGGCTCTCATTATGAAGCCGTTCGAAGAGCAGTATGAGCAGCAGAAGGGCTTCTGGACATATGCAAATGAGAAGGTCGGATACAAAGAGGACCTCATGGACGTCAACACCGTAAAGGGAACCCAGTTCAAGCAGCCTCTGATGGAATTCTCAGGCGCTTGTGCAGGCTGCGGCGAGACTCCTTACGTTAAGCTCGTCACACAGCTCTTCGGCGATCACATGATGATTGCAAACGCAACGGGTTGCTCGTCCATTTGGGGAGCATCCGCACCGGCGACTCCATATACCGTCAATGCCTGCGGAGAGGGCCCGTCATGGGGGAACTCCCTGTTTGAGGACGCTGCGGAATACGGCTATGGACAGCTCTTGTCTGCGGAATCCAACCGCGAGTATATCGCTACTAAAATGAATGAATTCAAGGCGTTAAACCTCAACACGAAATGGAATGAGCTCTTTGACGCATGGATCGAAGGCAGCAACGACTACAAGGCTTCCAAGAAAGCAACTGTTGAAATTCTCAACAATGCTGATGAGAAGGTTGACAGTGCGGAAGGTCAGGCTTTACTCCAGGATATTCTGGACATGAAGGATTATATGATCAAGAAGTCTGTTTGGATCTTCGGCGGTGACGGTTGGGCATATGACATCGGATACGGCGGATTGGATCATGTGCTTGCTTCCGGCAAGGACATCAACATTCTCGTTTTGAATACCGAGGTATACTCCAACACAGGCGGTCAGGCATCCAAGGCAACGCCGATTGCGGCTATTGCACAGTTTGCAGCTGCCGGTAAGCGCATCCAGTCCAAGGATCTCGGACGTATGCAAAGCAGCTATGGCTATGTATATTGTGCTCAGGTTGCTATGGGAGCAAATCAGAACCAGACGCTCAAGGCAATCCGTGAGGCGGAAAGCTACAACGGACCATCCCTTGTGATCGCATATGCGCCCTGCATCAACCATGGTATCCGCATCGGCATGGGACGCAGCCAGAGACGTGAAAAACAGGCTGTGGAAGCCGGATACTGGCATCTGTGGAGATTCGATCCTCGTCTTGCCGACGAAGGAAAGAATCCGTTCCAGCTGGATTCCAAGGAGCCGACCGGAGACTTCCAGGAATTCCTGCAGGGAGAGGTTCGTTACTCCTCTTTGAAGCGCAACTTCCCGGATGTAGCGCAGGAGCTTTATGATGCTTCCGAAAAGGCGGCAAAAGAGCGCTACAAGGAATATGTACGCCTTGCAAATATGGAATATTAATCGTTTTTCCGAAAGGCCCTGTGAGCATGCTCACAGGGCCTTTTTTTCGGATTCCGGAAAACGAGATTGCTGGAATCCGTTGATTTTCTCGAAGCGAAACGCTGCAAGCGTTTACAGGAACAGGGAATATTGATGGCTCTAAACAGCTTTGCATTTGATAACAAGTTTGCTATTATTCAATTAGAAAAGAAATCAAAACAAACATAGGAAAAGTGCTCTTGAGGTAAAAGGGAATTCTGTTTTTCGGAGCAACTTGGCCAAATCCAATTCATCAGCCGAGAGAACTTGGCGGAGAGCTATGTAGTTTTTGTGGAGGATCTATGATACTGATCGACAAAATACTTGTGCAGTAGCTTCCACCATGTTGTTTTTTACCGTCCATTTACCCGCTCTAAGGAGGTGAAAATGAGAAAGAGACAATTGCGTTTTCTTCCTGTTTTTATAGGGATGATTCTTCTTACTGCGTGTCAGACGCAGCGAAAAGAACCGGAATCCATTGTCGTTGAAAATTCAACGTCTGCCGTTACGGAATCCTCCGAATCTGCATTCGGAGAGATGCCTACGCAGGCCAATTGGCCTGCTCCGGATGCAGGTGGCAGCTATCATGCGGAATATCGAGACGGATATAGAGAAATTATCGGCTATAATCAGGATTTCAGGGGAAGTATTCCGGCAACCAACCGTGTGGATATCCGTATCCCGGAGAATCAGTCTGAGATGACGGGGAAGATTCTGATTCCTGCTTTTGTGACAAACCGGAAAGAGGTGGTCTATCAATTCACATTGTCAGGGGAGACGCCGGTTCTCACAGAATGGAAATTGATATCAGGAGAAGATATCTACACCCCGGATACGGAAAAAATAGAAAGCATATTACGCGGTTTCTTTCAAATGTTTACCGCAGAGTAGAAATGAGGAGAGTGATGAAAAGGAAAATGAGTTTTCCATACGCCATTTTTATCACTCTCTTTTTTGTCTCTTTATTTCTGTCTTATCAGGAAAAAGACAAGTCCAATGTATACAATCTTTTTGATTTTTATCAGGGAAGGGAAAACAATTCCGTCATTTTGAAGACCGGAACCTTTTCGCGGGATTCCGCAGATCTGATTGACTGGCTGATCGCTTATGAGAAAGAACATCCTGTCGATTTTATTATCGAACACTACATTTTTGATCAGAAAAATCAAGTGTCTGCCATTCATTTTTATATTGCTGCGCAGGATGAGGATGTGCGCAATCTGTATTTAAAGAATTATCCGCTTCCCGAGACTTTTTCACTGGAAAAAACAGGGCTATCCTCCGAACGGGAAAATGGAGATTTCCAAAGGATATTTCTATTTCAGAGGCAGATCGGTATGCGGATCCGGTCCTTGGAAAAACTGAAAACGGAAGAGAATTTTCCTATTGAGTCGATTCATTATTTTTCCGATTCGGCAGAGGAGAAAAAATCATTTGAAGAAGCATTTTCTGGTCATTTCGGAAATCTCATCAAGAATTTCGGGGTTGCCGAAAATGAATCCTATGCCATTGATCATGAACTCTTGCGCTACAGCTACTATTTTTGTGTCGTGGCGGCAGGACTTCTGATCTTTATGAACTGCTTTTATCTTTCCAAAAAAACATCACAAATTGCTGTGCTCAGAGCCAACGGATTTCGGAATCAGGACATGTTTTTGAAAATCTATGGAAAAGAGAGCCTGAAGCTTCTGTTACTTTCCTGCCTTTTGCCTCTTATGTTGTATGGAGCGGTGATTCATTCGGTGAACATTCGTGCGCTTCAATTTTTAGCAAAGCTTTCTTCTCAGGTTTTCATTTTCTATGTCATCTACCTTGTGATTGCGTGGTGGGGAATCCTCTTTGTCCAAGGGTTTTCGTTGGTGGCTTTGATAAAAAAAAGAGGCTTTCATCAATCGATTTTAAAGTTCACCTTTCTTTTGAGCATTGTTTTCATCGTGCCGCTCTCTTCTCTCTTAAATCAAGACATCCGAATGCTCTTTCAGGAGATGCTTCCCTCGACGATCCAGCTGATACAGAAGCAAAGAAATTATAAAAATATTTTTTTCTGGGAAGGATTCCGATCGGATTCCTTAGCGTTTGATTTTGATGAAGATGCCTATTTTATGGGTGAGAAGAGTCAAATCAATCAAGCTCATCAAGAGGTTTATGAACGTCTTATGGAAGAAAATAAGCTTTATTTTTTCCGGCCGAAAATGATAGCGGATGCTCTTTATCGGGATTACTTGGTGACATTTGTCAACCGCGCATATCTTCGTTCCATAGAGCTTGGAAAAGAGGAGGATTTTCAGGAACCCGACGTGCTCCATTTATTTATGAGCAGCAAGGACTTGCGACAGGGAAAATGGAAAGGAATGGAGTTGGATCCGAGATTTCAAAGATGTGTCATTCATTCGTACGGGACAGCACATTTTGAAGACTATGATCACCTGGAAAAATCGGATACACAGGATCCGATCCTCGCCTTTTCCACAAGCCGGGAATATTCGATGATTCCCGCCATCAATTCACAGGTTGTATTTCATGATATTTCGATCGAGGAATTAAATCAACGCTTGGACAGTGTCGGTTGGAAGGAAAGATATGTTCTTGTAACCGGCCGGGAACAATTGCAAAGCTATTGGTTTGCTTGGAGCAAGGATCTGGCAAAGCTGATGCTCACTTTGCTTCCGGGAATCATGCTTGTTTTTGTTATTTTGGATCATCTTCGTTATTTTTATTATGTTACGTATCAAAAGCATTTCACTTTATTTTATTTTCATGGTTGGAGTGTGATGCGAGCACTTCGCCGTTTTATACTTGGTGCATGTGTGATCTTAGCGACAGGAGTAGTTCTACAGATGCTTATTTTGCGTTCGGTGATGATATATTTTGATGCATATGTGGCTGTTATCCTGCTTCTTGAAATTCTCCTGCTCCGCAAGCAGTATAGGAACACACATGTGCAGCAAGCCTTGAAAGGGATGGGAAGAGAATGAATTCGATTTTGCGCTTACGGGACATCAACAAATCTTATGAGGGACACGTCATTCTGCACGGACTGTCTCTGGAAATTTTTCCGGGAGAAAGCTATGCCGTTGTCGGAAAATCGGGAGCAGGCAAATCTACCTTGCTCAATATTATGGGGCTCCTGGAGAAGCCGGATCAGGGAGAAATCTCTTATTTCGGAGAAGTGATCCATGCAGGGAACAAGAGAAAGATTCAGAAAATTCTGCGTGAGCAAATAGGCTATCTCTTTCAAAATTATGCTTTAGTCGAAGAAGAAACAGTTCGATACAATATCGGGATCGGGTTGCAATACCGCAATGACTTACGTTCCAAATCTATGAGGGCGCAGGAAATTCAACACCTGCTGAGGATTGTAGGCATGGATGGCATGGAGGAGCGAAAAATCTTTTCCTTGTCAGGCGGAGAGCAGCAAAGAATCGCATTGGCAAGGGTTCTGGGAAAACCGTGTTCCGTCATTCTTGCCGATGAACCGACGGGGAATCTGGATATCGAAAACAGCAAGCAGGTCATTCGTCTCTTAATGGAGCAAACGAAGGGCAAAAAGGCCATCGTTGTGGTCACACATGACCGATCCTTTCTTCCGGCATTTGATCATGTAATCGAGCTGTCATAAAACCATAATTTTGTGGACGGGATTCAGCACCATTCATTTTTAGAATTCGTCATATCCAACAACAGGCAGTCCCGAATTTCGGGGACTGCCGGTTTTCTATCTATTGATTGCAAGTGAATTATTCAGCGCTTTCTCCATGACCTTCCAACGTGGTATCGGTGCCTGAGAAATCTACGCCCGTTTCCTTCGGAGCGTCTTCCCGGAATACATAATCCTTTCCGGGGAGCAAAGCATTGAGAAGAATGCCGACGATGGCGGCAATTGCCAGTCCTGAAAGCTTGATCGTCACTCCGGCGATCGTAAAGGAGATGCCGGGGACGGAGCCGGTAAAGCCCAGCGCACATACAAAGATGGCGGCGGCAACGATCAGGTTTCTGCTCTTTGTGAAATCAATCTGATTTTCTACGAGGTTGCGAACACCGACCGACGAAATCATTCCATAGAGAATGAGTGATACACCGCCGATGACAGAGATCGGAATGGAGCGGATCACCTCGCTGACAACGGGAAAGAACGAGAGGATAATGGCAAAGACGGCGGCAAGGCGCATGGCACGAGGGTCATAGACGCGGGTCAGGACAAGCACACCTGTATTTTCACCATAAGTGGTATTGGCAGGACCTCCGACAATGGATGCCATAGATGTGGCAAGACCGTCTCCTAATAATGTGCGGTGCAGGCCGGGATCCTGGATATAATTGCGCCCGACGGTTGCGGAAATGGCGGTGATGTCTCCAATATGCTCCATCATTGTCGCCAGAGAAATCGGGACAATGGAAATAATTGCACTGATATCGAATTTCATAAAGTTTTGCGGCTTGATCGGAGAACCTATAATGTGTGCGGCTGCTACGGAAGAGAAATCTACCTCATGCATCAGAAGCGCAACGACATATCCTCCGAGAACTCCTAAAATAATGGGGATAATTTTCATCATCCCCTTGCCCCAGATATTAAAATAAACGACAATGGCGATTGCCGAAAGAGCAACAATCCAGTTTGTCGAGGCATTGGCAATGGCAGAGGGAGCAAGCGTGAGTCCGATCGATACAATAATGGGCCCTGTTACGACCGGTGGGAAAAAGCGCATCACTTTTTTGACACCGAAGAATTTTATAAACGCGGCAAGGACGACATAGACAAGTCCCGCAAAGAAAACGCCGCCGCTTGCATAAGGAAGCATCTTGGAGTTCGCCATCCCGTCCACCATCGGGGCAACGGCGGCATAGCCGCCAAGAAATGCGAATGAGGAACCAAGAAAGGCCGGTACTTTTCCCTTTGTTATCAGATGAAATAACAAGGTACCAAGCCCGGCCATAAGAAGAGTGGTGGAAATATCAAGTCCTGTAAGAAGCGGAACAAGAACGGTTGCGCCAAACATTGCGAATAAATGCTGCAATCCCAATAATCCGCGTGCGGCAATGGGTAGCTTACGAATATCCCAAATAGGCTCGTTGCCCAGCTTGTTGCGTGCTTTTTGATCTGTCATAAAGACTCCCTTCTATCAGCCATCGTGTCTCGGCAGCCCTATGCTGCTGAGAGGAAGGCAAAATTTCCATTATTATACCGAAAAATGTGTCATATGCAAAACTTTTTTTGAGAAAATCAGGATGGGTCAAGAACGAAATCAGGGGTATGAAGTGAATTGCAGAGTAAATTATGGAGGCGGCAATGAATACACAACAGCGTGAAGAATTATTACGTGGTGCCTACGGAGTTGTTACGGAGGCGGTGCGTTTTTCGGAGATTACAACCTTCCATCTTGGAGGACCTTGTGATCTCATGGTTGAGCCTACGACAGAAAAGGAGTTGATCCGTGCTGTCCGCTTTCTGAGAGAAGAGCATATCCCGTTTTATGTGGTCGGAAACGGTTCCAACTTATTGGTGCGTGACGGAGGCCTGCCCGGCGTGGTGATTCGTCTCGGGAAGCGGTATTCCGATGTCATTATCGATGGTACGGGCATTATCGCGCAGGCGGGAGCGCTTTTGAATCATGTAGCGAAGCTGAGCATTCGTGCAGGCCTGACGGGAATGGAAGACATATCGGGCATTCCGGGCACCGTTGGTGGAGGTGCCATCATGAATGCAGGTGCTTATTCGGGTGAAATGAAGCAGGTCGTCGATTATGTACGGGCGATCGATACGCAGGGAGAGCTTCGTATTCTGCGAGGCGAGGAAATGGAAATGGGATATCGCACAACGCGCATGATGCGTGAGAAGATGGTGATTACCGAGGTGCATTTTACGCTACAGGAGGGGGATCCGGATACGATTTGGGCGAGGTACCGTGAAGTAACCGAAAAGAGGACAACAAAGCAACCTCTGGAAAAGTATTCGGCAGGCTCCGTATTTAAGAGACCCGCAGGACATTTTGCAGGAAAATTGATTCAGGATGCGGGTCTCAGAGGATATTCGATCGGAGATGCACAGGTTTCCGAAAAGCATTGCGGGTTTATCGTAAATAACGGCAATGCTACCGCCAAGGAGGTTCTTGGTGTGATTTCCCATGTACAAAAGACGGTCAAGGAACGGTTCGGAGTGGATTTGGAGCCGGAGATTCGCATTATCGGCGTGGATACGGAGGAGTCATGCAAGTTGTAATTGTAACGGGAATGAGCGGCGCCGGGAAAAGCACTGCGCTCCATTCCCTGGAGGATATGGGGTTTTATTGTATGGACAACTTTCCCCCTCAGCTCATGATGAACTTTTTGCAATTGGCGGAGACCTCCACATCGGAGATGTCGCGAATAGCACTCGGCATTGATCTGAGAGGCGGAAATCTTTTCGAAAAAATAAAATCCACAATCGACCTTTTACAGGCGCAGCACGTCCATGTTCATGTTTTATATTTGGAAGCGACGGACGAGTGCTTGGTACGCCGGTATAAAGAGCTGAGGCGTCCCCATCCCTCGGACAAAGCAGGAAATATCTTCGATGGAATCCAGCGTGAAAAGTCCATCCTGGCGCCTATTCGTGCGCTTGCGGATACAGTTGTGGATACCACAGGGCTTACTCTCGGCGAATTTAAGCGGCGCATGGATCAGATTTTCCTTGAAGAAGGGGAACAGTCCAAAATTTTTGTAACGGTGACCTCCTTTGGGTATAAAAACGGAATTTTGCTGGATGCTGACCTCGTTTTTGATGCCCGATTTTTACCGAATCCGTATTATGTGGCGGAATTGCGTCCCTTGACCGGACGCGATCCGGAGGTGCGTGACTATATTTTCGGATACGTACAGACAAAAACATTTTTAGACAAGATCACCGATCTATTGGATTTTTTGCTCCCCTACTATATTCAGGAGGGGAAGAGAACCTTAACGGTCGGCATCGGCTGCACGGGCGGACGTCATCGTTCGGTGGCGCTGGCGGAGGCCTTAGGCGAGCAGCTCCTTCAGAAAAACTCCCATGTTCTGGTGACACACCGTGATCAATCCTTGTGGAAATAATGCCGCTCTCACTGTATAATAAGAATATTAGGGATTGAGGACGGGGATCGTCCACATGAGAAAGGAGAAGCCGATGAAACAAGTCAGTGCGGGCGGTGTCGTCGTGGACGGCAGCAACGTTCTTGTCTTGCATCGATTCCGAGGCGACTGGGTTTTGCCCAAGGGTCGTGTCGAATCGGGCGAAACATTGGAAGATACGGCTCTCCGTGAGGTGCAGGAGGAAAGCGGAATCGAGGGAAGGATCATAAAATATCTCGGTTTTGTAAGATACAACTATACACAGCCAGGCGGGGAGGAAGTCCACAAGACTGTGCATTACTACACCATGACTCCTACGGGAGGTGTTGCAGCTCCTCAACGTGAGGAAGGGTTTTGCGAATCGGTATTTATGCCTTGGAAAAAGGCGACAAAGCTTCTCCGACATGAATCGGAGCGCAATATGGTGAGAAATGCCTTTCAGTGTGGTTATACAAACAAGGGGAAATTTTCTCATAGAAAGATGTCATGAGCTATTCTTCTGAAACAAAAAAGGAATTGAGTCAGATTCCGACATCTTCAAAAATTGAGGCTTTGTTGGAATTGTCGGCGATGGCGCGCATGAACGCATCCCTCGTGCTCAATCACGAGGGTGTGCAATTACGTCTTTTTTCAGAGAATCGGGAGGTAATTTTGCGCGTGGCTTCGCTTGCTCATTTTCTATATGGCGTGAAGCTTACAGTTTACACACAGCAAAACGAGCAGCTTCAAAAAACGCCTATTTTTTTTGTCCTTTTAGCGGAGAGCGAGGTCAATCAATTGCTTGCGCAAAGCGGTATGGATCTTATGGGCAATGTTACGGAGGCGGAGGGTCGAATTTTAGGCAGACTGTCTACGGAGAGAAATGCCAAGGCCTATCTTCGTGGCGCATTTCTTGCTTCGGGCTCCGTTGTGGATCCGGAAAAATCTTATCATTTGGAGATTCTTGCCGGAAATGACCTTGACTGTAATATATTAAAGCACGTTTTTCAGGAGCTTCAGCTGCCGATCAAGCGTATGCGGCGGAGAGATGCTACCGTTTTTTATTTAAAGGATTCTGAAACGATTTCCGATTTTTTAATTTCAGTAGGAGCGACCGGAGCCATGCTCAAGCTGGAAAATGTAAAGGCAAAAAAAGAACTGCGCAATGATATTAATCGAGCAGCCAATGCGGAAACGGCAAATCTGGACAAGCAATATGCCGCATCGGTAAGACAGCTGGAGGCCATTCATAAAATCGACAAACAAATCGGCTTGAATCATATTGCGGAGACGTTGCGATCTGTGGCGGAGGCTCGATTGGCGCACCCCTCTATGAATCTTCGGGAGTTGGGGGAAAGCATGGATCCGCCGGTTGGAAAATCGGGAGTCAATCACCGAATGCAGCGTATTATCAATATGGCAGAGGACCTGGAGGATTCTAATGAAAAATAATTCAGATGAGACAGAGCGTATCAGCCGCGCAGATCTTCGAAAAGCCTGGAATGCGGATCAGAGCCGCAGACAAAAGTCGGATCCGTGGGCATCGTCTCAAGAAGACGGAATTTCGGACGAAGAGCAGCGCCCTTCCGGCAGGAAGGAACGGATGCAGTCATCACGTGAGGAAGCGCTCAATGCATTTTCGAGAGAAGACGAGCGGACACAGCAGGCTCATGCGGCAGCATCCGGTCAAGGCCGATCGGATTCTGCGAAATGGCGCTATGCAAATCGTGGAGATGAGACGTATCGCAGAGAAGGCGATCCGGCATATGAGATTCCGCATCACGGGAATCAAAAAAATACCGGGTCTAAAAAAAAGAAAAAATCGTGTCTGGGGCGCATCGTTAAGATCTTACTCCTGCTTTTGATTCTTTCATTTGGAATTGCGGCGATCTATTTAGGCATGTGGGATCAGAAGAAGAAAGAGCTTCCGGTTCCGGCAGAGGCGGATGGCAATATTCTCAACCCCGTACATGGTGATCTTGTATTCCTGCTTGCAGGTGTGGACGACACGGGCGCAGGTCAGCCGCAGCGCACCGACACACTCATGCTTTTCCGTGTCAATTTATACACGGGATCCATTCGAGGCCTTTCGATTCCTCGAGATACGCGTGTATATGTGAACGGTTCTCTGGACAAGGTAAATCATGCGCATGCGTATGGCGGAATTGAGCTCACCATGAAAACACTCCGAGACTTTCTTGGCATTGATCTGGATTATTATATGGAGATCGATTTCGGAACGGTCACCGCCATGATTGACGCTGCAGGAGGTGTCGTCTATGATGTACCGGAGGATGCGCAGCCTGTAGAAGGCGAGATTTTCACTACGGGCGAGCACCGCATGATGGGAGAAGAATCGCTGAGCTTCCTGCGCCACCGTCAGGGATATAAAATGGGCGATTTGGGACGCGTCAATGCGCAGCAGGAATTTATGAAGTCCGCGATGAAACAGATCCTTTCGCCGAAAAATTTCTTGCGGTATCCGATGATTCTGGACGCCTTTGTGAACAATGCGAAAACCAATATTCCGGCTCTGCCGATATTGCCCAAAGCGCCCATAACCTTGATGGGCGTGATGCTTCGGGATGCGGATATTCAAACCATCCCCGGAGAGGGCAAATATATCGACGGAGTCAGCTACTATGTTCCTGATTCCAAAGGAACGCTCGCGCTTGTCGATGAGATCTTCGGCTCAAAATAACATTTTTCATGAAAAATAGTGGAGGAAATTATGTCAAAACCATTGCTGTTTCAATCGGATTTCGGGCTTTCTGACGGAGCTGTCGCCGCGATGAAGGGAGTTGCGTATGGTGTGGATCCCGATCTTTCCATCTTTGATTTAACTCATGAAATCCCTCAATTTGACGTTTGGGAGGGTTCCTATCGTCTTTTACAGACGGTTCCCTATTGGCCGGAAAACACCGTATTTGTCAGTGTTGTGGATCCTGGCGTGGGGACGGATCGAAAAAGCGTTGTGGCACGTACTCAGGGCAACCAGTTTATTGTAACGCCGGATAACGGTACGCTGACGCATTTGAAAAAACATGTAGGAATCGTGGAAATTCGGGAAATTGATGAAAATGTAAATCGCCTTCCGAATTCCGGAGAGAGTTATACTTTTCACGGGCGCGATGTTTATGCATATACGGGAGCACGTCTGGCAGCAGGGGTAATCGCTTTTGAGGAGGTCGGACCTCTCTTGCCGGTGGACAACATTCAAGTGCTGTATAATCCGGATCCGACAATGGAAAATGACTGCATTTCCGGCACAATCGATGTACAGGATGTACGTTACGGAAGCCTTTGGAGCAATATTCCGCGTTCCCTTTTCCTCAAGCTTGGCGTCAAGCCGGGAGAAGCGGTGCGTGTATCGATTTCCAATATGCGCAAAACCTTCTATGAGCACAATGTTGTTTATGCGCGCAGCTTTGCGCAGGTGTCCATCGGTGAGCCGCTGATCTACATCAACAGTCTGGACAATGTAGGTCTTGCTATCAATTTAGGGAATTTCTCAAGAGCATATAATATCGGCAAAGGAACCGACTGGCAGATGACACTTAGGAAAGTGGAGGAAAAATAGATTGCAGGGTTTTGATCAGGACGCGCCGGCCGTTCAAATGGACCATTTTACTTTTCAATATTTTTCTCAGCAGGATCCGACTTTATATGACATCACGCTATCCATTCCCAGAGGGCAAAAGGTGTTGATCGTGGGAGCGAGCGGAAGCGGAAAGAGCACGATCGGCAGTGCGATTAACGGGTTGATTCCGCAAACCTATGATGGGAATCTGACAGGGACGATTTCCTTATTGGGAAACGATGTGACGCAAGCAAGCATCTTCGAACGCTCAAGGGCGGTCGGCACCGTTCTTCAGGATACGGATGCGCAGTTTGTAGGCCTGACCGTGGGAGAAGATATCGCTTTTTCTCTGGAGAATGATTGTGTACCTCAGCCGGAAATGAAGGAAAAAGTCAAGCGCGTAGCAGCTGCAGTCGATTTGACAAAGCTGCTGGAGCAATCCCCGTTTGAGTTGTCCGGTGGGCAGAAGCAGCGGGTATCCTTTGCGGGAGTCATGGTCAACGATGCGGAGATTTTACTTTTTGACGAACCCTTGGCCAATTTGGATCCGATGACGGGCAAGCAAGCCATTGAGCTCATAGACGAGATCTGGAAGAAAGAAAAGAAGACGGTGATCATTATTGAACATCGTTTGGAGGACGTGCTGCACAGACCGGTGGACCGCGTGCTCGTGATATCCAAGGGGCGCATTGTGGCGGATCTTTCTCCGGACGCACTCATGTCTACCAGTCTGTTACAGGAGCTGGGCATTCGCGAGCCGCTCTATGTTACCGCGTTAAAAAGAGCAGGCGTGAGGGTAACGCCGCAGCTGCACGCCGGACGTCTTGATACCCTGGAGATCGATCCTGTTCGCGAGGCGCTTCAGAAGTGGTTTCAGAGCTCGCCGCCTCAGCATGCAAAACAGGATCGTCCTATTCAGCTGGAAGTTTCTCATTTACATTTTTCGTATAGTGCGGGAAAGGACACGCTGCATGATGTGTCCTTTGCAATTCGTGAAGGAGAAATGGCAGCCCTGGTCGGCACCAACGGCGCCGGGAAATCCACGCTGGCTCGATTGATCTGCGGAATGCTGACGCCTCAAAAGGGCACAATCTCCTTTTACGGAAAAGATCTTGCCGACCAGACCATTCATGAACGCGGACAATATATCGGCTACGTGATGCAGAACCCGAATCAGATGATTTCCAAGCCGATGATCTATGATGAGGTTGCTTTCGGATTACGAAATCGCGGCTTATCGGAAGAAGAGATTCGTCCTCGTGTGGAAGATGCCTTGCGTATTTGCGGACTGTATCCGTTTCGCTCATGGCCGGTGGGCGTCTTGAGCTTCGGGCAAAAAAAACGCGTTACCATTGCTTCCGTTTTAGTCATGGGCCCAAAGCTTCTGATTTTGGATGAGCCGACGGCCGGACAGGATTACCGCCATTATACGGAAATCATGGAATTCTTACGTTCGCTCAATAGAAGAGGTACAACAATTGTCATGGTAACGCATGACATGCATCTCATGCTCGAATACACGACACATGCTATCGTTCTTTCTGACGGGAAGGTGGTTGCAGATCGCAGCTGCGTGGAGGTCCTCACCGATCCCGAGGTTTGCCGAGCGGCAAATTTACGGGTGACATCGCTCTATGAATTGGCGAAAAAAGTGGGTCTTCCGCCTACGGAATTTGCGCAGCGCTTTATCGACGAGGAGGAAGAATGCGATGCAGGCCAATCTGTTTCAGACCATTGAAAAGAATAATTTTATTACTCGACTTTCCGGGGTGACAAAGCTCATCACTTTTTTGGCGCTCACCTTTGGAGTCATGTTTTCCTTTGACCTGAGGTATATTTTAGCTGTATTCCTGTTGTCCCTTATTGTCTTTTTCTTTTCCGGAATCCCTTATCGCAAGGTTCGGACGATGCTGATCTATGTGACGGTTTATGTGCTGCTCAACACGGTTTTGACATATTTTTTCAGTCCTCGCTACGGCAATGCGATCTTCGGAACGGAGCACGTGATTTTTGAGTGGAATCGCTACCTCGTGTTGACGCAGGAGGAGGTCTTTTATCTGATTGTCAAAACGATGAAATATTTTGCGGTGGTGCCCTTCGGCATTGTCTTCTTTTTTACAACGCAGCCGAGCGAATTCGCTTCCTCGCTGAATCGTGTCGGCGTTTCCTACAAAGCGGCATACGCATTTGCACTGACTCTTCGTTATTTTCCGGATATGGTGCGTCAATATCGAGATATTTCAATGGCACAGCAGAGCCGAGGACTGGATCTGTCGCGTAAAGAAAAAATGGGGAAACGAATCCGGAACACCATGAGCATTCTTGTTCCGCTGATTTTAACAACGCTGAATCGCATTGAAGCCATTACCAACTCTATGGATCTGCGATCCTTCGGCAAAAATAAAAAAAGAACATGGTATGCGGCGCGCCCGTTGCACACATCAGACTGGCTTTGTATGGCGCTCTGTGGTATGATTTTTCTGATCTCGATCGTTCTCATTTTTTGGGTCAATCATTCGAGATATTGGAATCCATTTATTTTATGATCTGGAGGGACTTATGAAAAAAGGATTATTTTCTTTTGATACGCGCACCATGGTCGCAACGGGGCTGGGGGCGGCACTTTTCCTGGTACTTTTCATGTTTGTGAAGGTGCCGACAGGTGTGCCTAACACGGAAATCCAAACGGCATATGGTCTCGGCGCTTTTATGGCGGCTCTTTTCGGGCCGATCGCCGGAGCGCTGATTCAGTTTATCGGACATGCGCTCAGTGACACAATTAACGGTGCACCCTGGTGGAGCTGGATTATTGCATCAGGAGTTGCGGGCTTCATTATCGGACTGGCAAAAAATCGACTGAATGTTCGTCAAGGAGAATTTAACACAAAAACCTTGGTGAGATTCTTGATTTATGTTGTGATTGCACATGTTATCGCCTGGTGCATTGTTGCTCCGGGACTGGATGTTTTGATCTATAGCGAGCCTGCATCAAAGGTGTTTGCACAATCTCTGACATCTGTGATTGCCAATATCATTTCTTCGGGAGTGATCGGCGGACTGCTTCTCTTTGCAGTTGCCAAATCCTCATCGGGAAAAGGACAGCTGAAGCAGGAAGATGAATAATGGAACAAGAGCCGACAGAAAGGCTTAGACAAAAAAGGCTGAATTTCAACGATTATGCTGAAATTCAGCCTTTTTGCATGCTCAAAAAATTTCGAATCCAAGCTTCCGTGCTTTTGAAATCAGCGTTCTATCATGAAGAAAACAGCCATAATATAATAATAGATGCCTTCAGCAGCCCGAAGAAAAAATATCAGTATTCATTAAGAGGAGGAAGAATGCAAGTCGTGTCAAAGAGAAAGCTCATCGAATGAAGCTTGTCAAAAATACCAGATACGGGAAAATATAGAAGAGGCCTACTATTAGTGGCGTATAAAAAAAGATAATAAAAATATTTGACAGGACACTTTTCAGATGGTATCATATCCAAGTCGCCTCGAGCGGGAGGCAAGAAAAACAAAAGAAAATCAAAAAGATTTCAAAAGTTTTCTTGACAAGAACTGATTGAGGTGATACAATACAAAAGCTAACTCAAAAGTAGAGCGATCTGCTGCGAGTGGCGCGAACCTTTCATAATTGAATACGTGAATAACTTTGAGTTGAATAATTCTTTGAAACGAAGAAGAAAAACGAGTCAGAATCTGGCTCTCGAATTTATTTGAGAGTTTGATCCTGGCTCAGGACAAACGCTGGCGGCGTGCATAACACATGCAAGTCGAACGAGAATTCTCC
>JALFST010000036.1 GCA_022779285.1 Peptoniphilaceae bacterium
TATTCACATACTTTTTGACGATATCTCATTTCTTCAGTTATAATCTTACTCAAGAGGGGCTCCTTTCGATGCAACGAGTTTTGGTTTAACACATTGTATCAGAGCACCTCTTTTATTTTTTTTGAAAGTGTCACATATGTCTTAGCACATTACATTTTTCGTTTTTTTTGCCGATAACAGCCTTTCTCCGGCACGCAGACCCTCTTCAAAATATCGCTGCCGGAACAAAATCAGAGAATGGATTTCCGATCCGAAAACAGAACGGAAATCCCGCTTTCTTAATTTCTCTTATCCGATTTCGCCGCAAGCCTCGTGCCCGCCGTTTGGAAAATCTGTACTAAAATGATCAGAAGAATCACGGAGCAGATCATGACCAGATCCTTATAGCGATAGTAGCCGTAATTGATCGCGATCTTTCCCAAGCCGCCTCCTCCGATAATTCCGCTCATTGCTGAATATCCGAGAACATTTGTCACCGTGATCGTGATATTGGAGATGATCGAGGGCACGCTTTCCACCAAAAGCACCTTTGTTATGATTTGAAAGGGAGATGCTCCCATGCTCTGCGCCATTTCAATGGTATCCGGATTGACCTCACGCAGGCTTCCCTCGACAAGGCGTGCCACAAAAGGAAAGGTTGCAATGACAAGAGGGACCGTTGTCGGAAGAGTTCCGACCACAGTTCCCATAATGCAACGTGTCAGCGGAAACACAAGAATCATCAGGATCAGAAACGGAATGGAACGCAGCAGATTGATTATGGTGTTTAATATACTGAGCACGGGCTTTGGAAGCGGCAGGATATTGCCCTTCTCACCCACAACCAGCAGCACACCGAGCGGCAGACCGATCACAAATGCAAAAAAAGAGGAAAGCACTGTGATGTAGACGGTTTCCCAAATTGCCAGAGGAAATTCCGCTTGAATGATCGAGATTGCTTCCACAACATCGGGAGAAGCTAACCAATTACTCAACATCGCCTTCCACCTCCTCAACAAAAACCTGATCCCAGCGGGATATATACTCGATCGCCCGTTTTGCCTGCTCCGGGCCGGAAACCGTTAAGAGCAGGGAGCCGTAAGCCTTTTCATCAATGCTTCGCGTGGACGCCGCCGCAATATTGGCTTCAATGCCGATTTCCCGCGCCATGCATGCAATGAGCGGTGTTCTTGTGGATTGCGCTCCGTCAAAGACAACGCGCAAATAATAATCTCTGCCGTCCGGTTCCGCCTCGCCTTCAAATGCCTTCTCCGAATATACAAGCCTCTTGGCCGCGTCCGTTTTCGGATGGGCAAAAACCTCGGCAACACGCCCCTCCTCCACCAGTCTTCCCTGATCCAAAATCGCTACGTTTCTGCAGATGCTTTCAACGACGCTCATCTGGTGTGTAATCATCACGGCCGTAATCCCGGTTGTTTCATTGATCTGACGAATCAGCGACAGGATTTGCTGCGTCGTCGTAGGATCCAGGGCACTGGTGGCTTCATCACAGAGCAAAATCTTCGGATTGGTTGCCAATGCACGTGCGATCGCCACGCGTTGCTGCTGTCCTCCTGAAAGACGGCTCGGATACGCATGTGCCTTTTCCTCAAGACCGACTAAAGTCAGCAATTCAACGGCTCTCGCCTCGGCTTTTTTTCGACTGATTCCTTCCAGCTCCAGCGGAAAGCATACATTCTGCAAGCACGTTTTCTGCTGCAATAAATTGAATCCCTGAAAGATCATTCCCATATTTCTTCGAACCTGCCGAAGCTTTGTCTCCGACAGGTCTGTCAGATTGACACCGTCGACAATCACCTCTCCCGAGGTGGGGCGTTCCAAAAGATTGATGCAGCGCACCAGCGTGCTTTTGCCCGCCCCGCTCATGCCGATGATGCCATAAATGTCACCATCGGCAATTGTGAGTGAGACTCCCTTGAGAGCATGGGTTTCGCCATCCTCCTGTCGGAACGTCTTGACAATATTTTTTAATTCGATCACGGATACCTCCTCGGGCGTCTTCAGAGGAAGAAGCCAGGTTCTTTATTTCAATGCGTCAAGCGTTGTCTGCTTTCCGCCATATAATCCCATCGGCTCGACATGAACTCCTCCGATGCTTACGATGTGTGTGCCGTTCTCCTGGTTGAAGTTCTCCATGTAAGGAACATGCTGGAAGAAGTTTGCATCGATCTCACCGCTCTCGACCACGTTGTTCGGCTGCACATAATCCGTAAATTCCTTGATCTCCAGGGTAATTCCCTGTTTTTCCAGAATTCCCTTGGCTACCGCAAGAATTTCTGCGTGAGGTGTCGGAGAGGCTGCAATCGTAATCGTCTGACCTTTGAGCGCTGCATAATCCACGCCGGGATCCTTTCCGTCTGTCGGATGATCAATGGCCGGCAATACTCCGCCATTATACTCTTTATTGATGAAATCGACTACATCCTGACTCTGAACCGCTGCCAGCAAAGCCTTAGTCTTATCCGTGTTTTCATTTCCCTGCTTCACGGAAATGACATTGACATAGGCGGATGTTGAGCCCTCCTTGATCAGAGATTTCTCCACGGGATTGAGGCCGGCATCCAGTGCGTAGTTGGAATTGATAATCGCATAATCGACATCCTTGAGCGTGCTCGGAAGCTGAGCCGCTTCGATCTCCTTAAACTCAATGTTCTTCGGATTCTCGGCAATGTCCTTCGGTGTCGCTAAAAGATCCGCACCGTCTTTGAGCTTGATATAGCCATTTTCCTGTAAAAGCAAAAGGGCGCGAGCTTCATTGGTGGTGTCATTGGGAATTGCGATCGTGACCTTGGATCCCTTTCCTCCGCAAGCTGTAAGCGACAATGCCAGGATCAGTCCGAGCGCGATTTTTCCAAGATTCTTTTTCCGGTTTTTCATGTTTCTCCTCCTAAGGTTATGCATTTTCTTGTATAAAAAAACGGGTAGCTCCGAAGAGCTACCCGGTTCTTTCCATAAATCACATAGACAAGCTATGTGGCTCAGACGGGTGATGCAATTCGGATTTTTGCAAACGAAACAGACGGCATCTGCATCATGCACATGGCCATCATGGACATCATCATTTCGTTTGCTGCGCGAAATTGCATCATTTTCCCTTTCTATACATTCGAAAGCATCTCCGAATGAAACTTTTTTCAAAAACTGGTAAAAGAATACCGCCTTTTTCATCATCCGTCAAGCAATTTCCGAAAATATTATTTTTTCAATGTACAAAGGCGCCCTCTTACCACCGATAGCCGGCAATCCATTCCTGTTCTTCCTGTGTAAGAGCTGCGTTTTTCTGCTCCGTTAAAATCTCCGGGCCTTCCTTGCGAATGGCAAAGGTATGCTCGAACTGACATGATTTTTTTCCGTCCGCCGTGGTTGCTACCCAGCCGTTTTCCTCATCCACCTTGACCTCCCAAGTGCCCGCATTCACCATAGGCTCCACGGTAATGACCATATTTTCACGCAGGCGCACTCCTCGATGTCCTGTCACATAGTGGAGCACCTGAGGATCCTCATGCATCTCTTTTCCAATGCCGTGGCCCACAAAAGCACGCACCACGGAAAACCCGTTTTCTTCTACAAAGGGCTGAATGGCTCGGCCGATGTCCACCAGATGATTGCCCACCCTTGCCGCCTGAATGCCGCGATACATCGCTTCCCTTGTGACATCAAAAAGCCTTTGATCCTCCTCACTGAGCGTGCCGATGGCATAGCTCCAGCAGGAATCCGCCAAATATCCCTCGTAGGAAACCACGTTGTCGATGGAAAGAATATCCCCTTCCTGCAACGCACGATCATTGGGATATCCATGGCAGACCTCATCATTGACACTCGTGCAGAGTGCGAACGGAAAGCCTTCATAGCCCAGCTGCGCCGGTATCGCATTTTTGTAACGCATAAATGCGTCCGCAAAATCATTGACCTGAAGCGTGGTCAAACCCGGTCTTAAAATGGAACGAATGGCAAGGTGTGTTTTACTCAAAATTTCTCCGGCTCGCTTCATGCCGGCAATTTGTTCATCTGTTTTAATGGTGATCATACTTCCTGCTCTCTATTGCTTGAGTCCGATCGAAATGCGTATTGCCGCATCGATATCATTCATCATGGAAGCCCCGAAGCTTCCGATCTTTTCCAATAATCTTTTTTTATCAATGGTTCGAATCTGTTCCATAAGTATGACGGAATCCTTCGGAAGGCCCTTGTCGGATTTTACTCTGACATGCGTAGGTAATCTGTGCCGCGTAAGCTGAGACGTCATCGGTGCAACGATTGTGGTTGGCGAATATTGGTTTCCGACATTATTTTGAATCACAACGACAGGCCGCACACCTCCTTGCTCCGATCCGATAACGGGACTGAGATCCGCGAAGAAGATATCTCCTCTCTTTACTTGAACCATGCGGCTTCTCCCTTCCCTTTCTTCCGCATCCTATGTATGCTTTTCAGAACGTAAGGAATCCGGTCGATGATGTCTGAAGCGATCATCCCGTCTTCCCCGATATGTATTTTTGCCGCATCACCCGCTAATCCGTGAATCCAACATCCCATGCGCGCCGCTGTCATATCGGGATATCCATACCCCAACAGCGCAGAAATAATCCCTGTCAGCACATCACCCGAACCGGCTGTCGCCATGCCCGGATTTCCGGAATGATTGATGAAGGTTTTCTCACCGTCTGTAATGACCGTTCGGTGTCCCTTCAAGACGAGAATCACGCCATATTTTTTCGCAAAATCTCGGGCGACCTCCTCTCGGTGAGCTCGGACCTCTTCGATGGCGAGATGGGCAAGTCTGCTCATTTCCATCTCGTGCGGCGTAAGTATGGCTCGTTCGGAAAAAAGGCGTAAATCCTCAGGATATTTTGAAAGCGCATTGAGTGCATCCGCATCCAAAACCACCTTGGATGTACAATCCGCAAGAGAAACAATCCAGGAACGCATGGCTTCCGTCCGGCTCATGCCCGGGCCGATTCCGACCGCATCGCATTTTCTCAGAAAAACCTTGAGCTCTTCCGGTGCTTTTTCAGGAAAATGTCCCTGCTGCGCATCCGGCACGGGATAAATCATTTCTTCCAGAAGCTTGAGCTGGCAAAGAGAAGCGACGGATTCCGGAACTACTGCATGGACAAGCCCCGCACCCGTTCGCAATGCAGCACGAGAAGCCATGCATATGGATCCGGCCATCCCGGTGCTGCCACCCATGAGAGCTACCCTTCCATACTGCGTTTTGTATCCGGAAGGATCTCGGAAAAGCAGCGCTTCCACAAGCTCCTGTCCCGTATCTTGTATATGCGAGAACCATGAAAGTTCTTGCGGCTCCGTATCGGACGATTCTGTCATAACAAAAGCCAGAGCCATGCCTTTGTCATGGGAAATGCTCACAAAAGCGCGGTTTCTGCCCCCCGCCTCCAGCAGGGCTTTTCCTCTCTGCGACAGGCTCCAAACAGGAGCGCCCTCCTGATTGTGGGAAATCGAAAAATCGTGCCAGCCCAGTTGCGCAAAGGAAATCCCCAAAGCTTTTGCCAATGCCTCCTTTGCTGCATAGATGCCTGCGTAGGACTGTTCAGGAATCGCCTGCTTCTCACAATATTCTCTTTCGCTTGCCGTAAAAAGCCTCTCACAAAAATGAGGAGAACATATGGATTTTTTCATCCGATCGATGGCGACAATATCGACTCCTATGCTCATTTCGTTTGACCTCTGCTATGTAAAATCTCCCATTGCTCCTGCGCACCCTCGCGAATTTCCTCCTCATCGGCAAAAGTGAGATGATGATCATAGGCAAGGATCCTGCCATCGACCATCGTCATAAACACATCCTCTGCAGAGGTGCTGTAGACAAGCGCCGCCTCGATATCCTCCGGAAAGGGGGTGTGATGTGCATTTTGAAAATCCACAAGAATCAGATCGGCCTTTTTCCCGATCTCAACGCTCCCGGTCTCCGATTCGCGTCCAAGTGCACGTGCACCGTCAATCGTCGCCATGCGCAAAATGGTGCGCGCAGAAGCATGCTCCGGATTTCCCGTGGTTACCTTGGCCAGAAAAGAAGCCAGCAGCATCTCCCGAAACATATCCTGCCGATTATTGGAGCTGGCTCCATCCGTCCCCAAGGCGAGACGAACCCCCTTTTGCCGCATTTTTTCAAGCGGCATGACGCCGCTTGCCAGCTTCATGTTGCTCGACGGATTGTGTACCACCGTGGATCCGCGGCGGGCAATCAAATCCATATCCTTTTCCGAAAGGGCGACGCCATGTGCCAAAAGGCTTCTCTCATCCAGCATTCCCAGGGAATCAAAAAGCTCTGCGGGACTTTTGCCGTACCTCGCAAGACACTCCCTGTTTTCCTTCTCCGTTTCGGAAACATGGATGTGGAAGCCGCACCCCAGCGCATCTCCCAGCTCCTTTTGTTTTTTCAAAAAATCGATGGAATTGGTATAAACCGCATGAGGACCGATCATCACGCGGATACGATCCTGAGCGCTTCCATTCCAATGTTCATAAAGCTCTCGCATTTCCCGAAGCTGCGTTTCCTCATCTCCGATAGACATTCCCCGCGTGAGCAGAGCGCGCATGCCGAATTCCTGAACGGTCTTCGCCACCTCCTCCATAAAAAAATACATATCGACAAAGCTCGTTGTCCCCGTCAGCAGCATCTCCATCAGATTCAGCCGTGTACCGGCACGCACCTCTTCTGCGGTAAGCTTTGCTTCCAGGGGAAAAATGTATTTTTCAAGCCACGTCTGCAAATTGACGTCATTGCCGTAATTGCGGAACAGACTCATTGCCACGTGAGAGTGACAATTGATCAATCCCGGCATAAGAATCATGCCGGAAGCAGCAATTGTCCGATCCTCACCGCCGGGCGTCAGGGATTTTTCCCGCTCTTTCCGCCCGTTCCCCTCTTGAATCGAAACGATGCGATCCTCTTCGATCAGCACATCGGCATTCCGAAGGATCGTATTTTCCGGATCCATCGTCACGACGGTCGCATTATTGATTTTTATCTTCATTGTTTTCTCCGATCCATACAGCAAGTCCCTCCTCGGTAAAGAAACCCGGTAACGGATTTTCCAGAAGCTTCTCTAAAAGGGATTCGACTTGACGATCCACATACCGCTCCTTTTCCGACTCTCCCCACTCTCGTTCGGGCAAATTTCCGCGAAATGTATGAACGATACGAAAATAGAGATAATCCATAAAGGTGCGGAATAATGCTTCTTTTTCTAAATGCTTATTCAAATCCATTAAGATGTGCATGAGCAGATTCCATCCCAAATCCTCATTGATTGCACGCTCCAATCGCGCACCCATCCGTTTTGTGACAGAATTGTAATAATGAACGGGCGGATCAAAGGAGATGGTCTCCCCAAACAAATTGAGAGATGGCTCCGCAATGACCGCATCGTCTAAAATGCGCAAAAACTCTATCGCGTAGCTTTCGCGGGATTCATATTTCACACGAGCGACCAAAAAATCGGTGATCAGGTCAGTCTCGTCGCGGAAATCAAATACGATCTGCGTTTTCTGATAAAGCGGACGTACATAGACGTCCTGAATGACGCGTCCCAGCATCCTTTTGATCTGATCATTGCTGTCAAAAAGTCCCGGCTCATCCATCTCCTGAATATGATGATACATCATCTGCAGCTGGTGATCGATCATCGTGAGATCGGTCATCACCGATTGCATGATTTCTCGGAGAAATTGCTCCGAAACGATGTAATTGTAATTTTTATATAGAATTTTATGATCGATCTCATTCCAAAAAACATTGACAATGGATTTGATCTGCAGCTCAAAATTGAGCACATGATCCCCCAGGAAACGTCCGTCAATGCGATAGGACTTATAGCCGTTTTTTTGACTCGCCGGTTGAGGATCCGAAAGTCTCAATGCGATTCTCGGATCGGTGTCCGCCACCGCATATCCGTCCGCACCGATCTTGGAAAAATGCCGGCACAGCTCCGAAAAAATGACTTGCTCATCGGAGAGAAAGCGACACTCAATACGACATCCGATAATATCCGGCACGATCTGAAAGATATCCTCAGGAAGCGCAGCCACCTTCTCAAGATTTTGCCGAATAATTTTTTCCTTAAGGCTGCTGTCCTCTTTAATCCGGGACGAATAGTTTACAAAGCAGGAATGTCCTTCAAAAATGCTCAGAAAATGCTGATCGAGCGCTTTTTTGGCATCCTGGATATCAAAGCGCAGGGACTTCTTTACGGCTATGACCTGATCGATATATGTAAATAAAGGCAGCTTCAGAATACTCCTCCTCTCAAAATTTGAATCCGTTTTGACGAATCGCTTCACAAAGCGATTCCAAAAAACGCGCAGTAATTCCCCAAATAAGATATCGCTTCCAACGATAGAATAAAATACGATATTCACTCATGCGCCACTGATAATTTTTTCCGTTCGGAATTTCATGAACAGGAAAATCGGGATCCAATTCGAGTCGGATGGCATTGTGCGTGACTTGCGGCTTTAATTGAAGGAGCTCTGAAAACGGAATTTTGAAAACCTCCGCCACCTCCTCACGACTGTATGTATTCCGGTAATTCTGTATTTTTCCGACAAAGGAATCAATTCTGCGCGCACCGGGTCCTGCAAAAATATCTCCCGGGCCCCAAACCTCGATCTGATTTTGACGGATCAGAAGCTCCTCTGCCGTTTCTCGTATTGCCGCTTCCCGGGCACTTTCTCCCGGCTCCAATGCTCCGCCCGGAAAGCTGATTTCTCCCGGCTGCGTCCGTAAATGCGAAGATCGTACTTCAAAAAGAAGCGACAGACCTTGATCCGTCTCTACAAAAGGGAAAAGCACAGCATGGTTTTTCCACGGAAATTCGCTGATCAGCTGCGGTTCACGATTTTGAAATAAATCAGGAAGCTTTTCCATGGCCCCTCCTCCTATCGAGAATTCCTTGCGAAATCTCAGACCTTCGTCTTTATTGTATAACAAAAAGGGGGCGATGCCCCCTTTCTGTTCCATTATTCTGCAATCATTTCTTTGATTTTTAAGAGGCGCGTAATGGTGGAACGATCCTCCTCCTCCAATCTCATACGGATATAGCGGATCGTCTCTTCCAAATCCGGAATCGTGCGATATTCCAGGGCATTGACCCTGCGGCGTGTGGACTCGATTTCATCCGCCATCAGCTGTGCGCTCTTTTCGATTCGAGTCAGCTCCAGAAGGAGATCCATGACTCCGTTCAGCTCCTCCAAAGCAACGTCCAGCTCGGCAGAGGTCTGTACATAGCCATAGGGATATTGAGATGCCTCATCGCCCTCCAGAAGCCCCTTCCGCTGAAATTCGAAGTCGGGAATGCGTACGCTCATCACATTTTTGGTCTTGACCTTGACCTCAATGCGCTGTTTGGTGCTCAGCAATGCATTATCCAGCATTTCCGGACTCATCACGGCACTTGCCATGGAAAAGGATTGAAAGGATTTTTTGAGCGCATCCTCCACCTGTTCCCGCATGCGGCGGTTTTCCTTCGCCAATAGAATGAACTGTCGCATCAATTCATCCTGTTTATCCTTGAGCAGCTTGTGACCACGCCGTGCGGTTTCCAGACGACCCTTGAGCTGGGCCATCACCATGCGCGTTGGATTCACATTTAAGCGTGCCATCACTTCACCTCTTCGTCAGACTTCTCTTCGGGGCCTAAATAACGATCCTTCATATCATCCTTGATGCGCTTGAGCTCTTCACGCGGCAGCAATTTCAAAAGCTTCCAGCCCAGATTCAGCGTCTCTTCAATCGTCCGGTTTGTTTGGAATCCCTGGTTGACATATTCCCGATCGAAGGCATCGGAGAATTTTGCAAAAGCAAGATCCGCCTCTGATAATGCCGATTCTCCTAAAATCGTAGAAAGCTCCTTCGCATTTCTTCCGCGTGCAACCGCCGCATAGATCTGGTTCATGGTGGCGGCATGGTCTTCTCGTGTCTTTCCTTCGCCGATCCCTTTATCCTTCAATCGGGAAAGCGACGGCAAAATATCGATGGGCGGATTGATCCCGCGGTTATAAATCGAACGGGATAAAATAATCTGTCCCTCGGTAATATAGCCTGTCAAATCCGGAATAGGATGCGTAATATCATCTTCCGGCATTGAAAGAATCGGCAGCTGCGTGATGGAGCCCTCCCGTCCCTTGATACGTCCTGCACGCTCATAAAGCTGTGATAAATCGGTATAGAGATATCCCGGATAGCCGCGTCTGCCCGGCACCTCTTTGCGCGCTGCAGAGACCTCTCGGAGCGCTTCCGCATAATTCGTCATATCGGTCATGATGACCAGTACATGCATTCCCTTTTCAAAAGCAAGATATTCGGCTGCGGTCAGCGCAATACGCGGAGTGGAAATTCGTTCGATCGTCGGGTTGTTGGCAAGATTGATAAAGAGAACGGCTCGGTTGATGGCTCCCGTCTCCTGAAAATCGTTGATAAAGACCTGCGCTTCCTCAAAGGTGATGCCCATAGCAGCAAAAACCACCGCGAATTTTTCATTCTGTCCGCGTACCGTTGCCTGACGCGCGATTTGTGCCGCCAGCTGATTATGAGGCAGACCGTTGCCCGAAAAGATCGGGAGCTTCTGACCGCGTACCAGGGTATTCAATCCATCGATTGCGGAAATACCGGTTTGAATAAACTCGGAGGGATAGAGGCGCGAGTACGGATTGATTGCGGAACCGTTGATATCCCGGCGCTCCTCGGGAATGATTTTGGGACCGTCATCAATCGGATTGCCCATACCGTCAAAAATGCGTCCGATCATATCCTCCGATACGCCCAGCTGCTGCGGCTTGCCCAAAAATCGAACCATGCTGTCACGCATATTGATGCCCTCGGAGCCTTCGAAGAGCTGAATCAGAGCGGAGTGCTCGGAAACCTCCAGCACCTTTCCTCTGCGAATGGCGCCGTCCTGCATCTGCACATCCACAAGCTCCTCATATTTTACGCCCTCCACACCGGTAACGAACATAATCGGGCCGGAAATCTCCTGTATCGTTTTATATTCCTTAAGCATCTTCCACCTCCCGATCTGCAATCATCGCCTGAAACTCCTCTTTCATCTCCTCTACGATGGAATCGATCCTCTCCTTTTCATCCTCGGGAATCTGGCGCATGCGCACGATTTTTGCCCGAATCTTCATATTTTCCACCTCACGCAAATAAACGCCCTTTTGCAGTGCTTCCATCGCCAAATCGTGGAAGCTCAAGATCACATTCAGCGTTTTGAACTGCTTTTCGGCAGAGCAATACGTATCAATATCATCAAAAGCGTTTTGCTGCAGGAAATCCTCACGAATGGAGCGAGCGGTAAAGAGCTTGAGCTGATCCTCCTGGGAAAGCGACTCCATACCGACAAGGCGCACAATCTCCTGCAGGTTGTTTTCCTCAGTCAGCAAAGCCATCGCCCGGCTGCGATTTCTGGAGAAATTTTCGTCCACATGTTGATCAAAATAGCGATCCATCTTCTCCTGATAAAGGGAATAGCTCTTCAGCCAGTTGATTGCAGGAAAATGGCGGGCATAGGACAAATCATAATCCAGCCCCCAGAATACCTTAACGATACGCAGCGTCGATTGTGTAACAGGCTCCGACATATCGCCGCCCGGAGGCGAAACCGCTCCGATAGCGGTCAGCGAGCCCTCTCGGTCATCACTTCCCAGACAATCCACAATTCCCGTTCTTTCGTAAAAGCTTGCAATTCGAGATGCCAGATAAGCGGGATAGCCTTCATCGCCGGGCATTTCCTCAAGGCGTCCGCTCATTTCACGAAGCGCCTCCGCCCAACGTGAGGTCGAGTCCGCCATCATGGCAACAGAATACCCCATATCGCGGTAATATTCCGCAAGTGTAATTCCGGTATAGATTGACGCTTCCCGGGCAGCCACCGGCATATTGGATGTATTGGCAATCAAAATGACTTTTTCCATCAGACTCTTGCCCGTGTTCGGATCGATAATCTCCGGAAATTCGTTGAGTACATCCGTCATCTCGTTGCCGCGTTCTCCGCAGCCTACGTACACGATGATGTCCGCATTTGCCCATTTTGCCAGCTGATGCTGAATCACCGTCTTGCCGGATCCGAACGGCCCCGGAATCGCAGCCGTACCGCCTTTTGCAACCGGAAAGAAGGTGTCGATCACACGCTGCCCCGTAATCAGCGGAACGATCGGATCCTTTTTGCGCCGAACAGGCCGCGGCGTGCGCACAGGCCAATGCTGAACCATGCAAATTTCTTCTGTTTTTCCATCCTCTTCCAAAACAGCAATCGTTTCATCGACTGTAAAAGAACCGGATTGAATCTGCGTGATTTTTCCCTTATGTCCGTAGGGAACCATAATCTTATGCAAGACGACTTCCGTTTCCTGCACCGTTCCCAGAATATCGCCTGCTTCTACGACATCTCCGACTGCGGCGGTTGCCTGAAATTCCCATTTTCTTTCATGACTGATGGCAGGCGCCGAGGCTCCTCTTGCCAAAAAATCTCCCGCCAGCTCGGCAAGATCATCCAACGGACGTTGAATTCCGTCGTAAATCTGACCGATCAATCCGGGACCCAGCTCCACCGAAAGCGGCGCATTTGTTGTCGTCACCGGTTCTCCCGGACCGACACCTGTTGTTTCCTCATAAACCTGAATGGAAGCCACGTCCTTCCTCATCTCGATGATTTCTCCGATGAGCTTCAGTTCCGAGACCTCCACGACGTCTTGTATATTGGCGTCCTCCATGCCGCGGGCTTCTACCAACGGGCCGGAGACTTTGGTAATGATTCCCTGTTTCAAAGACACCCCTCCAATCTAAAATATGTCCATGCCGACAGCTTTTTCGACATTTTCCGAGATCTTCTTCATTCCGATTCCAAGAGAACCGCGGCTGTCCGGAATCAATATGATCGCCGGCGTCGCTTCGGTCTCATATCGCGCAATCGTTTCGGGAATGCGCTCCGCAAATCGCTCCGTAATATAAATTACCGCATATCCCTTTCGCGCAAGATGATCCACAGTGTTGCGAAGCTCTCCGTCCTCTGCCGGAGAAAACACCTCCGCTCCCAATGCACGAAATGCATAAACGGAGCTTTTGTCTCCGATCACAGCTAATTTATGCATGGTTCCCCCTCTCTCGTCCGAAATTGCCCGGCTGACGAAGATAGGTGCGGATTGTCTCTGCAGGCACCTCTGATCTTTTGCCGCTCAATATGATGCGAAGATTTTGAATTTCGCTTTCCACACGCAGCATATAGCTGAAGAGCACTTCAGGCCCTGCCTGCACCCGCCTTGCTTCCTCCGCCTTTTTCATTGTAAATTCGTCGCGAGCCTTTTCCAAATCTGTAATGGCGCCATCCTCAAGATATGCGCAAAGCGAAGCTTCCAGGGCTCCGGAAATATGCTTGCGGTGAAACAGACGAATCATGCCTGCTCCTCCGAGCGCGCCTGCACCCGATACATTTCCTCCTGCTCGCATCATCGTAAAATCCTTGAAGCTCAGCTTGCCTCCGGGGATGAATACCTCCGCAAAAAAATCGATCGGACGATTCTGCCGCTGTGCGCGGAAAAAAGAAAGCAGATTGGTAAAATCCGCCGATTCGGACGCATAGTTCTCAAAAAATCTGCTCTTGGAACCCTTTGCCAGAGCAAAAAGCTCGCGAAAATAAAACTGATCCAGAACAAAATCCAGCTGCTGAGCATCCTTTGTTTGATTCCAAATCGAAACTCCTGCCGCTACGGCCTCCGCCAGAAGAGTGTCCCTGCGATTGGTTCCCGGTCGTGTAACCCATTCCCGAATTTGAGGAATAAACAGGGAGCCGAAGGGAAAGGAAAGTGTCTCCTCCTCCACGATCTCCGCACCGTTTTCCGGCAACAGCTGTTTGATGAGCACCTTGAGATTATGGTAATCAAATTTCAGGAAGAGCATACGAAGATCCTCCGGCTCTTTTACCAGATCCGAAAGAAAAGCCGCCTGTCTGCTCAATTCCGCAGTCAATGCCTTTTCAAAGTCCTCAGGATGCTCCAGACCTCCCATAACCTCGCTATAGCGCGTCTCCATTAAAAGACGAACTGCTTCTGCCAGAGATTCGGCACTCAGCAACCTCTCCCACTGCTGCCGATTCAAAAGAGAGCGCTCTGCCATACGAATTCGCATAGAAGAAAAAGCATATGTCATACGCCCCTACCTTTCCTGCAGCATGTCAATGATTTCCGACTCCAGGGTATCACGCAAAAATTCGGCGATTTCCGTAAAATCAAAGTTTTCCCGAATCCCCCCCTGCACCAAACGAAAACCGCTGGTCAACGTGGAAACCGGCCTTCCCGTGAGATTGCCCTTTGTGTAATGACGGTTTTCCGGGATCTCCAAAACGGTATCATCTGTCGCAGGATGTGCTTCAAAAAACCGATCCAGCACCTCTTGATACTTTTCATCGGACATTTCCTGCATTTCTTTTTTGGCAATGGCAAAAACACGCTCTACCGCTGCATGCTTTGCCTCTAAAATCAGATTTCGTGCATTTCTTTCCGCCTCGGAACGCACACGTTCGCGCAGTACAGGTTCTTTTTTTTGCGCCTGCGTACGCAGAGCTTCTTCTTCTCTTTTAACATCCTGCTCCGCTTTTTCCTGCAGAGTATCGGCATTTTCCTTTGCCTTCCGAAGAATCTGTTCCGCTTCCTGCTGCGCCTCCTTATCAATTTGTTGAATCATCCTATCCAAACCGGACATAGTAAGCTCCTTTCGCTCCGTCGCTCAAGGAATTATGCCAAAATAACAAAAATCAACGATGTGATGAATGCCAGAATCGCATACGTCTCAACCATGACGGCATAAATAACGCCCTTCATCGTCTGATCTTCATTTTTCGCCAGAATTTCAACGCCCGCATAGGAAACGCGAGACTGATGAATCGCTGAGAAATATCCCACAATACCTACCGGAATGCAGGAAAAGAGAATGCGAAGCCCCATAACAAGCTCCATATTTACAGAAAGCTTGGTCATAACAATAATGGCGATAATAAAGCCATACAATCCCTGTGTTCCCGGCAAAAGCTGCAAAATCAGAGATTTACCGAACTTCTCCGGCTCATCGATAATCAAGGCCGAGGTTGCCTGTCCCACATATCCTACGCCCTTTGCCGATCCCATTCCGGCAAAGGTTACCGCGATCGCCGCTCCGATGACTGCACAAATGACTCCACCATACTGTTGAAAAAACTCGAACATATACTCCTCCTATTTTAAATCGATGTATTTAGCTTCCGGACGGAGCCCATGAAACGGAACTCCGCCTCCCGTGTAAAACTTTCCGAAATATTCCACATAGGTCAAACGTATTGTATGCACATATGCCGAAAGCGCACTTAAAAACAGATTGAACAAATGGAAGATCAGCAAAATCACAGCCGCTCCGATGATGCCCGGAACTCCTGCTCCCTTGAGCATTCCGGCGATCAAATTGACCGCATATCCTATATAAGCGCCGGAAAGCATGAGCGCCGTAATTCTTGAATAGCTGACGATATCTCCGATATAGCTGGTGGCGCCGTAAAGATTGTATATGCCCCAGGCGATACGTGCCCCCCAGCCCTTGTTTTCTCTTGCCGAAAAGAATATGACAAGAATCCCGCCGAGGATCGCAAATCCGAATCCGATCCTTGCATAAAGCGGATTCCATCCTTTCATCATCGCCATGCCGCCTCCGATAGATCCCAATAGGATGAAAATCCAAGAGAAAGCATCATAGAGGGCCGCCGAGGGATCGTGCTCTCGGAAATTTTGTACCGCATGAATCACAAGGCCTGTGACCAATTGAACAACTCCCAGCGCCAATGAAAAATAAATCATCGGCATATACACGGTTGTAGGGTCGATGATGAGCGCTTTCATCGGAATCAGTCCACCGAAGATTGACCCGAAGCAGGCGCCGGCGATGATCGTCGGAATGCTTAAAATTTGAAAAAATCGGATCGACTGCTCTGTGGACGGCTTAAAAGAAAAGAAATGAAGGGCAAAGGTCGTGGCGATAAAAAGCAATATGCCATATCCCAAATCCCCCATCATGAGGCCGAAGAACAGAATGTACCACGGCGCAAGAAGCGCTGTCGGGTCCATCTCCTTATAAAGAGGCAGGGCATAGGTGTGCACAATGCTCTCAAACGGAGACAGTACTTTGTTGTTTTTCAGCTGAATGGGAACCGCCTCGTCCTCCGTGTCGGCAGGCGCGATATCGAGGACATATCTTTCCGCAGAAATCGCCTTTTGAAGCGCTTCCCGGAATTCCTCCTCCCGCTCGGCCGGAAAATAGCCTTGCAAAAAGCTGATTCGATCGGTCTGCACACTGCTTTCCTCTGCACACAGCACCTGCTTTTTGAAAGAAAGCAGCTCATATTGCATTTTCAGCATCGGCAAGGCTTCCGCTGCCTGCCTCTTCAGCCAAAGCGTATGCTCCGCAATTTCTTTCGCACATTCCATTCTCCGCTGCTCTAAAAAAGCCATCCGCTCCGGAACAGTACCCTCCTGCGGTAAACGTGCAGGCGAAAAGCTGACATCTCTCAGAAAAGCCGCCAGCTCCTCATCCGTCCCTCTGGAGAGAAAGAAAACATACATCCACTTGGTATCTCCGCCAATACGTTCCATATAAAGCGTATCCGTATGCTGATTGAGAAACTGATTCACATTTTCCGCCCATCGCCGGGGAATGGTTCCAAGCTGCGCGTGTACCGAATGCAGCTTTCCCAATTCCTGTGCGGAAATATCAAGCCTCTTCCAGTGCTCCAGCTCCTGTCTTTCTTCCTGAATGCCGCGGACTTTCTCCTCAGTGCGCCGAATCTGCTCCTGATGCTCCAGCACGCTCTCCGCAATTGCCTCAATATCCACGCTTCCGGTTTGCTGCTCCGCTACCGTTTTCTCAATTTCCGGAAGACGGTTGCTGAAGCGCTCCCGAAGCGAGCTTGGTGCCGGCTGATATCTCGAAAGCAGACGAATTGCCTCCTCTAAGCGATTCATTGCTTCCTGCAATGCCGAACGTGTTTTCCCATCTGAAAACGGGAGTGCTCCCTGTTGCAGCAAGCTCTCCTGATCCGCAAGATCATTCAAATGCACATCCTGAAATTTTTGCAGACGGCGCAGAGCATTCTTCTTGTCCTGTGAAAACAACACAAGGTCGAATTTTGACATTTTAACGATTGCCATAATTGAGTACCTCGTTGATCACCCTTTGTGCTGCTGCACTGAGCGCTTCATCGCTTAGCTGACGATAGCTCTCCGCCTTCTTTTCCGCTTCTTTCAGCAGAGGATCCACTGCCCGGCGCTCCTCAGCCTCCGCCTTCTGCAAGAATTCTTCATTTTCTTTATGAATCTGTGCCAAACGCTGTTTTTTTTGCGTTTCGAGTCTCTGCTTTTGCTCTTCCATAAGGGACTTGCCCTGCTCCTTTGCATCCTGAATCCGTTTTCTTGCCTGTTCCTCCGCAGCAAGAATATCCCGGATTGCTTCTTTTGCCATAGCTCCCTCCTTTCCGAACACTTCCAAACCATTATATCCAATAGACGAGCTTTTTTCATCCGTGAAAACGGGAAAACAAAATATACCGAAAAGGAAAACCGCACCCGATCGGGCGCGGTCTGTCGTTTCCTTGCGGTGTTGTTTGATGAGGTTATGCGTTAAATACGCGCTGCTCAATTTCCGACATATGCTTTTTCGCATAGGTTACCGTTGACCATGCGACGAGCACGGTAACAACGGCGCCGACGATGTAGGAGATCAGATAGCTGTCCGCTCCGAGGCCCAATCGAGACTCCAGTCCGAAGCCGATCGGTGCATGGCAAATAAAGCTTGTTACTATGAATGTGTAGAACATTCCGGGGATGAGCGTAATCCAGAAATTCTTTTTGTGAACCAAAAGATAGCATGTGCTCATCATCAAGGCAAACACGGCGACAAGCTGGTTTGTAAAGCCGAAGTATCTCCACAAAAGCGAGAATCCACCTGCATTGAGCTTCGAGAAGGCAAGAATCGCTATGGCGGGGATAAAGATCACCAGGGTCAAGCCGATACGCTTCTTCGGATCCGACTGCGAGATATTGAGTCTCTCGGCAAGCATCAGACGAACTGAGCGGAACGCCGTATCTCCTGAGGTGATCGGCAAAACAATGGTGCCCAAAATCGCCAAGATGCCGCCGACATTGCCCAAGAAGGTACGGGAAATAATACCGACCATCTGCGTGGCATTGACAGTGGTAAGAAGATCATTCTGGCGTGA
>JALFST010000045.1 GCA_022779285.1 Peptoniphilaceae bacterium
ATCTATGAAGCAACGCCGAATTTATATATCGCCTTTGTTTCCGCAATCGCGATTCTCTATGGCCCCGGCTGGGGCGGATATACCGGATTGGGCTTGGGGCTTTTGGAGGATCTTATGTATTCCGAGGTTCTGGGAGTTTCGGCGCTCTTATATTTTCTTATCGGAACCGCGATAGGAAAAGCCCTTCGGAACAATGAAGGGCGCACTGTGACGGGAGTGCTCATGACGGTGTTGGCAACCCTGTTTTCTGTAGCGAGCCTGACGCTATATCGCCGAATTTTACGGATTGCCATCTCGCCGATGAGAACACTTTTGATCGCAGCGGGACTCTCTATGGTGATGAATGCCGTACTGTTTCTGCTTCTCATCTGGATTTTGCGCATGTACTTAAAACCGAGGTCGGTACGTCGTTTTTCCGGTTTTTTTTAAGCTCATAAATTTGTTTGGAAATTAGAAAGAGAGCATTATGAAGCAAAAGTCTTCCTTTATTCGCTGGGTCGTGATTGCTGTGTTGATCATAGCTGCCTTTGGTTTTCTGCTGTGGAGACTCTATGATCTTACGATCACCAAGGGTGCCTACTTTCGAGATTTATCGGAGACAAAACGAACCAAAACCATACAAATCACAGCGCCTCGTGGAAATATTTACGATCGAAACGGAAAGCTTCTTGCGGGGACGCGTACCTCATTTACGGTGCAGGGATACAAGGATTCCCTTTTTGCGCTCTCGACATCGGAAAGAAATCAGAATTTGCAGAAGCTGGTGGAATTGATTGAGCATGACGGAGCCGATTATCTTTCGGATTTTCCAATCGGCATCAATGAATTCACCTACGTATCGCAGTCGGATTACTTCGCCAATGAAGACACGCCTACAGAGCATGTTCAGAAGCTTTTGATTGAGAACAATCTTTTAGAAGCATGGCTGTCGCGTGTCTATATAGATCCTGAAAATGAAAATATGAAGGTATCGCCGGCAGTGCGTGCCCTCACGGCATTTTCCATGAAGGGAAGCGCTCTTCCAATTACCTGGAATGCAGACGATGGGTTTGCATTGTCCTTTATTCAAAATGAGGAGTATGACAAGCTGATGGCCGATGGAGGAATGAATGAGAATACAACTCCCTTGGCTCTTCTTGCGCAAAGAACCGCTGCTAACCGGAATGTATTGTCGCAAGTCCTCAAGCATCCTGCGGCAAGGCTGCTTGCCTATGAGGTGCTTCGGGAAAATAATTTATCGGAGGGGCTGGAGCTTACCCCATATCTTTTTACATACGAAGAACAATTTCGTATGAAGAAAGCAATGCTGCATCGAAGCTTTCCCGCTGTTACGATGGATTCGACAGCGAAGGAAGATTTCGTGTCCATTGTAAAGTCCATCGCCATAGATTCTTTTTTAACGTCCATGTCGATCAACAATTCCAATGCTTTTGTCATTCCTGCAGAAAAAGTGATCAATGCTCTGACCTCAAAAGGAGTGGACTCCAATTTGAAATATGTGATCTCAAGCGATGCACAGTCGGTCTCCATTGAGTATGCTCAAACGGAGGAGACACAGGAGCTCCCGCTGGAGAGATTAAAGAGACTGGCCCTCGCAAATGATGTTTTGGATACGATCATCGCCGATGATGAATTTAAGGATCTGGCACAAAAAGCGATGTTTTCGCAAGGCGTGTATCCCGGGATCTCAATTTCGGACTGGGTGTACGGGCTGGAGAAAAGTCAGAGCGATTTTCTCAAGGCGAATCATTTGGTCGATTCCAAAGAAAACAAGACACCGGATCCAAAGAATGCATTTCAAAAGCTGCAGGAAAAAGAAGATCTGCAGGTTCAAGGAGGAGACATTGTCCGCCTTGGTGTATTAAATTTGATTTTTAGAGTGCGGGATCAGGGAAACTATGCCTACACTCCGATTAATCTCTGCTATGAGCTGACGGATAAAACCGTTGCAGGAATTGAGGAGCATATACCGGCTTCCACCGGACTTGTCATTTCCCGAGAGCCGATTCGTTACTATCCCTATGGAAAGGCCGCATGTCATGTATTGGGATACATCGGCCGAATTGCGACAGATGCGGAAATCAAAAAATACGTCGAGGAGAAGGGCTATCTGCCAAATGAGCTGATCGGGAAAACCGGAGTTGAGGAGAGCTTTGAAGACACGCTTCATGGAGTCAACGGGACGGAAAATGTAAAGATTGATTCCACGGGAAATCGCACGGAAATCATATCGCGCACAGAGCCGCAGGCCGGTAATAATTTATACCTCACCATTGACATTGATTTGCAGGTGGATGCGGAGAAACGAATCCGCAATAATATTGTGGCTGTCAAATATGGCATGGATTATGATTCTCCATGGGGAAGCTATGCGATGAAAGCTTCTCCGATGGCCAATTCAGGTGCTATTGTTGCATATGATCCGAACAACGGCGAGCTGCTCACAATGGCATCCTATCCGATGTTTGATCCGAATCTGTTTGTCACGGGCATTTCCGGCTCCGATTGGGACGCCTATCAGACGGACGATCTCAACAATCCTGATGCGCCGAAACCATTAATGAATCTTGCGACGCAAACGGCGGTGCAGCCGGGCTCCATGTTCAAGACGGTGGTCTCTTTAGCCGCTCTGCAAAACGGCCTGCGTCCGACCGATCAGATCAAGTGCCAGGGCTATATGGTCATCGGAAATACACAGTTCAATTGCCTGATTTACACAACATCGAAATCGTCTCACGGATGGCTGGATCTTGCACATGCACTCGGCGTATCCTGCAACTATTTCTTTTATGAACTGGGACTTGGCTATGATCCGTATGGAGCAGCCAATCCGGGCATTCAGGTGAGCATCGATGATATCGAGGCGATCGGTAAAAAGCTGGGTCTGGATCACAGGTCAGGGCTGGAAATCAACTACCCGGCGGAAGCGAAGAATTCCATTCCGAGCCGTGCCGCCAAAATGGAGCTGACACAATCGCTTCTACGGAAATATCTGGAAGCGGAGCTGAACAAATACAAAAAAGAGGAAATCTTTAAAAATCAAAATGATATTCAACAGGATATCGAGGTAATTCTCACATGGGCAGAGCAAGGAGATTCCATTTCCCGCGGAAAATTGATCAGGGATCTGGAAGCGATGGGATATCAATCGGAGACGCCCTTGCAGGGGCAAAATGCGGGTCTGGCAGATATCATCAAGTACACATATTTCAACCAGACGGGATGGAAAACTGCAGATTCTCTGAACACCATGATCGGTCAGGGACAAAATGCCTATACGCCCGTATCCTTTAATCGAGTAAACATGATTTTGGCGAATAAGGGGCAGGATTATCCCATTACCTTGGTACGGGAGATCCGAAATACGGATAACTCCACGGTTGTTTTTCGTCAGCAGAATAATGCGGCCAAGATCGATATCGAAGAGTCGTATTTTGATGCCGTTCGTGAGGGAATGCGTTTATCGGCGGAAAACACGGGCCCGCTTCGGAATTTACCGATGGCGGTCGGCAGCAAATCCGGTACAGCACAACGTGGGGGAATTGATCCGCGCACAGGGGAGCCGTATGCTCCCTATGCATGGGATATGGCATTTGCGCCATTTGATGCTCCGAAAATCTGTGTACTCGGATTTATGCCTGCGGGAGAAACGAGTGTCAATATCGCGGGTCCGGTTCGTGATGTCATCGCAAAATATTTACAGGTACAGCCAACCAAAGAATTTGATGAAAAAAAGTATGATGGATATGAGACATATAATCCGGAAAGAGAAACGATGCCTTCGAAGCAGTAATTTACGTGAGGACGGGGCGGATAAATCCACGGCACAGTCTGGACAAATCTGAGCATTTCTGATATCATACATCAATGTGTACCGCACTGATCAGGTAGATGTAAATCGCTGAGCGATACCTTAAGGGCGAGTCTTGGAAAAAAAGGAGCACAAAATGTACGCAGTAGTTGAAACAGGTGGTAAACAGTATCAGGTTCAGAATGGCGATCTCGTAAAGGTTGAAAAGCTCAAGGCCGAGGTGGGTGAGAAGGTAACCTTGGATCAGGTCCTTTTCATCGGCGGAGAATCCGTTCATGTAGGAAATCCTCTGGTTGAGGGCGCTAAGGTCGTAGCGACCGTCGAGGCGCAGGGCAAGGCAAAAAAAGTGATCATCGGCAAGTTCAAGGCGAAGAAGGGGTATCGTCGTACACAGGGACATAGACAACCCTATACGCTGCTCAAGATTGAGTCCATCGAGGCCTGATGATACGCATTTGTTTGCATAATGCTTTTCCGAAGGATGTTCTTTCCTTTGATGCCTTAACGATTCAGGGTCATGCAAATTCCGGAGAGTACGGGAGGGATCTTGTTTGTTGCGCGATCTCGACCTTAGGGATTGCAACGCTGAACACTCTTACGGACGGGATCGACCTTCGTAAGTGGATTCGGTTCGAGGTGCACGAGGGATATCTTGATATCCGGCTGGATACGAAGCACCTCAGTCGGCAACAAATGCATGATGCACAGGTGGTCATCAACGGTTTTGTAATCAATGCAGAGATGCTTGCAAAGCAACATCCCAATTATATAGAGATCCAACAGGAGGAATAGAGATGATACAGTTTGATCTACAATTATTTTCCAGTAAAAAGGGAGTTTCGAGCTCAAAAAACGGACGTGATTCCAACGCAAAGCGTCTGGGCGTTAAGAGCCATGACGGTGTAGCGGTGCATACCGGAACAATCATCGTTCGTCAGCGCGGCACACATTTTCACCCCGGTGTCGGTGTGAAGCGCGGTGGAGATGACACTTTATTTGCTGCTCGCGACGGAATTGTTCGGTTTGAACGCCTTGGCCGCGATAAGAAGCAGGTATGTGTATATCCGGCAGAAGTTCTTGCGTAAATCAGGGCCGCGTGAGCGGCTCTTTTTTATTGGACTCTTCGCTCGTTGCACATTCATCACAGAAGAAAAGGAAAAAACATGTTTATCGATAAGGCAAAAATCCATTTGATTGCCGGAAATGGCGGAAATGGCTCCATCCATTGGAGACGAGAAAAATTTGTACCGTCAGGCGGTCCCGATGGAGGAGACGGCGGGCGTGGAGGAAATATCATTCTTGAGGCGGATACGCATGTACGCACGCTTGCCGATTATAAGTATAAGAGAAAATACAAGGCGGAATCAGGACAACCGGGGGCCGGTCAGAAGATGTTCGGCCGTGCCGGAGAGGATCTTGTGCTCAAGGTCCCTGTCGGGACAGTGGTACGCGAGGCGGAATCGGGTCTGCCCATTGCCGATCTCCACGAAGAAGGTGCAAGAATGATCGTGGTACAGGGCGGTTTCGGGGGGAAAGGCAATGTGCATTTCAAATCTTCGATTCGGCAGGCACCTCGATTTGCACAGCCGGGTGGGATCGGTCAGGAGCTTGACGTGATTCTTGAGGTGAAATTGCTTGCAGATGTGGGGCTGGTCGGTTTTCCCAATGTCGGAAAAAGCACGCTCTTATCTGTTATGACACAAGCACGTCCGAAAATTGCCAATTATCCCTTTACCACATTGGAACCCAATTTAGGCGTGGTAAAGCTGGAAGAGGGCAACTCCTATGTCATTGCTGATATTCCGGGACTGATCGAGGGCGCCAGTGAGGGAGCAGGATTGGGACATGATTTTCTGCGTCATATTGAACGCACCAGAGTCTTATGTCATGTGATCGATATGGCCGGCACCGAGGGGAGAGATCCGGTGGAGGATTATTTTCAAATCCAATCTGAGCTGGAAAAATACAGTCCTGAGCTTGTGAAACGAGTCCGTGTCATTGTCGCCAACAAGATGGATCTGCCCGGAGCGGAGAAAAATCTTGAACGTTTCCAAGCAGTCTTAGAAAAAGAAAATATTTTTTCGGCGGCTTCAGGAAAAGCTGGGGACGAGGACGGACCACACCTGCTGGAGCTTTCCGCAGCGACCCATACCGGAGTTCGAGAGCTCAGCTATCGGCTTTGGGATACCATTCGTAACCTGCCGCCCCGATATGGAACCCTGGATGAAGCGATTGTTCCGATTGAGCAATTCTTTCAAAAGGATCGTTCCATCCGTGTGGAGCGTAACGGAAAGCGCATTGTTGCTACGGGAGAGCCTCTCAAAACTCTTTCGCGCAAGCTCATTTTGCAGGATGAGGATTCGGTCACCTTTTTTGAGCGCTCTTTGGAAACCATGGGCGTAATGGACCGCATTCGCGCTCTAAATCCGACAGAAGATGATGTCATTGATGTTGAGGGCTTTGAATTTGATTGGCTATAATTTAAAAACCGGCTTTTGAGTTCTCAAAAGCCGGTTTTCTTATTTTTATTTTTGTTTTTGATATTTCTCAAGTCCCAAATGCAGGATTTCAATCGCACGTTTCAGTATGGCTTCATCGACACAGTAACTGATTCGAACTTCATCGATGCCTGCACCGGGAGTGAAATAGAACCCCTCCGCAGGCGTCAGGAGAATCGTTTCGTTTTGATCACGGAACTGCTCAAGCATCCATACCACAAAATCCTCAGCAGAGGCTACCGGCAAGCGAACGAGCGTATAGAAAGCTCCCTCAGGCCGGGAGTAGGAAATTCCTTCGATAGCGTCCAGTGAGTGTGCAAGAGCATCACGTCTTTTCCGGTAGAGCTCAGCGACCGGCAAAAAGTATTCATCTCCTAAATCCGCAAGCTGTGCGATTGCATATTGCTCCAGCGTAGGAGAACAGAGACGCAAATTGCATAGCTTGATGATGGCTGCTTGCAGCGCGGCATTTTTTGTCGACAGGGTTCCGATTCTTGAACCGCAGCAAGCATATTTTTTTGAGGCGCTATCCAGCAAAACCAGCTGATCACGGATTTCATCATACTCGGCCATAGAAATGAATTCGTGTCCTGAAAAATTGAATTCACGGTAGACCTCGTCCGATATCACAGATAGATGATATTTCTTCGCTAAGGCAACGATGCGATCCAGCTCCTCGCGTGTATAGACGCGGCCTGTTGGATTTCCGGGATTGGAAAAGAGGATTGCCTTTGTTTTTGAGGTAATGGATGCCTCCAGCACGCTCATATCAGGAATGCTGTAATTTGTTTCGATCGAGGTCATTACGGAGCGGATTTGAATTCCCAGGATTTCGGACAGCATGCTATAGTTTGTATAGAACGGTTCCAATAAGAGCAGTTCATCTCCGGGATCAAGCAAGGAAAGTAAACCGAATTGAATGGCCTCTGTTGCACCTGCGGTTACAAAAATCTCATCAGGCTGATAAGAAAGTCCGAGACGTGCATAATATTTTGCCTGTGCCTGTCTCATCACATCCAGCCCTGTAGAATTCGAATATTGTAAGATTCCATGAGGAAATTTGGCCATCGCATGAAAGTATTCATCAGGAGCGGCAAGATCCGGCTGTCCTATACTCAGGCGGAGAACCCTTGTGCCTGCGGCTTCTATTTTTTTTGCAAGAGCATTGTAACGCCTTGTCGGCGAGATTTTCAGTCGGTCTATACGATTGGATAAATTCATAAATGCCTCCTTTGTTCTAAATATTATACTCGATCCGGCAGACTCGACAAAGTCGCGATTTTACATTATAATAAAAAAGCTTTCTTGAAGAGTATGCGGTAGTGGCTCAGTGGTAGAGCATTGGCTTCCCAAGCCGAGGGTCGCGAGTTCGAATCTCGTCTACCGCTTCTTGTGTTTTATCCTATTTTTTGATAAGATTATTTGCGTTGCGGCGACATAGCCAAGTGGTAAGGCAGAGGTCTGCAACACCTTTATCCCCAGTTCAAATCTGGGTGTCGCCTTAAGAGCTCCCGCTTGGGAGCTCTTTTCTATAGCAGAAACGGAATCCGGTGATCCCTTTTCAGAGGGGAGCCTTTTTTGTGACGGTGATCTCGGCAGGTAGCAGGTGCATCGGAGGAGCGACTGAAAAAGAAAAAAACGGCTGAGAGCAACTTTTATCAGTTGCTCTCAGCCGTTATCAGCCTGAATTCTCTTATTTTTCGACACAATCAAAAAACGTTGCAAACTCCGGGATCCTCCTCTTCGCCCTTGATATCCTGCCCATGCAACAGATTTTCCTTTAGCCAGGCAATGATATCATCCGACTCATAGAGCGGCTTCCCGTCGATGAACAGGCAGGGCACCTGATCCATCCCGCCTTTTTCAATCAGGACCTTCTCATTTTCGGGCTCCCGGACAATATCCTTATATTCGATTCCGGAAACAGAGTTTTGATCAATAAAATGCATCACCTTCTGACAGAAAGGGCAGCTGTCTTTTTTATAAAGAACTAATTCCATACCATCCTCCTTTATTTAAGCTAATTTACTTTTACCCAGACTGTATTCCCCTAATCGAGAGAGGTATGCGGCTCAGCTATGCGAGCGTTTTTGAAAAGAACCGGCAGGCGAAAGTAAATTCCTGCGTAGCGGTTCAATTCGTTCCAATCCCAGCATAATAGGAATTCCGATTATGCCGACAATGATGATTTCCGAAAGAAAGATCTGTCCGTAAATTACAGGAACCGCGGCAAGTGGCGCACTTCCTACGAAATAAGCCTCCAAGGCGTAGATGAATGAAAAAAGTCCCGGGAATAGAGCGGCAATCCAGCGAGATTTGACCTGAGACATGCACCATGCCGCTAAGAAGGTGCCGAGGGTACCGGCAAACATATCAATGATGCCGAGAGGACTGGCAATATTCGCCAGAAAGCAACCGAGCGTGAGCCCGACAATATGCTGCGGATTATAAAAAGCCAGCCAATTCAGGACCTCGGAGTAACGAAATTGGATGGGACCATAGCCGGCACCCCAGCCGCTGAGGGTCAGAAGAACATAGACGGCGGTAATGAGTGCCTGTTGTGCAAGTACACGTGTAGTAAAATACCTTTTCATTTTTCCTCCATTGCGGGGAACAAAAAAAGACCGCATAGCGGCTTCCCCTTGATTTTTTAAGTGGGTGCCAAGAAACACTGCAAAAATGCCTGAATATTCTAAACCATTTTTGTATAGGTTGCAAACATGATAAAATATAAAAAAAGATACGAGGGGAGTTGGAAATGAAGCGATTCATTGGAATTGATGTCGGCGGTACGTCGGCTAAATTTGGCATATTCAATGAGAAGGGAGTGCTTTTGGCTCGAAGCTCCGTGCGTACCGGGAAAGTGAAATCGCCGGAGCAGACGATGGCGGAATTCATTCCCGTCATTCAGCAGCTCGTGGAAGAATCCGACGCAAAAAAGGAGGATCTCTGCGGCGTTGGAATCGGTATGCCGGGTCCTGTTTTGAATCATCGGGAAGTCAACGGCGTAGTCAATATGGGATGGGGCTATGTGAAAATTGCGGATTTTTTCGAGGAGAGGCTCTCCTGTCCTATTGCCGTAGAAAATGATGCGAATGTAGCCGCCTTGGGAGAACAGTGGCAAGGTGCGGGCAAGGGCAGAAATTCCGTGCTTCTCGTTACATTGGGTACGGGAGTCGGCGGAGGCATCGTCGTTGATGAGCACATCATCAGCGGTTTGCACGGTGCCGCCGGAGAAATCGGACATATGTCGATTTTGACGGAGCCGGAGGAAAGAACCTGCGGCTGCGGCAAGCATGATTGTCTGGAGCTGATTGCATCCGCAACGGGAATCGCCGCCCAAGCACGCCGGCTTTTAGAGACATCCGATACACCGTCATTATTAAGAAACTATCCTTCCGTGGATGCAAAAAAGGTTTTCGATTGTGCGGAGCAGGGAGACGTAATTGCGCAGGCGGTTGTGGATCGTACGACCGATGTTTTGGGAAGAGCGCTCGCCATCGTCGGAGCAGCGTTGGATCCGGAGCTTTTCATCATCGGAGGAGGGGTTTCGAATGCGCGTGAAAAGCTTTTGATGCCTACGAAAAAAGCATACCAAAAATATGCGCTTTATACCGGCAAGGATACGCCGATTATTCGGGCGACTCTTGGCAATGATGCCGGTATCTATGGTGCGGTGCGTTTGATTCTGCAAATCACCGGATATCGAGGCGATGCTTCATGCTGATGATTCACGTGGATCGGGATCCCGGTCGTGCTACAAATTCTTTGCTTCCCTATATTTGCGAGAGTCTGAAAAACGGAAAGACTGCGCGATATCTTGTGCCCGGCCAATTTACCGTAGAAGCCGAACAGCTGCTTTTTGACAAGCTGAACACGGAAATATTGCTGAATCTGAAGGTGCAAAGCTTGCCCTCTCTTGCCGGAGAAATTTTGCAGCAAACGTCAGGATACAGCCGCCTGTCGATCGATGCCGCAGGGCGTCGTATTTTACTGCGCTCTATTTTAGAAAAATTAACCGATTCCGGGAAGCTGAAGGGGGAAAGGTTTCAAAAAAAAGGAACGGTAGAAGCGCTTTTTAGCGATATTCAAGAGTACAAGGAGTACGGGATCGCGCCGGAGCTTTTTGATGCTTTGGCAAATCGGCTCACAGATGCGCCTTCTACACAGGAAAAGCTTCGCCATATTGCAGAAATCTATCGAGCCTACGAGGCATCCATGGATCGATTTGAGGATTCGGACGAGCGCATGAAACGTGCTTTTTCACAAATTCCTGAAATTCAGGAATTGAAAAATAGCGATTTCTTTTTTGATTATTTTCATTCGGTGTCCAAACTGGAGCTGGAGGCAATCCGGAATCTGATCGTTTCCGGAAGCTCGGTGCATATTGCGTTGCCTCTGGATGTGCAAATTGCCCGTTTCATTCAGCAAAATCAAACAATGCCGCGCAGCCTGCTTTTGACACAGGCACAGGAGATTGTGTCGGATGGCATGGCTTTTTCTCATAGCATGGCATTTCTTTTGCAGCTTTTGGAAATTTTTCCATCTGCAAAAATACTTGCAAACCCGAAGAAAAATACTTCAGTGATGGCGATCGCCGCATCCGCTCCGTTTCGATTGCACTCTATGGAGAAAAGCGCTTTGCCTGTATCCAACGGCACCGTGCATTTAATACAATATCGAAATACGGAGCAGGAGGTAGACGCTCTGATTGTGGAAATCAGGCGTTTGTTGCAAAGAAAAGCTGCACGCTATCGAGACATTCAGGTTCTTCTCACAGAACCCGATGAGTATCGGGGCTTTATAGAGAGAAAATTCGGCAAAGAACAAATTCCGTTTTTTATGGATGAAACACGCACTCCCGATTACCATCCTTTTATTCAATTGATTCGAAATTCTCTTTCCATTGTCAGTGAGGGCTTTTCTCCGGGTTCTGTGTTCACCTTGTTGAGGACCGGCTTTTTTGATTTAGAGGAAGCGGACATCGATACCTACGAGAACTATATTCTGCGCCGACGCATTCGTTATTCGATGTTCGAACAGAAACGCTATTTTGAGCCGGATCGAGAGTTTTTATCCAAGCATCCTCGTGAAGCTGCGGAATGGGAGAGAGAGACGCTTACAGCAGGGAAGGTCAATGATGTGCTGCTTTCGGTGCTTTCTCCGCTCCTGCTTTGCAGAAAAAAAAGAAATACAATGAGTGAGTTCTGCAGGATCTTTTATGATTACCTGATGCAGGAGCCTGTTCGCAACGGTCTGCAAAGATATGCGCAAGTCTTAGAAGATGAAAATCGCAGGGAACAGCTTCGTGAGCATCAGCAGATTTGGGGAGCATGTATGAATCTGCTCGATGAGCTTGTGAGTATTGTCGGCGATGAAGAGGGTGAATTCAAGGCTTTTCAGCGATATCTTGAGGAAGGACTTTCGGCGCTGTCTCTCGGAGTGATTCCGCCGTATCAGGATCAGATTACGATTTCGGATCTGAAAAGAGGAAGATCACGAGGACACCGTTTCGTATTTCTGTTGGGAATGTCCGATCTCTGGCTGCCTTCGTCTAAAAAATCCGCAGGGCTTTTGACGGCGGAAGAAAAACAATTTTTCGCGGAGGAAAATATTCGGATGCCTTCTATGCCGACTTTTGCGGTAACGGAAGAGCGCCTGGCCTTTTATACAGCAATCTGCAGAGCACAGGAGGAGCTTTTTCTCTTTTGTTCCTTGCAGACACGTAACAACGAACCGGCCAGCCCCAGCTATTGGATGAAAAAAATCGAGGAAGCCTTTGCGGATGTGACGATGATTTCCTTTGATCACTTTACTCCCGAGGACCTTTTTTTGAGCAGGACGCTTCGTATGCGCCTTTTGCCCGACTATATCCGTTCAGAGCAGAAGGAGGCGCTTGGAAAAGCGCTTCTTGCGCAGTTTCGTCAAATCCCGGAGATGCAAAGAGAAGTGCGGATGATTGAGGCTGTTACGAATTATACCAATATTCGAAAGCCGCTATCGGAAGCGGTGGTGCAGCAGCTGTATCCCAAAACAACGGTGAGCCCTTCGGGGCTGGAGATGCTTTCGGCATGCCCTTATCGATATTTTGCTTCGTCCGGATTGGGCGTCAGGGTGCGTTCCGACTGGCCTGTTGACGCGGCGGAAATCGGCAGTCTGATGCATGGTGCGATTGATCTCTGGACACGGGAGATTGCCGGACTTCTATCAAAAGAAAATGTGGAAATCTCTCCGGATCAATCTCTTGCCATTGCGGAGGAGGCGTTTGAAAAGACGCTTTCGGGCGTACTGGATCAGGAGAGAAGATCGGATCCCCGCAATGCATTTCTTATGATGCTTACGAAAAAAACAATGCATGAGGCGCAAAGTGCGCTCGTCAGACAGCTCAACCAAAGTCATGTTCGCGGGCTTGCGCATGAGCTTGCTTTCGGCTATCCGGTGACGAAAAGCGGAATTCTTTTGCCGACCGATACGCGAACGCTTGAGATCGTCGGACGCATCGACCGGGTAGATACCTTTCAGACGCCGGATCATCGGAAATTTGTGCAGGTGATCGATTATAAAACGGGAAATCGCTCTTTTTCTCTTTCCGAAGCCTTATATGGGATTCATTTACAGCTTCCTCTGTATTTGATGGCGGCATCCGACACGATGTCTCAGCTTCCGGCGGGCGCATTTTATGCGCCGATTCAGGCTCCCAGGGTGCTTGACGCAAACGAAACGGAAAAAGCGGAAGAATGGAGTCTCAAAGAACATCTTTTGGATGGATTTTTATTGCGAGATACGGCTTTGAATCAAGAAATGGATCCCGCCTTCGGGGAGAACCCGGAAGGAGAAAAAATGTTTTCGCCGATCTATGAGCTCAAGGGCGCAAAGTACAGTTTAAGCGATCGGGAAAATTTACTTGCTCCGCAGGAAATGGACAGGCTGTTGGAGTCTGCATATCTTGCGGCGAAAAGGAGCGCAGGCATTCGAGAAAGCGGCATCATTGCGCCTCGCCCGTATCGCTATGAGCAGGGAAGCCGCGTGCAGACGGCATGTGACTATTGTCCCTACCGTTCGGCATGCCGCTTTGAAAAGCAAACACAGTATAAGAGCTATCGATTTCTTTCAGATATTCAATGGAAGGATTGGCGAGAGATGCAGGAGGGTGAAAAATGAGCATGAAATTCACAGAGGAACAGGAAAAGGCTCTGACACCGGGTTCCGAAAATCGCATTATCTCTGCACAAGCCGGTGCGGGTAAAACCGGAGTCCTTGTTGAACGTATCATTCGAAAGCTTCTGGGCGACGGCACGGAGGAAGGCATCGGGCTGGAAAATCAGTTGATTGTAACTTTTACGAGAAAAGCTGCTGCAGAAATGAAGACCAAAATTCGTGCAGCGCTATATCGCCGCCTCGAGGACGCTGCGCAAGAGCTTTCCCGTGAACAGCGGCGCTGGATTCTGACGCAGCTCAACGCTTTATCCGGCGCGCATATTCAGACGCTTCACGCTTTTTGCTACGATATTTTACATGAATATGCAGACCGTATTGATTGGGATCCGGCATTTCGCATTTTGGATGGCAAGATACTTTCTCGCTTGATGGATGAGGCGCTGGAGGAAACGCTTATGCCCATCTATCAGCAGGGAAGCGGGGAACAGCTGCAATTGATCGAGGCGTACGGGAGCCAAAAAAGACGAAGCGATCAGGGAATCCGCGCATTAATACTCAAGCTTTCCTCTCTTGCAAATCAGCACGAGAACCCTGTGGCATGGATTCAGGAGTGGAAGGAAAAAATGATCTCGGAGGAATTTCTTCACCAAACTCTGGACATGTTTCAAAACGAGATTCTCGGACAAAAGCTGGAAAATCTGGAGGATCTGTTGCAGGAGGTGAGGAGGAATCTGGACAGCCTGGAAAAAATGGCGGCGGACTCGACCTTTCCCGGTGCATTTTATGATTTTATGCGTTCAGAGTGCCGTGAGGTGGAGGCGAAGATGGCTGAATGGAAGCAGGGAAATACGGATCCCTCAATCGTCTTTCAGCGTCAGCCTGCTGTAAGAAAGCCTTCGATGGAAATCAAGATGATTGTCGATCCGATCAAAGACAACCGTAAATTGATAAAAAAAGAATGCTCGGAGCTTTCTGAACTGGCTTTGCTTCTGAATCCGGTGCAGGTTGCTCGGGAAAATGTACAGATGGCGCGAAATTTTTCGATATTAGGCGACATGGTCATTCAATTTGAAGCGATCTTCCAGGAAAAAAAGAATCAGCAAAATGGAGCGGATTTCAACGATGTTGAGCATAAAATGCTTGAGCTCTTACGAGATGATGGGATTGCAAATGAGCTTCGGAGACGGTATCGTGCAATCTTCTTTGATGAGTATCAGGACGCAAATGATTTACAGGATCAGATTATCGAGAGATTGTCCTCCGGGAAAAATTTATTCTTTGTGGGAGATGTGAAGCAATCCATTTACGGATTTCGACAGGCCGAGCCGGAAAACTTCTTAAAGAGATATAATCGATATTCCGACTCACAAAAGGATCAGGCTATTGATTTGACCGTGAATTTCCGTTCCGATAAGGAGATCCTGGATTTTGTCAATTTGCTTTTCTGCGACCTGATGACCTCAGGAAGGGGCTGTGTGCATTACGATACGGAAACGCATAGAAGCAGGCATCAATCCGCTCTCAGCGGGACAGTCGACAAGAACGCCTCCCATGGTCATGTCACCATTACGATTCTGGAAGAGGACGCTTCCGGAAGAGAAAAGGCATCTTCTTTTGATGAAATCAGCTCCGAGGCGTTTTATATTGCGCACACGATTCAGGATCTTGTGAAAAAAGGGGCGCGATATGGAGATGTCGCCATCCTCTTTCGAACGGGAAACCGTATTTTTCAATTCGAGCGTGTGTTGGATGCGTTTTCCATCCCATATTATTCAGATTCCAAATCGGTGAATCTGGAATCTACGGAGGTTCAGCTGGCTTTTCATTTGCTGCACATTATTCGTAACGAGCAAAGCGATGTAGAGTTGCTTTCCGTGCTCTCCTCTGTCGGGAAATACACGGATGAGGAGCTGGCACAGATGCGAATCCGCCACCCGGAGGGGAGCTTTGCAGACGCCTATCATGCCGACGTTGCGGGGGGAGAAAAAAAAGCGACGGAGCTTGAACGATGCTTGAAAAGATGGCGTGAGCTTCTGAAGGAAAAAACACTGGTACGCTGGCTATGGATGGTGCTTGACGAAAGCGGTATTTATTCCTTTGCGGAGGGACTTGCAGGGGGAAAGGAAAGAAGGGAAAATCTTCACACGCTTTTACGTTTGGCAGAGGAGTATGAAAATTCCGAACAGAGCGGACTCTTCGGCTTTTTGGAATATGCAAAACGTGTACAGGCAGGCGCCGGAGAGGACATGAGCCCCGGATCGGAGCTGTCGGAGCATGACAATGTGGTCCGCCTGATGACGATCCATAAGTCCAAGGGCCTGCAATTCCCTATTGTTTTTCTTGCGGAAACAGGCAAGAGGTTTAATGAGCAGGATTTGCGAGAGACGCTTGTATATGATAAGCAAACAGGACCCGCGATGACGCTCCTTGAGTGGAATGAGGAGGCTCATCATATTCTTTCGCAGACACCGCTCCGCAAAAAGATTGTTACGCATCGCATCGGCATTCAGCAAAAGTCTGAGGAAGTCAGAATTTTTTACGTTGCCTTGACACGAGCGATTTCGCAGCTTTTTTTGGTAGGACATGTACGAAATCTTGATGATGTGATTTTGGGCTCAGAGAAGACGGGCATTACGAAGGACAGACTTGACTCGAGGCTGTCGAAGGACTCTTCCTATCTTCAATGGGTGGTGCATATCTTGCAGGCCAAGGGGATTTTTCCGACACAAAGTCAGGATGTTTCACCGGATCTCAGCATATGCCTGGATTATGGATCCGTATATCGGGAAATTCAAAATGCTCCGCAGCAGGAACAGAAAATGCCGGCTTTGACACTCCTTACCCCGGTTTTCGAGTGGGATTATCAATATCTGTCGGATACGACAAGGCCTATGAAGGAAACGGTAACCGATCTTGCCAAGCGATCCTCATCATCTGAGGAGACGGAAAAGGAAATGTATCCGGCAAGTGAGATCTTCGATGCCTTCTTGCAGACACGCCTTCCGGAAAACGGAGCGGTGGAGCTTCAGGCGAAGCCTTGCGTTTCCTCTCGAAATTGTGAGCAAGAGGGACGGAAAATCGTATGGGAGCATTTTTATCCCATGCCGCGATTTATGCAGGGAAAAAAAGAGTTTACGGCAGCGGAAAGAGGAACCCTGATGCACCGGGCATTGCAGGCATTATCCTTGGATTTGGAGACGCGGGAGGAGATAGAAAGCGCACTGGATGAGCTGATCAATAGAGAATATTTTACAAAAGAGGAGGCGGCTGTCATTTCTGTAGTACAGCTTGAGCGTTTCTTTCACTCGGATCTTTTGAAGGCGCTTCGAAAAAAGGCCAAGAAAATCATCCGCGAGCAGTCCTTTACCTTGCGCTTGCAATCAGACCGAAGCACGAGAACCGTGGACGGACAAATTGATCTTTTCGCCGAAACCGATGCTGGTCTTGTGCTTGTGGATTTCAAAACGGACCGTCATCCGGATGCATCGCGATATCTTGATCAAATGCGGTGGTACAAAAGAGCGCTGGAGACTTCCTTTCGGCGTCCTGTGATTGCTGCATATTTGTATTGGGTATCGACGGGTGAATCCGAAAAAATTCAGATTTAAATGGACCTTTCCAAAGCATATTCTTAGACGAGGTTCCGGCTCAGGCAGGTTTTGCAATTTCGGAAAGCCGAAAAAACGGCTGAATCTCAGCAGCAGAATGCTGAAATTCAGCCGTTTATTATTTCACCGGAATTTTGATTTTTTCGCATGGCTTTCGGATAATCAATACACGAGTCCTCCATTGGGACTGAGAATCTGCCCTGTCATAGAGCCGGATTGCTTTGATGCTAACTGCTTTACCCAGAAGGCAATTTCTTCAGGTGCTTGCATGCTGCCCAAAGGCAATTCCTCGTAAACGGCTTTTAAGGAGCGCTCATCCAGCTGCTGCATCATATCGGTATCCACAACGCCGGGAGCGATGGCGTTGACCGTGACTCCGGAATAGATCAATTCTTTGGCACAGGCCTTTGTAAAAGCGTTGATTGCGCCTTTCGTGGCGGAATACAGGCTTTCACATGCGGATCCGACAAGTCCCCACATACTTGAGATGTTGATGATTCTTCCATATTTTTGAGATATCATATTCGGCACAGCACGCCGTGTGCAATAAAAGGTCCCATGTACATTCAGAGCAAAGGCATCTTGCCACTCTTCATCCGTGATATCCTGTATCATACCATAAAGAGAAATGCCCGCATTGTTGACAAGCACGGAGACGGCACCAAAGGCCTCTTCCGCATTTTCAAAAAGGCGGCCGACCTCATCGGATTGACGGAGATCCGCCTGAAAAATTTGGCATCGCGCTCCTTGCGCTTCGCAGAGAGCTTGCGTCATCTTTGCGCCCTCTCGGTTTTGCTTATAGTGTACAATAATATTTGTATTCGAACCGGCAAGTGCAACGGCACATGCTCGACCGATACCGCGCGAGGATCCGGTGACCAGAATCGTATTTTGCATACCTCCTCCTTTCGCATATCTGTATTTTACTATGAGAGGGAGAGGAGACTCAATACGGAGCGATAGTTTCCGAGAAAAATGGGGTATTGAATACAAATATTTACAAAATATTGACATCCTTACTACGAATCACTACGAATCCGAAAACGGATCCGGCAGGCTCTGCGGAACCTTCATCAGTTTATGAGAAAGGAGAGAAAGCCTATATGAACCAAACAGATAAGACGCTTTCCAATTGGAAGCTGATACAAATTCTGCTGCCATATTACAAAAAAAACAAAGGAATATTGATTGCCGATTTCATATGTGCGGCGCTGACTACCGGGTGCGATCTTGTACTTCCTTTAATCCTATCCCGCATTACCAATACAGCGGCTGCAAATCCCGCCGCTCTTACGATGTCCTTTATCGGGAAGGCCTCTGCAATCTACATAGCTTTTCGGATTGTGGAAATCATAGCCAGATATTTTATGCAAAGCACGGGGCATATCATGGGCGCACTGATTGAGCGAGACATGCGTGCCAGCCTTTACGGACATCTCCAGACGCTTTCTCACTCTTATTTCGCCACGCACAAAACAGGAAATATTCTGGCCAATCTTACGTCGGACCTTTTTGATATTACGGAGTTTTCCCATCACTGTCCCGAAGAATATTTTATCGGAGCCATTAAATTGGTGATTTCTTTTTGGATTCTCATCCAGGTGAATGTGACCTTGACCATTGCTTTATTTGCACTGATCCCGATTTATTTTTTCGCTTCGGGTTATTTTCGAAAAATGCTGCGAAGAACCCAAATGGCGCAAAGAAAACAGGTCGGCAGGTTTAATTCATCCATCGAAGAATCCTTCTTAGGCATTTTTGTTGTCAAGAGCTTTCATAATGAGGAGGTTGAGGGCGAGAAATTTGAACACGACAATAACCGATTCCTTGAGATTAAAAAACAATTTTATCGTGCTTTGGCAGGCTTTCAATCCGTCTCTCGTATATTTGACGGATTGATGCTCACATTTGTTCTCGTTTTCGGCGGGATTTTTCTCATGCAGAAAAAAATTACGCCGGGAGATTTTATTGCATATATCTTGTACACACAGACTCTTTTGACGACTCTTTCTCGAATCATCGAATTTACGGAGCAATTCGAAAAGGGCATGACGGGACTGGAACGCTTTCACGAAGCAATGCAGGTGAAGTCCGACATTGTGGACCGCCCCAACGCACAGGAGCTGAAGGCGGTAACCGGGGAGATTTGTTTCGATCATGTGTCCTTCCATTATCCCGGAAGTCAGGAACTGGTGCTGGAGGACATCTCCATCAGGATTCCTGCAGGAAAACAGATTGCACTGGTGGGACCGTCCGGAGGAGGCAAAACAACGTTATCCAATCTCGTTCCACGTTTTTATGATGTTACGGATGGCTCCGTGCAAATTGACGGCAGAGATGTGAGGGATGTCACCCTCGCAAGCTTGAGAGAGCATGTGGGGACGGTACAACAGGATGTATATCTCTTTAGCGATACGGTTCTCGCCAATATTGCCTATGGAAAGCCGGATGCCTCTCGCAAAGAAATTGAACAGGCTGCGCGGCTTGCGGGCGCCTATGATTTTATCATGGAGCTTCCTCACGGCTTCGATACTTATGTGGGAGAACGAGGCGTTATGCTGTCAGGAGGGCAGAAACAGCGAATATCGATTGCCAGAGTGTTTTTGAAGAATCCGTCTATTTTGATACTTGATGAGGCCACATCGGCGTTGGACAACCAAAGCGAATATCATATCCAACAATCACTGGATATGCTGGCAAAAAATCGAACGACTATCACCATTGCCCATAGGCTCTCGACAATTCGAAATGCCGATGAAATTCTGGTGCTTATGGATGGCAAAATCCGGGAACGCGGGACACATCAGCAACTGATGGAACAAAAAGGAAACTATTACGAGCTCTATTGCATCAGCGAGGAAAAGCAATCTATGGATGATTCCATGTGGGATGAAAGAATTCAGTGAGGATATTTATGAAGAAAGTTTGGGGAAGTATTTTATCAGGGTTGTCCGTAGCGGCGGGCGCGATTCTCAGCGGCTGTATCGTGGTTTTCCAAGTATCGGTTGATGCGGTTCGCAGAGTTCGTCAATATTTTGCGCCATTTTTAGCGTGTATGGTCGTTTTAGTATTTTCGCTACCGATTATTCTGCTGCCGATGATAGCATTGCCGTTCTGGGTCTGGATGATTCCGATAATTCTCGTGCTGTTTCCGCTTTTGGGAGGATATGCGATCTCCGGACTTGACCGTGTTCGCTATGCCGTGACACATTATTTGGACAATCATGCGGAGTGGTACAAGACAAGAAGAGGCACAAAAAAACCATATCGCTATTTTGATCAGGAATATACCCGCAAGAAGTGGGAAGAGGAAGAGGCGCGCCATGCGGAGGAAAGACGCAGACAGAATGAACAATGGCAAAGGATCTTTGAATCCTTTTTTCAAAGCGGAGAGTTTTATAACGGGACATATTCGAACGGATATGGAAGCGGATTCAGTGCGGGTCAAAATGGCTATCAACAGAGAGAAAACCCTCTGCAGGAATTTAAAATAAAATACGAGCATAGCTGCGACGTGCTGGGAGTGCCGTACACAGCCGACGAAAGCGAGGTAAAGCTGGCATTTCGCAAGTTAGCAAAAAAATATCATCCCGATATTAATCATGCCCCCGATGCAACAATAAAGTTTCAGGAGATCAATGACGCATATGATTTTCTGACGGCGGAAAATATAGAACGTTATAAGAGATACATGTAAAGCTTCCGGTAACCACAAAAATTTTAAAAAATTTTTGTGGTTATTTTTTTTAACAGAACACAAAAATGATAAAAAAGAGCAGAAAGTATTGAAATCAAGCCAAAAACAGATTGAGTAAAAAGAGTGTAAAATTTATTTGACTTTAGGGAAATAGGAAGCTATAATATCAAAGTCACCTCGTGTGACACGAACCTTAAAAATTAAATCAATCAATACTTTGAGTTGAATAATTCTTTGAAACGAAGAAGAAAAACGAGTCAGAATCTGGCTCTCGAATTTATTTGAGAGTTTGATCCTGGCTCAGGACAAACGCTGGCGGCGTGCATAACACATGCAAGTCGAACGAGAATTCTCC
>JALFST010000013.1 GCA_022779285.1 Peptoniphilaceae bacterium
CACTGTCTTTTGCGCACTGCCGATCCACTGTTTGGCTTGGTAGCGGTCAAAGCTATGCGAAAACTGCGTGGTGGTTCCGTCAATGGTGATCGTCCCGGGCGGGCCATAATGATTCCAGCCGCCCGCCGTATCGCAAATATATAAATTGGCCGAAACGACTGCGGATGTCATGCCCGCCGATGCCGAGAGCTCCAATTTAAGATAGGCCATGGTCATTTCCTCCTACATAAAAGAGTGTGAGATGATCCTCTCCGGATGCCTTGCGATGCCGCCATTGAAATTTTCCTTTTTCGCTTCCGGCTTCGCGGATCTCCAAAATATTGGTACGGACGTTATCCACAAGAAGATTCTCGGCATTGAACCTCCCTTTGCGCTTATCCCGGACAAGAAATCCCACTTCCTCCGGGGAAAGGGTGAGCGCAGTAAACGAGCCCTTGCGCCCCAGACAAAGATTCCCGCCATCCATCCAGAGATAGCTTTGCTGATCCTGCAATGCCGATTCGATGACCGAAACCGCTGACTGAAGCCGCGCCTCCCAGTCGGCATTCATGGCTTCTTTTTCCGCCTGCATTCTCGCTTCATAGGATCGCAGAATCGCGCGCTCGCTATTGGATAACACCCCGTCCAGATACGCCTTGTCCGCATAATCCGCCGCACTGACATAATCCAGGGCATCCGCCACACGGCGAACGGCATCATTTCTTGCCTCCTCTAAGGCGCTTTGTACCTGCTTGGAGGTCATGCATTGGGGAGAGCTTGTTTCCGTATGCCCGTCCGTATAGGTTGTCTGCACCCGTGTCCAAACATAAATTTTGGAATCCACATTGGGAAGTTCGCGGACCCATCCGCTCGTCGGCGGGGTCTCTGCGGAGGTGGATGTGGCATACTCATAAAGCACCTCACGAACACCGATGCCATCTTCTCCCGGCTGACCGTCTGCACCGTCCTTTCCGGGCGGCCCCTCCTTTCCCGGCATTCCCTGCGAGCCGGGATCCCCTTTTTCTCCCTTCAGCTCCGTTTTGAGCTCATCGGGGAGCGTCATTTTCTTCGGGGTGAGAATCAGACCCATCTCCGGATCATAGAGGAGGCTTCCTGTGCTTTCATCCCCGATTTGCATGGATCCTTTTTCTAAGTTCAAGTGCAACTTGCCCCCTTCAAGCCGTCCTGTGCGAATCAGGTCTGCGGTAAAACCTTCTCCGGTTCCGAAGGTTTTGAATTTCCACGTTCCATCCGGATTTTTTGTATCAGAAATGACCAGCCTTCCTGCGCTAATTCCCACCACCTCAGAAGGATTTTGATCAATCGGGCGATCAAAGCTGTAATATCCGGCAGGCAGCCCGTAGGAATTTCCGGCTTTGAGTTCATAGTTATGGCCATCCTCATTGCGCCATGCGGAAGAAAGCTCTTCGGCTAATGTTTCAATATAGCTTCCAACCTCCGCTTCCTTTCTCTTCTCTTCACGTTTTTGCTGAATATGCTGGCTTGCTCGGCTTTGCAGAATTCGATCACCAAAGCGAATGCTCTGTTGCATGGGCGATAAAAAAGATCGCTCAATCTCGAACACGCGAGTTTGATAAGCGATCTTTAATTCTTTGTTTTGGATCCATACTTTTTCGCCCAGTACCGCAGGCTGATCATCGGTCACTTCGGCGCGATACTGAACGCGCGGCCGGGAAGCGGTCAATGCGTACTCATACGTTGCCTTTAATAACTCTTTCGGGTCTTCAATATCCGGGAACTCAACAATCGCAAGACGGGGCGTTTCATCTGCATATCCGCGTTCTTTCGTTCGATCGGGAAGCTCTACCCACGGTTGGTCAAAAGGCTTATCCACAGGATCGCCTTTCTTCAGTGACCAAGTAACCTTGTCAAAAAGAATTCGGCGTCCATAGCCGCCTGTCGCTTTCCCGTTCTCATCAACGACGGCTTGCCCTTTGCCGCGCCCTAAAAAAGCCGTTGCGATTGCGTCCTCGTGGCTCTGCGCTTCTATGGTTAAAAGCCGATCACCATGTACATACGCACGGCCGACATCCGGCGCAAATTGATCGGCAAAGTCAACGGCCTGTTCTACAATCCGTGTACCGTCAAAACGCATCCGCAGACGAAATTCACAATCCCAAGCCGATAACAATTGCCAAAAGGCTGTGAGCTTATCGACATAATAAAGATTGGTCGTCGCCGTGCGTGTGACGGTATTCCTCCCAACCACCCAGCCGGTATCTTTCAAAACAGTCGTTAACGGTACGGAAAGAGGCGTTCCGCTCGGACGAATATCTTTTACATAGCCTCGTCCCTTAAGATCATCGAAAAACTTGTGTACACCGGACAAGGTCATTGTATGACCGGATTTCACGCGTTTGGTCACCTTGTAGAAATAAAATTCATCGTGATTGAGAGGATCTCGCATTCCAAAGTACGCGCAGGTATCCAGAGCAGGCCGATAAGCTGCCTCTACGCGATGAGTGATCAAACCGCGAATTGCTTGCACTTGCCAGGATTCCGTTACCCCATCAGCGCCTAAGATTCCGTCCTCTAACAACTGTTCACGATGGTCCAGTAAATAAATCATAGTGCCCTCCGTTGATACGTAATCACGGTCTCAGCATTGACGTTGGTCGTGAGCGGATCGCCTTGTCGAAGGATAAAATCCGGAAAATCACTGACAACAAAATCCAGCGCTGCGGGAGCACCGTCCTGCAGCTTGATCGTTCTTTTTTCAAAATCAAACGTAACCAATTGAGTTCCGTTCCCTGAAAAAGTATTGTTGACTACCAGCTGATGACCGTTTTTCTGATTGTGTAGGGTCAGCTTCTCCGTAACCGCTCTCGGTTTGATGATGATTGTACTGAGCTGAATCGGTAGCCAGGAGTCCGTACCGATGACCTTTCCGGTTGTTCCCGTCCATGAGGCCGTTTGCTTTGGAAAAAGCTTAAACGGGTTTGACAGTTCAAGAGTAAACTCTCCTGTCGCCGTAAGCAATCCCGGCGTAACCGGTGACAACTCGCTACAAACCGCAGTGTAATAAGCCTCCGGATCATCGGCAAAAAAGACGCGGAGCAGATATTTTTCCGGAAAAAGCACTTCATGCAACTGATGATATGCCGCAAGCCATGCCGAGGACGTTTTTGCGGTCAATTCATAGAGCACCACAAGAGACCTCGGCTTGAAATTTGCTCCAAATACCAAAACGCCATCACGTCCGGCAATGGAACCGCTTTGATAAAGTTCCCTTTCTGCCGCCTCCCGTCCTTGAACGGAAATTGTCCGAAATCCGGAAATTTGATCGAGCCAAAACTCATTGATACATACTTCCTCCGGCATCCGATTCTTTACGGCTGTACCATGAAAATCTGTGAATTTATACATCGGCGCCTCCATAGCTTAATTGCAAAGCAACCTCCTGATCCTGCGTTTCTGTAATATCCCGAACAAATCCTGTATACGCCTGTTTTCCCAGTAAAAAGTGAACCAGTAGAGGAATTGCTTTGTGCGGAGCAGCTGCCGGCTCTGACATTGACGCTTGATAGCGCACATCGCCGGGCATGTTCATTCGGCTTGCCGCTGTTGCGATTTTTCCGGAGGTCTTTTTTACCATCGGAATCATGTCCGCAAGTCCAATGGCGAATCCTTCGCCGGTATATTCGCCAATTTCTCGCATCACGCGCGAAGGAGAACGCACCTGCAAAGCGTGCCGAATTGTTGTCGATACTGTATTGGCAATCCTGTTTGCAGTCGCATAGATCGAACTTGCCGTCGATGCTAAGCCGTTACGAAATCCATTCCCTGCTTGACTTCCGGTAGAGGAAAGCGCAGACGGAAGGGTGGAAAATGAGGAAACGACTCCTTGTTGCAATCGCACGGCTTCTGCTTGAATCCGAGCGGCTCCCGCCTGAAATTCCTGTTCCATATTCTTTGTTGAGCTGCTCATCGCATTGGACATTCGATTGCCGGATTGCTGGATCGTCGTCGTTGTTTTTTGGAGTTGTTCCTCAGTTGCTCGATTCACTCCATACATGGATGTTGTCCAGGTCTGCTCCGTTTGCTTTCCGGTACGACTAAGCCCATATGATATTTGCTGTCCTTGATTGGCGAAACTGAGATTCATCCGCTTCAGTGAGCGCTCGGCATTCCCTCCCATCGAATCAACAGCTCTGACTACATTCCCGGAACCGTCAATGATTGCCGCTTCCATCGATTTGGTTGCAGCGCTGCCGGCACTCCCCATTGTCGGAGCGATGCCGTTTGCCCTCTGCACGGCTTGTTCTGTCATGGAAGAGGCGGCATCGGCGGGTAGCATCTGACTATTGGCAATGCCTTCCGCCATTCTTTGCGGCAAGGATGCCCCCATGCCCTGAAAGTCTTGTGCTTCCATCTGCATACGTGCTGCGTTGCCCACAATATCGATATTATTTGCCATTGTGCTATTGAGCTCTTGAATTTTTTCTTCGCACGCCGGAGCCAGCTTTCCAAGCTCCAGCTCCGTTCCGTTATTGAGTTCACGAAGATCATCCACCCATAACTGCGCCGTTGCGGCACCCGCCGGCCCCATCGCTGCCAATTTCGCGATGACGCCGCCGCTAATTCCGGCCTCCATTAAGGCGTTCATGTTGTCAGCCCAATTTTTTGTCGCTTCGCCATTGGCTCGCAAATTTTCCAAAAAAGTATCCATCGAAATTGCGGATCCCTGTTCGATTCGCTGGAAACCGTTTAATGTGGTATCCGCAAAGCTGGATACTACCTGTTCGGCTCTCTTGAGATTCTCGTCGTATTTGGCTGAAAATTCTTCAAGAGTGCCTCCCTGCGCTTCTACCGCGGCGACGATTTGATCGGTTGACGTGTTGTATTTTTCCGCCAGATCGAGCACCTTTTGACCGGCATCCGCTAAGCTTTCACCGGTTCTATCGCAGTATTGGATAATTTGATCACTGGTAAGCCCATAGGAAGAACGCAGATTTTCCAAGCTCTTTGCCTGCTGATCCGCCGCTTGTTGTGCTTCGAACTCTTTTTGACTTTGGATCCCAAGATTTTCGTTAACAACCGAAATCTTTTCATCAAGCGATTGATATTCCTTGAGCAGTTCCTGCGTGGAATCCGAAAGGTTGGTAAACCCTTCCGCTCCCTTCTCGCCAAGACCCATGAAGACCGCCTGGACATCATATCCTTTGTCCTCCATTTCCTTCATCGCTTCTTTGTTGGATTCGATCTGAACACGCATTTCCGCTTGCTTTTTATAGATTTCCGCAAGGTAGTCTTTCATGGCCTGCGTTTTCGCCATCTCTTCCATCGCGTCAATTTGTTTATGAATGGATTCCGTTGTCGTCTTGATCTTGGTTCCGGTCTTGTCCAATTCCACAGTAAGAGTTGGATATTTGGATTTCAAATCCGAAACGGCTTTACTCATGCGGCTCTGTTTTTCCGTTGCGCCCATGCTCGCGTTTTCCAGACTATAAAGTTCCGCCACAAGCCGGCGTGCTTCCTTGCCGCTTTCGGAAGCTTGAGCGATGTTCTTGTGATAGGCCTCTGTGAGACTTTGCGAGGATTTTACAAGGGAATCCGAAGCGCTTGCCTGTTCCTTTGCCGCTTCGTTTGCTTTTTTGTGTTCCTCAGTGACGCTGTTTAACGCGTTATTCAGCGCCCCAAGAGCGCTCACGGCAATGCTTACGCCGGAAACAATCATCCCGATCGGGTTTGCCTTCCAAGCCGCTTGAAATGCCGTGGACGCAACGGTAGTCAGTTTGATTTTCCCGGCCAGCACGCTCATTGCGATGGATTTTAGACTGATCGCGCTACTGCTTGCGGCAATCGCACCGGTTTCTTGCATCAACGCTACTTTCTGCGCATCCGTCAAGTCCGTCAAATGGCTGACACCGCTCCCCATCTTCTCCTGTAGCTGAATCCCGATGTTTTGTGCCGCCTGCTCCAGCTTCATCGCGCCTTCTGTGCTGGCAAGCTGTTCCGCAAAGAGCTTTTCTATGCTTGTAGCACCTAACTTGAGATCCATCCACTGCTTCAGCTCGTCACCGGTCACAATTTGCATGGCGTTGTATTTTTTGAATGCGGTCGTCGCCTGATCAACGATTTTATAACCCGCCCACGCCGCAAATCCGGTGACAACAATCCCGTTTAATGTTTCAAAGTTTTGAGCAACAAAGCCCGCAACTTTGGCCACGCCATTTAAGACCTTCTCGGAGACTTTCCCGAACGAGGCAACCGCGTCTTTCATCGTTCCTTTTCCGGCAGATTTTCTGCCTTCTTCAATCGCATCAATGATCGAGACCATCCCTCGGGTCGTCGCGGCGGCCATATTATCAAAGGTGCCGCGCCAAGTGTTCCCCGCATTTTTCGCAGCTCCGGTAAGCGCCGGAAACGATTTTGTTCCTTCGCGGAATGCGCGGTCCATGACATCCATAAATTCTTCTGCCGAGATTTTTCCGGCAGAAATGTCCTTGGAAACCTCTGCTGCGCTTTGCCCGGTTGCTTCTGCATACAACTGAATGACAGGAATTCCCGCTTCCATGGCTGACTTTAAGTCTCCAAGGTTTGCCTTGCCCTTTGCCGCCATCTGGGATAGCTGGAATGTAACGCTCGTTAAGGTTTCATTGGTTCCATCGCCGAAAGTGGCCACGGCATTTCCCCAGCCGTCAATATATTTCACGGCTTTTCCCAATTCCATTCCGGACGTCACGAGCCCTTGTGTCGATTTTGCCGCCGTATCCAATCCATAGGCAGTCCCTCGCGTGATTTCTTTGAGGGCTTCTAATGCTCCATTGGCTTTTTCCGTAGAACCGGTCATCAGTGTCATGGTGCGAGTAAAATTATCCATCGTATCCATACGGTTCATTGCTCGGCCTACGGAATCCCGAATCATATCCCAGCCCTTAGAAATTAACTGCGTCACTCCAATCGCGGAGGCAATCGACATCATCTGCTTTCCAAAAGATTGTGTCCCTTCCTTTGCCTCCTCCGAAGACCTTCCGATGCCTTCCAAATATTTTTGTGCCGATTGCAGTACCCTTGTATAACCTGCATCACGCGCAGAGAGCACCGCTTCGACTTTATACGTTGTTTTTTCTTCTGCCATCTGCGTTTTGCTCCTCCCACGCTATCGACCGTCGGTAAATCTCATGAAGCCGTTTTAACGCCGCGCTATCCACGGAATCACCGAATATGAGGCGCTCTGCCTTGTTGAGATCGTACAGGTCTTCCACTTTTTGAAACTCATAGACATTGTTGTCTCGCACCTGCTCAACATTGCGCTGAAAAAAGGCACTCACCGCAAGTTCATACATTCGATCTGCACTCCGCAAAGCCGCTGCATCCATTCGAAGACGATACTCAGCGAGTGTCATACGGCGAAGCTTCAAAAGGTCATCCGTTAAATACCGCAAACCGTTGATGAGAATTCGCCGATACGTCTGTGCGGATGTTTCTACTTTTTCCCCTGCTCGAGCATGGCTGCTCCGGCCGCTGCGAACATCTCCAGTTGCGGCTTCGTCAGCGGTGAGTGTTCGAGCAGTGTAATAAAATTTTCACATAACTCGTTAATGTCCCAAATACTGAACATTTGTTCGATTTCCCACTCTTTCGGCTGCTCGTTCAAGGTGTTTGTTGCCGCAAGAATAAAGTCCAGGATGCCGATCGGATTGCGTTGTATCAGATAAATTAAAATCTTTCCCACTCCGTAACCAAACTGCATCCCCGCGAAGGAATCTGTGTACTTTTTGTCCAGTTCTCGAATAAAGTCAAATCCGAAATAAAGCGGATATGACTTTCCGGCGATGGTCAGACTTTGCAAGATTGTTTCCGGCTCGGTCTTTTCCCCGTCCTTTGTTGTTTTTTTCGTGTTTGCTGTTTTGTTTTCTGTCATAATTTTCTCCAAGTTATTCAAAAAGGGCGGATTTCTCCGCCCTCTCTATCAGTCTGTTTATCCGATTACCTTCTCCAAATCACGGAACGCGTAGGCAATCTTCGTTTGCGTTTGCTTATCTACCTTGACTTCTCCCTCCTGCGGAGTGCCCTCTACATTCACCGTTGTGGAAATGTCTACCGTATCTTCCACATTGGCAGGCAATGACCAGGAAGCAAGCTTTCCGCGCATATACTTTGCACCGAAGGTATCTTCTGCCTCACGCTTATCATTGAGATTCACCTCCCAGATTTCCAGCATCAGCCCTTCTCGAAACGCACGATACAGCATTTTATTCACTTCATCCAAAGTAGAGACGGCTGTAATTTCCAAAGTCGTAGTCAGATTTCCTTGCGTAACAATCTGGCCGTCTTTTGTTGCCTTCGTATCGGAAGATCTCTCTTCGTTTAATGTGTGTTCTACCTGAAGCGCCAATTTCGCAGCTCCCTTTTGCCCTGCTTCTTCCAACAGTCGAAAATAAAGAATTTTATCTCTTCCAAATTGAACCGTTTTCTCATCTGCCATGTTCTTTTCCTCCCTTTGTCATTAAAATCGAAAACTGAGATGGACTCGCCCATGCCACAAGTCAATTGCCGTGGACTGATCGGGAAGCATCTCAATCATGCTTTCACTCGGAACAAGGTGCACCCCGGAAAGCGAAAGCGCCTTTGCACATCGCATAAGACGATGCGCAATTTCTGAAACCTTTTTACGATCGGAGCCAAGGCCGAATACATCGATCGCAAGGCTCACACCACCCAGCCAAGTGCCTTTCGTAGGACGCGGAATTAAGAGCGCGGACTGCAAAACAACGAAAGGATACTCGACTTCCTCTTTCGGCAAAAAATCGTAGGTAGCAAACCCGCATTGTAAGGACGCAGAAAACATTGCGTCATAAATTGCTTGTGTCGGTTCGCTCATCGTTTGCCTCCTATCTTGATCATTCGCTGAATCTCTTTGACAAATGGCCCCTGTACCACTTTCAGCGCGGGAAACACGAAAGGCTGTGCGCTCATGTAACGCGTCCCCAGTTCAAGATAAGCGGAATAATGCGTTCCCGGGGCAACCGTTGCCTGAAGCTGATTGTTCGCCAAGTGTAACCGAATAGAGCGTTTGGTCGTTCCGGTAGGCTTCACAAAAACCCACCCTTTTCCCTTTCGCCATTCCCGATGTCCACGGAAAACCGCACGCCGCATCATTTCAGACTGCAATTTTGCGCCATGAGTACGTACAACTTCTTGCAATCCCGGTTCCACCTGTTCCGTAGAGAGGGCCTTTTTGAGTGCATCCACACCGGACAAGGTAATTTGAATCATCGCACCACCCCCCAATAAATCGTTTCATCCCGATAACGGTGAATCTGTTCAATGACATACGTTCTTTTCCCGGTCTTCAGCAAATGATAGGTTTTCGGATCATGGCCCTTGATTCGTGCAACAATCGCATGTTGCCACACCTTGCCATAGAGACGCGCCTGCTCTTCCATATTCCAATCGCTGATCATGGCCGAGACGCTTCGAGACACCGAATCGGGGGATGTCCTTCTTCCCAATGCCGGATCATACTTCTCTTCACCCTTCTCGATGAGTGTGATCGTCTGATCGTATCTCATAGGAACCGAACCTTTCCACGCGCTCCATTCCCGGTAGCCTCGGCGGCGAATGCGTCAATTTCCGGCCAAAACTCACTCCAGTCATCTACGGCATAACTTGCCGAATGGCCTTCGACATGCTCTTCTTTCATTCCCTCGGATCCGATGCGATTAAAACGCCGAATGATCAGCTCCGTCGCAATTGCGCATAAAGGCTCCGGAATGGAAGAAACCTCCAATCCGCCTTGACGCAAACGAGCAAGAAGGCGACTTTGTACAAGCCGCCCAATCTCGGTGATTAAGTTTTTCTGCGACTCCGACGGCTCCTGCTCGTAGAAAATGAGCCGAAGGGCGCGATCGACGGCCTCCAATGCCTTCTCCTTATGCGCCGACGCCGCTTGCAGACGGAGCTTTCACCGTAACAACAATCACGCCGTCCAGACGTTCCGCATACAGAGCCGTGCCGGAGAAGGTCACCGTTTCCGCAGTGAGACGCTCCTTGTTGATATTGCGAGTCACTCCGATTACGCCCGTGGAATCCGTCGTAAAGTCGAACGCCTTCCCGACCTCACTTCCGCCGGTCACCTGCGCATAGGCAAAGCAAAGGTTATCGGCATCGGTTGCATAAATTTTTCCTTTCGGTACCAACGAGGACAATGCCATCACGCGTACACCGAGGAAATTCTCGATATAGTTCAGGCCGAAAGCTGTCTGCATAGAAACCTGCGCGTTCGCCAAGTAGTCTGCCAAATCCTGCGGGTTGGCAAAGGCAATGGCACTGACGGCGTCATCTTCAAATGCCGTCTGCACGGCGCCCCATGCCTGTGCGACAGCTCCCTGCAATCCGACGCCTTCCGCTTTCCCGGTTCCCTTCGCCAGTTGTGCAAAAAAGTTTTTACGAAGCTCTTTCTGCAATTCGCGGAGCAGTAAATCGTCCGTCATTGCAATAGCGCGATCAAATCCGTATTTTTGTACATCCTCGACAGAGACCGCCTTGCGCTTTTTATCAAAAGTCAACTCGATGGGGTCTCCCGGCGTCATCTTCACCTTGGACAGCGGAATCACGTCCCCTTTTTCCACCTTCGTACCGTCCAGCGTCACACTCGATTTATAGGTTTGGATCTTCGCTCCTGCCGGCATCGGTGTCTTCCGTTGCAGCTGCAACATGGTAAACAAAGAGTTCAGCTGCTTTCCATACTGTTCTACAAAGTCAATGCTTTGTGCTTTTACAAAATCTACCGTCAAATTTGTTTCTGTTGCCATGATTTTTCCTCCCAAAATTAATTGAACAAGTCCATGTTCTCAGCGATTGTTCGCCTCCGTTTGCCCGAGTCCTGAATGGCAAAGATCTCTTCTTTCGTGAGCTTTGCGGAGCCGGACATTTTTGCAGGCGTCTTGCGCCGCAATTTGTCCTTGACCGCATCTTCTACCGCTGC
>JALFST010000015.1 GCA_022779285.1 Peptoniphilaceae bacterium
GCAGCGGGTAAGGAGGTAACCGGGACGATTGCAATGCCGGAAGGCGGGTTGACGCTGACAGGAACCTGGACCTTTACGGAAGCCGAATACGACATCACGTACCGTTGGGCTACCCCGTCTCCGGCAGGGCTTGCCGTTCCGGCAGATGGTGCGAAATACAAGGCGGGTGCCGAAGTAAAGGTAGCGGAAGCGCCGGACGCTTCGCAGATCACCACGAATGCCGAAGGGAAAAAGGGCACGTGGCGCTTTGCCGGCTGGAAGGATGCAGCGGGTAAGGAGGTTTCCGGGACGATTGCAATGCCGGCGGGCGGTCTGACGCTGACCGGTGCTTGGATCTTTACGGAACAGCAGGAAAGCTCGGAGCCGTCAAGCTCTGATAAACCGGTGATTCCGGAAGAATCAGGAATGGGCGGGCATCCGGTGATACCGGCGACTCCGCATGAGAAACCGCCACAGGAGCAAGCGCCCTCGCCGACAACGGTCGCAACGGTTCGAGAAAATTCGGAGAGAAAACAGACCGTTCGTGAGAGTGCACAGAAAGCAAAGGCGGACACGGCTCCGAAGACGGGAGTCGAGGCTCCGATTCCGCAAGGCATCCTCTTGATTGCAGCGACAGGCGTTTTGACGATCCTTCAGCGAAGACGTGTCCGGAACGGACGCAGCGGTCGGCAGCATTCAGAATAAAAGGCGACAGGCTTCACGGGCAGGCAGGCAATGGAAACTCATGCGATGCTCATGCCCTTTATATTGCGAATATAGTGGAGTGGCGGCGACAAGCCGTCGGGAATGCAGTGCACGGGACATGTACTGTAGGAAATGGTCGGTCCAAGGGGGGCGCCGGGCGCCCATTGCCTGCGATATCGCGGGCTTGACGATCCCGCCATCGGCGGAAAAACGAGCGGGAGAAAATCCGCGACAGATACAAGAGAAGGGGCGCGAAGCCCGGCAGGAACCAAGAAAGGAAGAAGATATGAAACGGTATAGTAAACTTTGGTCGATCGTTTTGGCTATCGCCATGGTGCTGAGTATTGTCGTACCGTCGACGAGTCAGGTACACGCAGATCGCGAGCTGGTGGAAAATACGCGTACAGTCACGCTGCACAAACTGCTGATGTCACAGACGGAGCTGGACGCGTGGGATTCCAATGAAATCGAAAAAGGTACCGAGCAGGTTCCCGGATATAACGGAACACAAAATCTTACCGGTTTACAGGAGATCCTCAATGCACTCGGTAAAGGACAGACGCTGAAAGAAATCCCGGATGTCTATTTTGCTTGGCAGAATGCCGAGGGAAAGTTTATCGATAAATACGGTCTTGTTGTCGGCGACGGCACGGATCCTTCGGCAGAACACTGGGTTGCCTATGACAATGATACAAGCGCATGGAAGGTTGTTGTTGAAGGCGCAGAAGGCGCTGAGAAAGTTGGCGTTTTAGGCGGACTGACCACAGGAAGCGGAATTGAATTTGACGTCAGTTCTTTGCCGCAGCCTGCAGGAGGCGTCGCTTATAAAATTGCAGAAATTCCGTCGCTGACTACCTATAAGGGAGATCAACAGGAAGATTTGGCGGCACACAAGGCGGTTCCTGTGGAGATCACATTGCCGCTGGTGAACGAAGACGGAATTGTACAATATGCTCACGTCTACCCGAAAAATACGGAGAACAAGCCGGCCATCGATAAAAACTTTGCGAAATCGGTACTGAAGATGGAGGGCGATAATGGGGTATACAGGTACAAGTACAAGCCGGGCGAGAAAGAATATGACGCCGAGGTCGCACGCTTTATTGCTTCGTTGACGCAGGAGGAGCTGAACACTTTCGGCGCAGATATTCAAAATTATGAGAATGAGAAAGCCAAGGTGGACCTCGAACGCGGTATGAAGGTTCCTTACGAGGTGCTGACCGTTCTTAAGCAGGGGATGCGCTATGAAACGGCAGTCTGGACGGATACCATGGAGCCGGGACTTACCTATAATAAGGATCTGAAATTGACCATCACTTATACAGTAGATGCGCCGCAGACCCTTATCTTGGAAGAGACGGATTACAACAAGACAGAGACAGCTTCCGGTTTCACCTTGGAGCTGACAGAGACTGGTCTGGCCAAGCTGCGTACTGCCGCAGAGAAGTCCGATGTGAATATTCTGTTGCAGTATACTGCTACGACGAATGACGATCTGCTTGTAGACAAGCCGGCAAGCAACCATGTTTCTTTCAAATATGGCAATAATAAGACAACGGTTCCTACACCGAAGCCGCAAAATCCGAGCGAAAACAAGATCGTTGTCAATAAGACTTGGGCCTCCGGAGAAGCGCCGGAGGGCGTAAAGGTGACATACTTCCTGTGGCTCAAGGACGATGTGAACGGTGATAAGGTCGTCGATTTTAAGACGGTCAGCGGTCCGTATTCAGCAGAATTCACCGGACTGGACAATGAAAAACAGTATTACGTAACAGAAATTGCGGAGGGTTATGCACCGGAATATCTGGATGCTGTGGCAGGACAGCAGAATATTAAGAACAACAAAGTGCCGGGCGGCGATATTCTCGTTCCGGGAGTGCCCTCCGTGGTGACACATGGGAAAAAGTTTGTCAAAACGAATGCGGACGGCACACAACGCCTGAGCGGCGCCTCATTCCATGTAAAACGTTACGTTGATATCACCGGAGAAGAGGAGTACCTTGCGCTGAAGGACGGAGCGGCGTCTCAGGAACAGAAGGAAGCCTACAAGAAAGCGGAAGAGGCGTATCAAAAGGCGATCAATGATTTTAACGCCGAAGCGGCAAAGCCCGGATATTCGGAAGACACCGTTAAGATTACGATCGGTGTGGAAGAGGTAACGGGAAAGACGGCGATTGAAGCAAAGATTACAGAACTCAAGACGACTCGTGACAGTGCATATGCGGCCATGAGCAAGCAGTGGACATTTGTGAGGGATAAGACGCAGGCTTTCCTGTTTACGTCTAACGGTGACGGTCAGTTCGAGGTCAACGGTGTCGAAAAAGGAGATTATATCCTTGAGGAAGTCAGCGCTCCGGTCGGATTCGCCAAGATGGAGGATCTGCCTTTTGAAGTCACGGAAGATTCCTACACCAAAAACGGAAATATCGACTATGATTTGCTGACAGACAGTGCCGGCGATGACGATGACACGGTGGATAACGACACGGATGCAATGCAGGTCATCAACAAAAAGATTACCATTCCGCAGACCGGCGGCATGGGCACCATCATCTTTACTGTTGTAGGTCTGGCCATCATGGGCGGAGCTCTGCTGCTGAGAAAAAAGAACAGCGCAGAGGAGGCGTAAGGCATGATGCGGATAGCGGGTCGGTCGGCATGGACCGAAGCGCTCCGCGATCAGAATCGCAGTGATGTCGCATCGTTCTTTTCGGAGAACGATGCGACGATCGGCTGTATAGATCGGAAACCAAAGGGGGGAAGCATGTACCGCAGTGCATTCAAACAATTTTGCAATGGCATCTGTTTTCGGGCGCTGGCGGTTATTTGCCTTTTTGTATTCGGGATGGCTTTTGTCCCGACGAATGCAGCGGCGGATGCAAGCCAGGCATATACGCTTACAATCTGGCGCTTCTCAAATCCCGAGGTGGTGCTGACGGATCATCCGTTGACCGAACAGGGCGACGCAGCCGGTGAAGTAGCGGGAGCCGTCTTTCGGGTGTGGAAAGTTTCGGACGATTTCACGACTTCTCCGACAGCGGCACAACTGAAATACTATAATGAGATGGAAGAAACCGCGCTGATCCGGGTACAGCAGACGCTGACCGGACTGCAAAAGATCGAGATGCCGGTCGAAACGAAACCGACAGGAGATGACGGCAGAACGACAATTGCGGCTTTTTCGGACGGATCCCCTTTTACACCGGGCATATACTATGTACGAGAGAAAACCTGGGAGGAGGGAACCCAGGCGGTACCCTTTTTAATTCAGCTCCCTCTGGGCAACGACAACGTTGTGGAGGTATATCCCAAAGAGGTTTGGAAGCCGGGCGAGCTTTTGTTACACAAGGTAGATTCAGCAGGAAAGGCGCTTTCAGGAGTTGAGTTTGAGCTGATGCGCGTCTCAGGAGCCGGCGAGGAAATAAAAGTTCCTCTGAATGACGCATGGGAATACGACGAGGAGAAAGGAAAACCGCGAATATTGGTTACTGATGCGGCAGGCGAAATCCGCGTTTCCAAGTTGCCGGTAGGAGACTATCGCTTCCGGGAGACGAAAGCGCTGGAAGGGTACGAGATTTTGGAAAATCCCGTAGATATGACGGTACAACGCGCCCGAACCGCAGAGGTGACAGTGAAGAACAGAAAAAAGCCGGAAACGGGCGGATACCGTTTCATGAAAATCGACAGCGCAACACGACAGGCACTGTCGGGCGCCGTCTTCGATGTATATCGCGTCACAGAGGGAAATTTCAACGATCGGCTGGAACCGGTGGAGCGCAACGGAGTTCCGTACACAGTCACATCGGGGGAAAATGGTATTTTTGAAGTGCGGGATCTTCCATATGGACAGTATGCGTTGAAGGAACAGCGCGCGCCGAATGGATATCTCCGTTCGGAAAAGACAATCGGGTTTGAAGTTACGGCCCGAAGCCTGTCAGACAGTTCCGGAGCGGCAGTCATCGAGAATGTACCGGAAAATCCGGGCTCGCCTTCACCGAAGACGGGCGATAACCGGTCGGTACGCGTATTGATCGGCGTCAGCGCGGCGGCGGTGCTTCTGCTGGCTGGCACATTGATTTTCAGAAAGAAACGCAAATGAAAGCTCGAAAGCATATAATGGAATCCACGGGGAGAAAGCAGCCTCGGCGCCTGAGAAAATGGCTGCCGCGGCTGCTTTTTCTGCTCGGCTTTCTGGTGCTGGCGTACCCGATCTTCTCCCAGTGGTACTATCGTGTGGAATCGACAAACCAGATCGTTGATTTCGATACAACAAAGGCTGAAATGGATCCGCAGGAAATTGAGGAACGTATGCGCCTGGCACGGGCATACAATGATTCGCTCGTAAATGTGGTGGAGGAAGACCCGTACCTGAAAAAAGAGCATGATGCCGGACGTAAGGAATATGCCAAGATGCTGGAAATACATGAAAAGATCGGCTATGTTGAGATTCCTGTCATTGACTGCCGTGTGCCGATTTACGCAGGTACGGCGGAGGAAGTGCTTCAAAAGGGAGCGGGCCATTTAGAAGGCACGTCGTTGCCTATCGGTGGCAACAGCACGCATTCGGTCATCACGGCGCATACAGGTCTGCCGACGGCAAAACTGTTTACCGATCTGAATAAGATCAAAATCGGCGACAAGTTCTATGTGCATAATATTGCAGAGGTACTGGCGTACCAGGTCGATCAGATCCTGGTGGTAGAACCGGAGGATTTTTCCGAGCTTCTCATTGTGCCGGGGCATGACTACTGTACGCTGCTGACCTGCACGCCGTATATGCTCAATACGCATCGTCTGCTGGTGCGCGGGCATCGCATCGATTATGTGCCCGAGGCGGAGGAACGCTATATCGTTGAAAATCAGGCCAGTATGCGGTATAAGTATCTATTCTACGGGGCGCTTGGCATCATTGTGTTATTGTTGCTTCTTATCCGGCAATTGCGTAAAAAACGTCGACTTGCGGAAATCCGCATGAAGCAGCTGGAGCGCGAAAAGAATGCGGAGGCGGTGACCGATGCACCGGATTCCGGTGGAGGGAAAGAATGAAGCCGCGGCGCCGGGGAGTCCCGGGATGGATAATCGTGCTGCTGTTCTTTCTGGGAGCCGTGATTGCGATTTATCCGCTGATCTCTAATTATTATTACAGCATTCGTGCAGATCGGGAGATCGTACAGTTCGCGGAAGAGGTTTCCAAGTTGGACCGTGCGGAGCTTGAGCGAAGGATCGAGCTGGCGTACGCATACAACCAAACGCTGGATCCGTCGCGTCTGGCAGACCCTTATACAAAAAAGGAACGTGAAGGGATTGCGGAATATGCGCGGATGCTGGAGGTACATGAGATGATCGGCTACGTGACGATTCCCAAGATCGATGTGCATTTGCCGATTCGCGCCGGCACATCCGCACAGGTGCTGGAGCGCGGCGCCGGACATCTTGAGGGGACGTCGCTGCCCATTGGCGGTCCGAGCACTCATTCGGTGATTACGGCGCATCGCGGACTGGCATCTGCGGTCATGTTCCGCCATCTGGATCAGCTTGCAGAAGGTGATGTTTTTTATATTACCAATATCGAGACTACGCTGGCATATCAGGTCGATCAGGTTCTGACTGTGGAACCGTCCGACTTTTCGCCGGTGCTTATCACGAAAGATCAGGACTACTGTACGTTGCTGACCTGTACGCCATACATGATCAATTCGCATCGCCTGCTGGTACGCGGTCATCGTGTGGAATATACGACTCCGCAGGAGGAGGCGGTTCTTATGGCACGGCGCATCACAATGCGCTATCGCACGTATTTCTATATTGCCTTGGCGGTGGCGGCGCTGTTGCTGCTGATAGCGCTTAGAACCTGGCTATCCAATCGGAAGTGGCGCAAGGTGCATGCGCTGCCCGAAGATCCGGAAGATGCTTTCAACGGAGAAAAAAGACACGATCGGCGGGACGGCTCGTAAGAAAAAAGGAAGGTCGGACACGAATTGACGGAAGACTTGCTTTTCCGGCAAGGATTCCATTTCCGGGAAGAAGACGCATTCATCCGAGAAAACAGAAGAGGTCTGAGCGAAACGGGAGGTGTCATCCCACGGGCTCGGATCTCTTTTGATTTCCTCGTGAGCTTGCGGTTTTAAGCATTGTATGCCGATTCCTTTTTTTCTATAATGGAGCTGAACGGGCAAAACGGTGGGACGGTGGTTCCGAAACAGGAGAGGGACGGCGGCTCCGGGGCATGAGAGATAGCGGGAGAGGCGCGGATCCGCGGGGGACGCGGAATAGTGACTCTTTTCCCGTGTGATCAGGAAGGCTGTGAAAAAGAATGCTGATAAAGAAGTATGAAAACAAGAAACATGAGGAAAAGAAATCGATCGATGGGAAGACCTGGCGTTTCCTTGCGATCATCATTGCACCCTGGTTGATTTTTACGGTAATTTTGATATTCCGGACCGAAGGACAGCTGCTGATCGGAAGGACGGCATTTATCCTGCTTTTGATCAGCCGAATCTGTATGGCGCTGGCAGCTTTGGAGATTGCCCTGTTTTTGCTTATGATCATACAACCGTTTCTATTGCGCTTGCTTGCTCTTGCAGGCGTGATTCTTGCGATTTTCTCGGCGCTGTACCACCCGGCTGCGGATCTTCTGTATTTGAGCCATCCGATTCAAGCGGACATCGAGGTTACAAGCCTCTCCTGGGATATGCAATATGCCCAGTATTCCAGCTTTTATCATCTGTACGGGACGGATGAGAATGGACAAGAGCTCTCCTTCCGTGTCAACAGATCGACGTATTATCATCTGAGAAAGACACGGGATCTCCGATTGCATGCGGTTTATCTGCCTCATACGAAGCATTTGCTGGAAATCCGGAGGCTCTGATGATGCGCGGAAAACGGGAAGCCGCACCATAGTCCGGAAAAGAGAAAAAGATCGTGGCCGCGGAGGTGTGCCGTCACGATCGTTTTCCATATTGTCTCAGATTGATTTTCTCGTCGCCATCGATGATTCAAATAGGAAAGGGTTTATATTCATAACAGCTTCCCGCCGGTTTTCGCTTGGTGCCATCTTCCGGCTGATCAATGTTGACCACGGAATGAAAAACGGATTCTTCCATTCCGGCCTGATAGCATGGATCAACGCGTACGGGAAAATTCGAACATGGGAAATCTTTCGCCATATCTCTTCGATTCAGTATAATAGGAATGAAAAGGCATGGTTCGAATGCCCGTGGATTGGAGAAAATCATGGAAGAAAAACAAAAAATTGCAATTCAGGATACCTATGGAGAAAGATTTCGGCACTGCTGGGGCTGCGGTACAAAAAATGAGAAGGGCTTGCATCTGAAATCCTATCCGAGCGAGGACGGAGAGAGCTGTGTCTGCCGGTTTCTTCCGCAGGAGCAGTATACGGGAGGTGTTCCCGCCAATCTTTTCGGCGGGATGATTGCGATGATCTTTGACTGCCATGGCACGGCATCTGCGGCGTGGTTTGCGCATCACCACAAGGGACTGACTCTGACCGAGGATACGGTCATCGGCCGATTCATCACGGCAAGGCTCGAAATTGATTTTAAGGCGCCGGCCCCGATGAATGAGGAGATTACGGTAACCTCGCATTTGGAGGAAATCGGCGAGAGAAAGGTCATTGTCACCATGGAGATGGAGGCTGCCGGAGCTCTGCGAGCAAAGGCGAGAATGATTGCCGTGGGTGTCAAGGATACGATGTAAAAAAAGAAAGCGTAAACGGCATTTTAGGAATTCGGAATGAGGGCTTTTCTCAGGAAAGTGAGAAAAGCCCTCATTCCTGTTTGAATCAGAAATTTCGGGCTATAATATATCTACATAGATAATATCTAATTAGATTTAGGAGGGGTCATGAGCGGTATCGATTTGAAAATCCTGATCGGTCTTCATCGCAATGTCAATGCGTTGGATAAAAAGACATCCGGGATTGCTGCCCGGTACGGCTTGACGATGAGCCAATTTATGGTGCTGGAGGCTTTATACAGCAAGGGAGATATGAGCGTTGGTCAGGTTCGTGATCGAATTCTCAGCAGCGTGGGAACCATTCCCTTGATTGTCAACAATCTGGTGAAGATGGGTTATGTGGAAAGGCTGGCGGATGCCGGAGATCGCAGAGTCTGTATTTTGCATTTAACACCGGAGGGCTATGAGGTGATTCATCAGGTGGCGCCGCAGAATGCCGATATGATTGAGGCGAATATGAATGTGTTGAATCCGGAAGAAAAAGAGCAGCTGCTGTACTTATTGAAAAAATTGGGAGGTAGGATATGAAACGAATCATAAAAACGAAGAAAAAAGGATCCCGTACCGTGGACGGCGCAGGTGTGAGTCTGGTACGTGTTTTAGGACACCATACCGTACATGAATTTGATCCGGTCTTAATGCTGGATTCCTTTGACAGCACGGATCCGAAAGAGTACACTGCCGGTTTTCCGATGCATCCTCATCGCGGAATCGAGACGATCAGCTATTTATCCCGCGGGAATATGGTACATCGAGATACCCTGGGAAATGAAGAGGCGATTTCGGACGGAGAGGTTCAGTGGATGAATGCGGGATCAGGAATTTTGCATGAGGAGAGGGTGCCTGCCGCGGAGAGGCTTTTGGGCGTTCAGCTTTGGCTGAATCTGCCGGCCGGAGAGAAAATGAGCAAGCCCACGTATACAGGCATCAAAAGAGAGAAAATTCCTGAGATTGAACTCGAGGGCGGGAAACTGCGCCTTTTGGCGGGAGAATATCAGAATCATCAGGGATTTCGAGGAGAGCATCTTCCCTTGAATTATTATGATATTCAATTGGATCCCGGTGCGAGGATTACGTTGAATATGCAGACGGAGGAGTCGGTCATGATTTTCACGCTTCTGGGCGATATCGAAATTGAGGGAGAACCTGTTGAAGAAAAGACGGCCGCGAAATTGACACAGGGAGATCAATTGACGATTCAAAACGGACAAAAGCACGCGCAGATTCTCTATATTGCATCAAGAGCGCTGAACGAGCCCGTTGCATGGGCCGGGCCGATCGTGATGAATACGGAGCAGGAGCTGCAGACCGCTTTTTCCGAGCTGGAAAATCAAACCTTTGTCAAGGATTCGCCGAGCATTCAGGAATGATCGCCGAGGCGAAAGAAATATAGAATCCTGTATAAGCGGAAGATAATCGGTTTTCACATTCATCCGGAAAAAGAAAATCTGAAAGAGAAGCATCAGGACATGTTATTGAAAGAGGAGACTTTATGAGCATTATCCAATCATTATCTGCAAGAAGATCGTATTATAATATCAATAAGAATTTACCGGTATCGGAGCAAGAGCTTTTGGATACCATTCAGAAGGTGACGGAGCTGGTTCCGGATGCCTTTGATATGAAGAGCGCCCGCGTTGTTGTCGCATTGGGAGAAAAGCAGGATGCGCTTTGGGACGCAATTTATGATGCCTTCGGCGGGAAGGTGGCCCGCGAAAAAATCGACTCGTTGAAAGCGGGTGCGGGCACGGTACTTTATTTCTATGATGAAGATGTCGTAAAGACCATGCAGGAGAAATTCACACTCTATGCGGACAATTTTCCGGTGTGGGCGAATCAGGCAAATGGAATGCTTCAAATTTCGATTTGGAGCGCTTTCCGGGAGATGAATATCGGCGCATCTCTGCAACACTATAATCCTGTGATTGATGATGTGGTGAAAGAGATTTTTGATGTTCCGCAAACCTATAAGCTTTTGGCGCAGATGCCCTTCGGCGGCATTGTCGGGGAACCGGACGCGAAGGAAAAAGAAGATATCGGCAAGCGGGTAAGGCTGGTAAAATAAATCTTCATGAAAATGTCGGTGGAAATCATCGCCGTCTCGGAGTTTTTTCTGAAGATACGTGACCGGGATCCGAAAGGATTCCGGTTTTTTGTTGTGCATGATTTTAGTAGCAAGGATGGCTCTCCTGTTGTAAACTGAAATCAATTACCCGGAAGGAGAATCGAATGAGTGGCTGTTCATGGGCAAATGTGAATGAAAGAAATCAAAAATATCATGATGAGGAGTGGGGCATTCCGGTGCATGAGGATCGGCAAATGTTTGAGCATCTCATGCTGGAATGCTTACAATGCGGTCTGAGCTGGGATCTGATTTTGAAAAAACGCGAGATTTTCCGGGAGTGCATGGATCACTTTGATTATGAAGAAATTGCATGCTATACCGAAGAGGACGTTGAGCGCTTGCTCCATACGGAGGGTATGATTCGTTCCCGGCGCAAGATTTGTGCCATCATTCATAATGCGCAATGCTTCCGAAGGATCCGCGAGGAGTTCGGCACCTTTTGCCAATATCTCTGGGAATATACCGATGGGAAGGTGTTGTGTTATGCAGGCCATGAGAGGGGACGAATTCCCGTGAGCAATGCGCTTTCGACGCGTATCAGTCAGGATCTCAAGAAGAGAGGCTTTCGCTACGTGGGCCCGATCACGATCTATTCGCACCTTCAGGCGTGCGGGATCATCAATGATCATGACGAGAGCTGTCCAATTTATCGGAAGATCCTTGCAAACTATGAAACGATGCACTTATTGCCGGATGGGGAAGAAAGCATTTCTCAGAGCGAGTAGTGCCGGAAAAGAGAAACCAATAAAGTTAAGAAATATTTATTGACAGAAAATTTGATCAAGAGAGGAGAAATCATGAGTAAGGAAACAAAATTCATTCCTTCTGTGCAGTCGAAGCTCAGACATGATATTTTGCAAATGCCGGAGGAGATTCGTAAGGCTTCGGGCATCATGATCTATGGAAGACGTATTAAGAGCCTTGTATTTACAACAGATCTTGCGGTCATCAAAAACTGTGATGCGGATGCGGTTTTTGCGGTGTATCCCTTTACGCCTCAGCAAGCCATCAGTGATGCCATCATTAAGGCTTCCTATATTCCTGTATTTTGCGGAGTCGGCGGCGGTACAACTCAAGGGATACGCACGCTCGGGCTGGCCAAGGATGTGGAAAGTCAGGGAGCGATCGGCGTTGTGCTCAATGCGCCCATCACGAATGTCAATCTTTTTGCCGTGTCCAAGGCTGTGGATATTCCCGTTGTGATTACCGTTGTGAGTGAAGATACCGACATCACCGGAAGACTGGAGGCCGGAGCGGCGATTTTAAATGTGGCAGGGGGGAAAAACACCTGCAATATTGTACGCAGGATCCGCAGTCAATTTCCGACCATTCCCATTATTGCCAGCGGGGGCAATACGCCCGAGCTGATTCTGGAGACCATTGCGGCCGGAGCGAATGCGATTACCTATACACCACCGACTCCGACCATTTTATTTAAGGAGATGATGGCGCGATATCGGGAAAAATGATGCGGCAATGACTTCTGTTTATAAGCAGGAAACATCAGGCTCCGGTTCGATACTCCTTTCGAGGGAAACGATATTGTAAAAGATCCTTCCGCACTTTCTCATAAGGGATGCGCTGCGCAGGACGTCTGCTGCGCGGTTTTTTTGCAAAGAGCATGTTTGAGGAAAACAAGAAAGATCGGGTGTGATATAATGTTCCCGCAAATGAAATCGAATTGATCATCTTTGAGATGAAAAGAAGTACAGGGGATATTATGTGCGGATTTGTAGGATTTATCGATCACAATACGGAAAAAGAAAAAATAATAGAGAAGATGATGGATCGCATCGTACATCGCGGTCCGGATATGGGCGGCAGGTTTTGTGATGAAAATGCGGCTCTGGGTTTTCGCAGACTGAGCATCATTGACCTTTCCACAGCGGGACTGCAGCCGCTTTACAGCAATGACGGCAAGAAGGTGCTCGTTTTTAACGGGGAAATCTACAATTTCAAGGAAATTCGAGCGGAGCTTGAGAAAAAAGGATATGAATTTCAAAGCAACACGGACAGTGAGGTACTGATTCACGGATATTGTGAGTATGGGCGAGCTTTGCTGGATCATCTGCGTGGCATGTTTGCATTTTGCATTTGGGATCGTGAAAAAAAGACGCTCTTTGCGGCACGTGATCCATTCGGAATCAAGCCGCTTTATTACTATGAATATCAAAAGGACGGCGAAAACTGTCTCATGTTTGCATCGGAAATCAAATCCTTTTTGGATCATCCGGACTTTGTAAAAGCCGTGAACGAAAAGGCGTTAAAGCCCTATCTTACCTTTCAATATTCTGCACAGCCCGAGGAGACTTTTTTCAAGGGTGTGAAGCGTCTGCGCGCCGGCCATTTTCTGACTTTTGCGGACGGAAGGCTCACCACAGAAGAATACTGGGATGTGCATTTTGAGGACGAAAAGAGACCTTTAGAGGAAAATGTACAACGGATTCGGGACGTGATTGATGACTCGGTGCTTGTGCACAAGCATGCCGAGGTGCCCTATGCGTCCTTTCTCTCCGGAGGCATTGATTCAAGCTATATTACCGCCTGCCTGATGCCGGATAAAACCTTCTCTGTGGGATTCGGACAGGAGTCATTTGACGAAACGACGCAGGCGAGCGAGCTTTCCGAAATCCTGGGGATCGAAAACGTGAAGCGCATCATCACCGGAGATGACTGCTTCGGCAAGCTTTCTGAAATTCAATATCATATGGATGAGCCGGAATCGAATCCTTCTGCACTTCCGCTCTATTTTCTCGCCAAGCTCGTGCGTGACAGCGGGGTCACCGTCGTGCTCTCCGGCGAGGGTGCCGATGAGATTTTCGGCGGGTACATTTGGTATGATGAGGACTCGATTCAGCGCACCCTCAAGCACATCCCGAAATTTTTGCGCGGTATCATCGCACGTATAGCACGTGTACTTCCTGATTTTAAGGGAAGAACGCGTTTGATGAAGGCGGGGCTTCCCGTCGAAGAAACCTTTGTGGGCGAGGCACTCGTCTTCGAGGAACGCCGGGCGGATCGTGTACTTCGGGAGAAATACAAAAATGCCAAGGGAGCCTTTGAAATTGCGCAGGAGGTTTATCAGAAGGTACAGGACAAGGATGATCTCACCAAGAAGCAGTATTTGGATCTGAAGCTTTTTCTTGAGGGGGATATCCTGCAGAAAGCCGATAAGATGAGCATGGCACACTCCATTGAGCTCCGCGTACCATTTCTGGACAGGGAGGTGATGCGCGTGGGCGAGGGCATCGGCTCGGATCAGAAGATTGCTCACGGCACGACGAAATATGTCTTGCGCAAGGCTTCCGAATTCAGGATCCCTGCCGAGTGGTTCAAACGCCGCAAGAAGGGCTTCCCCGTTCCGGTGCGGCTGTGGTTCCGTGAGAAGAAATATTACGATTTTGTGAAGAAATATTTCAACGCGGATTATGCAGGAGAATTTTTCAATATCGGAGAAATCAACCGCATGCTGGATCTGCATTTTGAAGGGAAGAGGAACTACGGTCGTCAGATCTATACCGTGCTGGTTTTTCTCGTATGGTATGAGAGATTTTTTATTCTGGAAAAGAGCGCGGCGCAGACAGCCGGATAAGCTCCGGTGAAAAACTCAGGGGTGTTTTGCCGATGTTGCAGGATTTGTCTTCGAATTCTCATGCCAGAATCATGATAGAGGAAAAGAGTGCAATAACAGCAAAGGTTTCGAAGCTTCTGCCAAAGTGAAAAGCTGAAGAGAAACAAGCGGTAATGTATGCGATGGATATAAAAATATCGATAGTCGCAATAGAAGCGCTCATCATCGGTTTTTTCCTGAGCCTTTAGGGGCGCCTGTGACAGGGGCAACTACGATAGCATTTATTTACTTGATAAATGAGAAGCTGAAATCGGTGCGGATAAATTTGAAGTCATGGAAGTGTTACATGAGGTATGAAGAAATCAGGTGAAATGTTTCGAATGATAAAATCAATAACTGCAAAGTATTGAAGGGTGTTGTATTCTATATTCTATAAGAGAAGTTATCCAAATACAGAATAACCTCTAAAATAAAATACAAATATCATCCTGTCCATGATAATCAAAATAGCCTTTGAAAAATATTATTAAATTGCTTTCTTGTCACAAATGTTTGACAATACTATAGTGCGGTTCATAAAAAACGCGATCAGGACTCGACAGAAGTTCGAAAATATTGTATGATGAAAAAAATGAATACGCCACTGAGAGAAGAGCGGGCAAAAACATGATTGTTTTTGTGCGCTCTTTTTTTGCGGAGGAAAGGAGCGAAATCTTGGATAGAGTATATGATGCGATTGTGATCGGCGCCGGAGTGACGGGATGCTCCATCGCCTATCATCTTTCTCGATATCAGGGCAATTTTCTGGTATTGGAAGAGCAGGGCGATGTGGGAGAAGGAACGAGCAAGGCCAATTCAGGGATTGCGCATGGAGGCTATGATGCGGTTCCCGGATCGATGAAGGCAATTATGAACCGTGCCGGCATGGACCGGATGGAGGAATTGTCGAAGGAACTGGATTTTTCTTATAAGAAAATAGGATCTCTTGTTTTATGTCACAGCGAAGCGGAGCGTCCCCGCTTGGAAAGGCTCTATCAGCAGGGCATCGAAAATCATACGCCCGGGCTGCGCATTGTCGAGCGGGACGAGCTTCTGCAAATGGAGCCTAATGTAGCCGATGATGTGGTCGCGGCGCTTTATTGCAGTGAAGCGGGCATTGTGGATCCGTTTGAAATGACGATCGCTTTTGCCGAACAGGCCAATGTGAACGGGGTCGCATTCAAGTTTTTCCAAAAGGTCATCGGCATTGTCCGCACGGAAGAGGGATGGCGATGCACGACACAGAATGATACATATGTAGCGCGGGCGATCATCAATGCGGCGGGATTGTTCTCGGATCGTATTCACAACATGGTCAGCGATTCGTATCGCTCCATCTATCCTCGCAAAGGAGAATATATGCTCCTGGATCGAGATGCCTTCGGGATTGTGAATCATGTGATTTTCGATCTGCCCTCGGACAAGGGAAAGGGCGTTTTAGTTGCACCGACCACGCACGATAACATTCTCTTAGGCCCCACTGCGGAATTCATCTCGGACAAGCGTCAGCTGGAGACGACAAAAAAGGATCTCGACAGGATTCGGGAGCGCACTGCGGAGATGATTCAGGCAATCCCGTATCATCAGGTGATCACCTCATTTACCGGATTGCGTGCACATGACAAGGGAGACGACTTCATACTTGAGGAGTCCGAGGAGAATTTCTTCGACTGCATCGGGGTGGAATCTCCCGGATTGAGCTCCGCGCCGGCAATCGGCAAATATATGGCGGATCTGGCGCAGAAAAAACTCCGTCTGCCGGAAAATTCGAATTTCAAAAGCAAACGCAAGGGCATTACGCATACGCGGGAGCTTCCTCGCGAGGAGCTGAAAAAATTGATTCAGAAGAATCCCGATTATGCGCAAATCATCTGTCGCTGTGAACGAGTGACAGAAGCGGAGATTTTGGAGGCGATTCATCGTCCGATCGGCGCAAAAACGCTGGACGGACTGAAAAGGCGTGTTCGAGCGACATCCGGACGGTGCCAGGGCGGATTCTGCATGCCGCATCTGATCGACATTTTAGCGAGAGAGCTTCAGGTGGAAAAAGAAGAGATTACCAAGAGAGGCATGAACGCCTATCTTTTGACCGGCAGAACGAAGTAGGAGGACGCGATGAAACAAGTGGATTTAGCCATTATCGGAGGCGGGCCGGCAGGGTTCGCGGCGGCTGTTGAGGCATATGATGCCGGAGTGCGCAGCATCCTGATTATTGAGCGCGATGTGCAGCTGGGCGGGATTCTCAATCAGTGCATTCACAACGGTTTCGGCGTCCATCATTTTCATGAGGAATTGACGGGGCCGGAATATGCGCAGCGATATATTGATGAGGTGAAAAAAAGAGACATTGACGTGCTTCTCAACACCATTGTAATCGATATGAATGCGGAAAAAGAGATTACAATTATGGGGAAGGCCGTGGGGCTGGAGACGATTCAGGCCAGGGCCGTCATCCTGGCGATGGGATGCAGGGAACGTCCTCGCGGCGCACTCAATACGCCGGGACAAAGACCGGCGGGAATCTATACGGCGGGCACCGCCCAGCGTCTCATCAACATCGAGGGGTATATGCCGGGGCATCGTGTCGTGATCTTAGGCTCGGGAGATATCGGACTGATTATGGCAAGACGCATGGTATTGGAAGGTGCAGAGGTGCAATGTGTGGCGGAGGTCATGCCTTTTTCGGGCGGGCTGAAGCGCAATATCGTGCAGTGTCTGGATGATTATGAGATCCCGCTTTATTTCAACACGACCATTTCCAAGGTCATCGGCAGGGATCGTGTCGAGGGGGTATGGCTGACACAGGTGGATGAGCGCATGCAGCCCATATCCGGCACGGAGCGTTTCGTGGAATGCGATACGGTACTCCTTTCCGTGGGATTGATTCCTGAAAACGAGCTTTCGCGTAATATGGGCATGAGCATGGATCCCAAAACGCGGGGAGCCGTTGTCAATGACCGCTGGATGACGGATGTCCCGGGGATTTTTGCCTGCGGCAATGTATTGCATGTTCATGATCTGGTGGATAATGTATCGGAGGAGGCGGAAATTGCCGGGCGCAATGCGGCGCTTTATATTCAAGGCGCCTTGGATGAGCCGGCAGGTGAGGCGATTCCGATCGAGGCGGGAGAAGCGGTCAATTATACGCTTCCGCAAAGGATCTATCCGCAGACCATGGCGGATGAGGTCAAGATCAGCTTTCGCGTGCGCCGCCTGATGCAAAGAAAATCGGTAGCGGTTTATCTGGATGGAGAACGGGTCTATTCCAAAAAAAAGCATGCGCTCGCTCCGGGACAAATGGAGCAGGTGCCTCTCAAAAAAGAGGATGTGATGCGTCTGAATCCGCATCGTATTGAGATCCGAGTGGAGGACTGATATGAAAATCAAGGAATTAACTTGCATCAATTGCCCCGTGGGGTGTGCGCTGACCGCAGAAGTCGATGAGGAAGGAAATTTGCTTTCTTTAAAAGGCAATTCGTGTAATCGTGGTAAAATTTATGCAACGCAGGAGGTAAAGGATCCTCGGAGGATTCTTTGCTCGACCGTGCATCTGGACGGAGGACGGTCACCGCTGGTATCGGTAAAAACCAAAGAGCCGGTTCCGAAGCCGATGATACGAGATGTCATGCGGGAAATTCAAAAAATCCGAGCGGCGGCGCCGGTAAAGATCGGAGATGTTCTCCTGCACAATGTAGCAGGCACCGGCGTGGATATCGTAGCTACCAAAAACCGTGACAGAATCTGAGAACGGTTTTGAGGGAAAGGTGGGAGAAATGCAAAAATACATTATGGCCTTGGACGCGGGAACCACAAGCAATCGATGTGTTTTATTTGACCGGGCGGGCAATATTCAAGCTGTAGCGCAAAAGGAGTTTACACAGTATTTTCCGAAGCCGGGGTGGGTTGAGCATGATCCCAAGGAAATCTGGTCCACGCAAATCGGCGTCATTATGGAGGCTATGGCAAAGCTCAATATCGAACCCGGGGACATTTGCGGAATCGGCATCACCAACCAAAGAGAAACGACCGTTGTCTGGGATAAGGAGACGGGAGAGCCCATCTGCAATGCGATTGTCTGGCAATGCCGGCGCACGGCCGAGATGGCGAAAAAGCTGACTGAGGACGGATACAACAAGATGATTCGAGAGAAAACCGGCCTCATCGTGGATCCCTATTTTTCAGCCACCAAAATTCGCTGGATTCTTGACCATGTGGAGGGAGCACAGGAGCGTGCGGAGCGTGGAGAGCTTCTCTTCGGCACAATCGACACCTGGCTGATTTGGAAGCTGACACGGGGCGCCAGACATTGCACCGATTATTCCAATGCTTCCCGCACCATGCTTTTCAATATCCATACCCTGGAATGGGATCGCGAAATTCTCGAGCTTTTGCGGATACCCGAGGTGATGCTTCCAAAGATTCTGCCGTCTTCCGGTGATTACGGCAAGGCAATCATCGCAAATCGGGAGATTCCGATCGCAGGAGCTGCGGGAGATCAGCAGTGCGCACTTTTCGGACAAACCTGCTTTACAGAAGGAGAAGCGAAAAACACCTATGGGACAGGCGCTTTTCTTTTGATGAACACGGGAAACAAGGCCGTCCGATCGAAAAACGGATTGCTGACTACGATTGCATGGGGACTCGAACCGGGAAAAGTCACCTATGCTCTGGAAGGCTCCATTTTTGTAGCCGGCTCTTCGATTCAGTGGCTGCGCGATCAGCTGCGGATCGTGGACTCCGCAGAGGATACCGAATATTATGCGACCCGTGTTCCGGACACGGGCGGGGTATACGTGGTGCCGGCATTTACCGGACTCGGAGCGCCTTATTGGGATCCCTTTGCCAGAGGCGTCATTGTAGGCATTACCAGAGGTACGAACCGATACCATATTATTCGAGCCACACTGGAGGCTCAGGCATTTCTATCCAATGATGTGCTGCAGGCGATGGCAAATGACCTCGGGACTCCGCTGAAAAACATTCGTGTGGATGGCGGAGCTGTCGCCAATAATTTTTTAATGCAATTTCAGGCCAATATGTCTCAAGTAGAGGTGCGACGCCCCAAGGTTTTGGAGACAACAGCTCTCGGAGCCGCATATCTTGCAGGACTTGCCACAGGCTTCTGGTCGCAGGAGGAGCTTCAGGGGCTTTGGAAGGAGGATCGTGTCTTTTTGCCGGAAATCAGTGTGGAGGAACGCAATCGTCTGGATCGCAACTGGCAGTATGCCATCGATCGCTCTTTTTCCTGGGCAAAGCAGGTTCAGGAGTAAAAGCGGCTCGGAGGATCCTCCTGCAAGGCAGCTCGGTTGCCGCCGGATTTTCAGAGCCTTCCTCCATTTGTTACAGATTCAAAAAACCGCCCCTTCAAACGGAAGGGGCGGTTTTTTGACGAGTCAGAATCACGAAGAGGGAGACGAGGCCGGCTCCGAGGAATACATGGCCGATACCGGCAATGCCGGAGAGGGCGGCGTCGGGAAATAGGGAGATGCCATCCGCGGTCATGGTGGCGATGCCGCGAACCAGCATACCGACAATGGTCCAGACGAGTCCTGTCTGATAGATGCGAAGCGGGCGCCGGATGGAGGCAAGCTCGGCAGGCGCGCGATCGCGGAGAAGAAGATATAGGATCAGCATCAAAACGAATCCGAGCATGATCGAGTGCGGGTGCACAAGGCCGAGAGACGTGGGGCTTGTCCAGCCGAGCGCTTTTGTAAGCTCCCGGTAGAAGACGCCGCCGGCAAGACCCATAATCAGAAAGACAATGGCGGTTTTCAGGAGATGAGATGGTGTCAGACCCCGAATATAGTGCCGGAAGCCCGAAACGACGAGAGCGACATAGGCCAGGGTTTTCGGGATCATGAATACGCCGAGAACCGGCACGAAGCGTGCGCCGGCCACGACAGGCACATAGAAGAGAAAGCTCAGGAAAATAAGCTCTGCCGCATGCTCAAGTCCGCTGAAGGACCGGGTCTGCCATGTCCACCGGATGAGCAGAAGGCCCATGATTAAAAACGGTACATTTCTCAGAAGTGCGAAGGTATAATTTCCCGCAGTACCCCACTCGTTTTGCGGGAGAAGCGTGAAAACGATGCGGGCGGCCGCAAGTGCCTGAATCATATGTTTCTTCGCGGGAATTCGGTCGCCGCTCATTTCCTGATAGTAAGCGAAGAAAAGCAGATAAAAGAACGTCATGGTGATGCTCGTCACCAGCTCTCCCCACGAAAGCAGAGCGGCATATTCGGCAAAGCCATTTGGCGTGAGATGCGCGAGAATGCGCGGGATCAGGTGAAAGGCGTCACCGGCTCCGAGCACGATGGCCATCATGCCGAATCTTCGTGCACGGGAAGACTCCTCCAATAAAAGACGAAGGCCCAATCCGATGACGAGGACCAGGTAGGCGACATCAAACAGGGGTTCCATAACATGCATCATACAATGCCTCCCTTCAGCCAGATTACATGCCGGCGATAATGCTCTAAAAATTCTTTCTTGCTCCAATTTTCCGTAAAGCTGCGCAGGATCAGGTCATGTACCACGGCCTTCATGAAGAGCAGCTGTTCACTTCGGCGAAATTTTTTGCGTGCCGGATCTTGATTTTTTTCTAAATACTCGTTCCATTTTCCTTCGAGTTCGGCAGTCCATCCGAGGTATCGCGATCGATAGAGCGAGATGCGCAGGGGATCAAACAGCTCCTCCGCGACACGCGGTCCAAAGGCGTCGAGCGCGCTCCCGGCGTCATCGCTCTCCTGCATGAGCTTTGCAAAAAGGGTGTGGAGCTCGGTGGTTTCCTGCTCCAGAATATAGAAATAGCTTTCTGTTAAATCCTCAAAATATTGATAAAAGCTCCCTCGTGCAATGCCCAGCGTTTCGACGATGTGCTTTACGCTCGCCTCTGCAAGCGGATGCGTCTCAAACTCGGAAATCAGTGCGCGCCGGATACATTCCTGTTTTTCCGGCGGCAAATTGAAAAAGGTTGACTTCGGCATAGGATCTCCTCTCGATGACACGGTGTCATTACGAAAAACAGTATAATGACATAGTGTCACTATGTCAAGCTTTTTATAATGCCGGTTTTCGTCTATGGAACGCAGAAGCACCCCCTTCCCGCAAGTTGGGGAAGGGGGTGCCCTTCAAAAAAATACAGTATTTTTCCGTGTTTACTTTTTATAATCGTAGAAGCCTTTCCCTGCGGAGACACCGAGTTCTCCCTTGTCAATCTTTGCCTTGAGCGCTTGAGCGATCTTGTAAGGCGTGGTTCCGGGAGTTTTGACCTCCGGATTGTGATTGATGATTTCGTACGGCGTTGTAAGGCCTACAATATCCAAAATCTGGAAAGGACCTGCGGGAGCGCCTGTAGCAAGCTTCCATGTAAGATCCACGGTTGCCGGATCGGCTACTCCGTTAACCCAAAGTCCCTGTGCGGCGTTAAGGAAGGGAACGAGCAGCGAATTGAGAATATATCCGGGCTGTTCCTTGTGGAGCTCAAGAGGCACCATGCCGATTTGTGCGGCAAATTCAGAAACCTGTTTGTAGATTTCCGGATCCGTTGCGGCATGTCCCATTACCTCGGCGGTGTTGTGCTTCCAAATCTCATTGGCGAAGTGCAAGGCCAGATATTTTTCGGGACGTCCTGTATACTCTGCAAAGGTGCTGGGCAAAAGCGTCGAGGAATTGGTGCAAAGAATGGCTTTTTCGGGAAGATAAGGAGCCAGCTTTTCATAGAAGGCGATTTTTTGCTCAGGATTTTCCGACATGGCTTCAATGACGAGGTCAGCATCGGCAAAGGCCTTTTTCATGTCGAGCTCAAGCTTGATCGAGGTCAGCGTTTCCTCTGTGCGTTTTTTCAGCGCATCGATTTGCTCGGGTGTTACCGATTGGAAATCCCGGATGAGTGCGCGGGGGTAGAGGAATTCTCCCATTGGGTTACCGATGAGGGATTTGGTTTTCTCCAGATCCTCAAGATAATGATCGCGTATCTGATTCAACTTCGGCTGTGTGCGTCCGATCGAGCCTTCGCTGCGGAGCCAGATGGTCACATCAAATCCGCTGAACCGGGACTGGAAGGCGATTTGGCTTCCGAGAACACCGCCGCCTGCGACAACTATTTTTTTTAATGCCATAAAAACCTCCAATATTGTTTATTATGTAACTAACAATAATTATATACCTATTTGATGCCGGAACAAAGTAAAAAACAAGGAAAGTTGAAAAACTTTGACACGGAATCCTTCTTGTCACGGAGACGGAGAGTAGATTACAATAACAGAACAGCGAAGAAGAAAAGCAGGGCGTAAAAGCACCTGTGAAAACGGAGAAGGAAATGGATTATCAAGAGGAAAATGCAAAAACAATTGACCGTTGGGTGAAGGACGGATGGCAGTGGGGAAAACCGATTGATCATGAAATCTTTCTTCGTGCCAAAGAGGGAGTATGGGAGGTGCTTTTGACACCGACACGGCCTGTGCCGAGAGAATGGTTTGGAGATTTGCGCGGAAAAAAAGTATTGGGGCTTGCAAGCGGCGGAGGTCAGCAAATGCCGATTTTTCAAGCGGCAGAAGCCAAGTGTACGGTATTGGATTCCTCCGAAGAACAGCTTCCAGGAGAAAGAGAGGTTGCGGAGCGGGAAGGACATTCTCTTTCCGTTGTGAGAACGGATATGACAAGACAGGTTCCTTTTCCGATGAGAGCTTTGATCTGATTTTTCATCCGGTGTCCAATTGTTATGTTGAGGAGGTGATTCCCATTTGGCAGGAATGTTATCGGATCTTAAAAAAGGGAGGTGTTCTTTTGGCCGGGCTTGACAATTCGATGAACTATCTTTTTGATGATGAAGAGGAAAGGGAGATTGTGAATTCGCTGCTGTACCATCCGCTTCAAAATCCTGATCAGATGAGACAGCTGCGGAAAACGGATGGAGGCATTCCATTTTCGCACAGTCTGGAGGAGCAGATCGGGGGACAGCTGAAGGCGGGATTTCGTCTGACCGCACTTTATGAAGATCCCAATGGAGAAGGCCGTTTGCAGGAACCGAACATTCCTACCTTTCTTGCAACGAGGAGCATCAAGGAATCATAGGAGTCAAGATGCGCTATACAATATTTCAATGGATGCTGCTTTTTTATTTTTACGCTTTTCTCGGTTGGATTTGGGAATGTTCCCTTGTTTCCTTCACCGAGAAAAAGTGGATCAACCGCGGTTTTTTATATGGTCCATGGATTCCGATCTATGGATTCGGCGCGGTGACGGTATTGTGGATTACCCTGCCGGTGCGCGCAAGTCTGCCGCTGGTGTTTCTCCTCGGCATGACGGGGGCGACCCTCCTGGAGCTGGCGACGGGATATATGATGGAGAAAATTTTCGGCATGCGCTACTGGGATTATTCTACGCATTTTCTCAATTTCCATGGCTATATCTGTCTCTATGCATCCGTCGGTTGGGGAATTTTTTCCATCCTCATGGTGCGCTTTTTACACCGTCCGGTAGAAAAAATTCTTTTGCGGGTGCCGACATGGATTGTGGAGCCTCTTGCGCAATTCCTGCTTGTAGCATTTGTGATCGATGCGACGCTTTCTGTCCGAGATGCGCTGGATCTCAAGAAGCTTCTGCGCTCCCTTACGGAAAACAATGCCGCGGCTGTCGCCTTAAAGGAAAAATTCGGAGAGATTTCCTCCGGTGTTGTCACGATGAAGGAGGATTTCCAGAAAGCGATTCGTGAGGCCGAGCAGGAATTTGCGGTTCGAAAATGGGAGCGCCGCAATGAGAGGCTTCTTCGTGAAAACGGGGAGCCGTTCTTATCTCTGAGCGAGCGGATGCGCGGATATGCGCAGAAAATACGGTTGCAATCGGAAGCCGTTCGTTCTGCCGAGGAGAAGACTCGCTTAACGCAGTTCCTGCAAAAGCTGGAGGAGCTTCGGAAAAAAGCGGAAAAAATCGAGAGCGATTTCCATTGGCTGAAACAGGATGGCCAAAAAAGGTCTCAAAAGATCTTTCGCAGAAATCCTTCGGCACGCTCCGATCGGTATCGGGAGGCTTTCCGCGAAATACAGTCGGAGCTCTCGGAGTCGACAGATGAGCGGAAGAACAGAAAAAAAGATCAGCATAAGGGGATGAAACCCGGAAAGGATCAGGAATGATTATTCGTTTGGATGCCGGCATGAAGGAGCTTGGTATCGAGAGTGTTGTGGTGGGGATCGCTAAGAATGTGGATCCTCAGGCGAAGCTCACGGAGCGGCTTTCGGCAAAGAAAAAAGAGTGGGAGAAATGGGCGATGGAGTGCGATCTGGACGTTATTCTTCAGCATCCCACGACAAGAGGCTATATGGAAATGATGCAGCGGGTGGGGCGCAGCATCAAAAAAAATCCGCCCACGGTGCCGGCGCTTATTCAAAATATTCGCAGACGCGGAGCAATGCCGCATGTGAACAGCATTGTGGACATCTATAATGTGGAATCGCTGCATTCCCTGCTGGCCATCGGAGGACACGATTTTGATAAGGTCAGCCGGTATGTGGAGTTTACCGTGAGCAAAAAAGAGGATACTTTTTTTCCGATTCTATCCACGCCCAAGCATGTGGCGCCTACAGATTATCTGTATCGGGATGCGAAGGGGATCATGGCGTGGATGGGTGTGCGCGATGGTGAAAATTACAAATTTGATGAAAATACAAAAAATGCGATTTTCATCATTCAGGGCAATGAATACACATCGGAGAGGATGCGTTTGGAGGCTCTGGCACGAATTGAAAAGGATCTTACGGAATGCATGCCGGGTCTTGAATTTATCACGGCGGTAGCGGACGTGGAGCATGGAGAGCTGGTGATTCCTGTTTAACGTCCTGCGTTTCTGAGAAAGCCGATCGATTTTCGATCGGTTTTTTTTATTCCTCTTGACGTTTCCACAGGGAAGAGGTATATTTAATTAAACACTTGAACAATTGTGAAAATGATCAAATATAAAAAATATAAAGGAGTACCGGATGGAAAAGAAGAAACCAACGGATCGTCTGCTCTGCGAGGATAGCGAATTCATGTGGAAATTGAGCGATTTTTTTTCGGTATTCGGAGATGCGACCAGAATGCATATCATTGCTCTGCTGCGAAGAGAGCCGCTCAATGTGGGCGCGATCGCCTCTCATTTGGGAATGTCCGATTCCGCGGTATCGCATCAATTGCGAATTCTGAGCGGTCACAATTTGGTGAGAAAGGAGAGACAGGGAAAATTTATTTTTTATCGTCTATCGGATGAGCACGTGGAGGAAATTTTTGATTTAGGGGTCACACATATTCAGGAAGCGGGCAACCTTCAGTAAAGGAATCTGAAAAGAGAAATGGGGATCTATGAAAAAGAAATATACATTGGAAGGGCTTTGCTGCGGAGAATGCGCGGCGGAAATTGAACGTGAGGTATCTCGCCTGCCGGGAGTGCAGACGGCTGCCGTCAATTTTGTAATGCGCCGTCTTACCGTGGAAACGGAATCTGCGGAAGCGCAGCCGGATCGTGCGCAGCTTCAGAGGATCGCGCAAATCCATGATCCGGATATCGTTGTAAAATAATCGATCCGCAGTCAGCGGATGTTGGAATGTTGGGATGTGAGGAGAGAGATGAAATCGAAGGAGAGGCGAATTGCGGCAGCCGCTGTTCTCACGATTCTGGGAATTGCCGGGCATTTTCTGGAGAATCGGCAGACGGTGCTGCCTGCATGGGTGACGACAGGAATCCTGCTCGCGGCATGGCTTTTGGCCGGGGCTGATGTGATGAAGGCGGCATGGGTACGCCTGATTCATCGCAAGCCAATCGGGGAGCATTTCCTCATGACTGCGGCGACGCTGGGCGCCGTGGCATTGGGCGAGCCGTTGGAGGCCGCCATGGTTATGGTGCTCTATCAAATCGGGGAAGCCTTGCAGGAGCGTGCGACAGATTACTCGAGAAAAACGGTCACCTCCGTCATGGAAATGCAGGCTCCCCTTGCCTATCTTTATGATGAAAAAACAGGACAGCGCACGGAAGTCGATGTCGAGGAGGTCCCTGTCGGAGCCGTTTTGGAAATTCGCTCGGGAGAACGAGTCCCGGTCGACGGAACCGTGATCTCCGGCATTTCCACGTTAAACGTTGCCGCGCTTACCGGGGAGTCCATGCCCGTTTCGATCGAGGAGGGCGCCTCGGTATTGTCCGGAGCCCTCAACGGTCAGGGAAGATTTTTGATGCGCTGCGATGCTGTGGCGGAGGATTCGACAGCCTCCCGAATCATCGCTCTTTTTGAAGAGGCGACGGAGCATCGCGCTCCCACAGAATCCTTTATGACCCGCTTCGCCGAGAAATATACCCCCATTGTCGTGATTCTGGCGATTCTATGGGCGATTCTGCCTCCGTTGATTTTACAGCAATCCTTTTTGATCTGGCTTCACCGCGCGCTCAGCTTTTTAGTTGTGGCATGTCCCTGCGCTTTTGTCATTGCGGTTCCCATGACTTTTATTTCCGGTATGGGAGCCGGTGCAAAGAGGGGCATCCTCATGAAGGGCGGCGATGTATTGGAGCGTTTCGCAAAGGTTTCTCAAATTGCTCTTGATAAGACCGGAACGATGACCACGGGAGAATTTTCCGTGCAGAGGGTGCAGGCACGGAGCATATCGGAGGAGGAGCTTTTATTTCTCGCCGCTGCAATTGAAGCGGGTGCGACACATCCGATTGCAGAGGCCATTCGGAAAAAAACGGGACAAAAGAAATCTGCGCAATATCATTTTGAGGATATTCATGAGATCGTAGGACGCGGAATGCGAGCAAAGGGCTCCTCAGGGGTATTCATTGCGGGAAGTCGTCGTTTTCTTGAAGAAAATCAACTGGATCCCGGAACATTTCTTACTTTCTTCTCTGAGGATTTGCAGGAATTTTCCGGCACGGAAATCTATATTGCAAGGCTGGAGCCGGAGGCGGAGATCTTAGGTCGCATCGAAATTGCAGATACCCTGCGAAAGGGTGCGGCGGATGCGGTGCACCGGATGAAAAGCGCGGGGTTGCACCGTGTGGTGATGCTTTCGGGCGATGCGAGCGCCGTAGTCAATCAAGTGGGTGAGGAGATCGGCGTGGATGAAGCAAAGGGCGGTTTATTGCCGGCCGATAAATTGCAATGGGTGCGGCAGGAGATCGACCGGGGCGTTGCCACAGCTTTTGTGGGCGACGGCCTGAATGATGCACCGGTATTGGCTGGCAGCAGCGTGGGCATTTCTTTGGGAGGCATCGGCTCCGATGCGGCGATTGAAGCTGCGGATATCGTGCTGATGGATGATCAGACGGATCACATCGCGTCTGCGAAAACACTGGCGAATCGGACGATGCGGGTAGCCTACCAGAATATCGTCTTTGCCATCGGGGTGAAGGTGATTGCGATGCTTTTGACAGGTTTCGGAATCGCGCCGATGTTTCTTGCGGTCTTTGCCGATGTGGGAGTGACCCTGATCTGCCTGGCAAATGCGCTTCGGATCATGCTTTTGCAATGAGTACGGAAAGTAAGGCCGAAAGGCGGAAAAGAGGAAGAAGCCGGATTTCAGCACCTTCGCTGAAATCCGGCTTTTATTCCATCCGTTTTCTGACAGATGGTTTCCCTCTGGGTTATCCGAATCGGAAAGGAAAAAATATCTCCATCGTTTCTTTCTTTTGACACAATAGAATGAAAGAAGAATCTGCATCATGAATCATGCTTTTCGATTGGAGCATCCTGTTCATTTTGGAGGAATTTCTTCGGCTTTTGGCGTGCTTCGAGAGGAGCGGATCAGACTTGAGCATTTTGTTCGGCGATATCGAAATTTCGGGTTGTCGCCATTGCCGTCAACGGGGGTTGTCTTGATGAAGAAGCCTGAGAAAAACAACAAGCTTTCGCATCATATGCCCTGCACACGGTACAAAAATGAACAGGAGACTTATTATGTGGATTGTTTTGGAATCTGCAGCGAGCCTATTCGCGCTGATCCATGTAGTATTGACATTTCAGAAAAAAGATGGAGGCTTGGCAGGCGATATCCATATCGCCTACGGCGTTGACTATTTGTGCATTTTAGAGTATGGACGCAAAATGGGGCCTTCAAGAAGATTGAAGTGCTTTGATGGATGCCGTACCTACGATGACGAAGGCCTGCCGGGTTTTGACGGATGCGTCCATTGTTATAAAGGGAGCATTTTTTCAGAAGACAAAAGTAAAGTGAAAAAATTGAATACGAATATTGTAAAAAAGGATGAAAAACTATTATAATTTTGAGAAATGACGCGGGAATGATACAAAATGTTGATAATTGTTGCTTGAATTGCAATGCGTAAAGAGGATACTTTTTGAAAAGGAGTTTTCAATTCTCAGCTTTATGAAGAGGAGATAGGAGATCAGGGTCAAACGCTGGACTTCAGTTCGATTCTTTCTTATTTAAAAAGAATCGAGGATTATAAAAGAAAAGAGATAGAGCTTCATTGGAAGCTGCTTACCTATGCAAAAACAGGAATGGGCGTATCTGTTGGGATTCTCATTCTTTTATTGATCATGATTTTTATATGGGAAAGGTTTTATCAACCGATTTAGGTTGTGAGTTTATGGTGTGTACGGAAAGGAGAAAGATATGTCGCACTACATAAAACAAAATTTGAGCACGGTCGCCGTCCCTTGTATACTGGGCCTCATCGCTCAGGCGGCATATGCGGTGATTCAGCTCTTGATGGTGGAAATGTTTCAGGCGGCATTTCATCTGAGCGTACGCAGCTTCTTGATATGGTCCGGATTCAGCCTTCTGGGATATGCGGTCTATCTCAGTTTTGCAGCGTGGTCCGGAGGAGCGGAAGCGAAAGCGAAGATGGAGCTGGACAACAAAGTTCGTCATGATCTGTTTCTGACATTGGAAAGCAAACATCCGGCGGAATTTCATAGTAAGGATCGGGGCGAGTATTTGTCATGGTTAACGAATAACATCAAGCAGATCAACGCAATGGCGTGGACGCCTTTTTTCAACACGGTGAATGAAATTTCCATGCTGGTGAGCTGTATTGTTGTCCTCTTTCTTTTGAATCGTATCTTACTTCTGGTGGCTCTGGTCTGCGCTGTTATTATGGCCTTTTTTCCGAATTTATTTATGAAGAAGATGACTGAGCTGGGACAAAAGAGCGCCGAGGCGGAAGCGCGAGGCATGAGCAAGCTGAAGGACCTGCTCATGGGATTGGATGTTCTTCGGTCCTTCGGACGCACCCGCCGCTTTATCCATAAAGGAGATGAAGCGAGCAATGAGATAGAAGATGCGAATTGCCGATTGGCAAAGGTTCAAAATTACTTTGGATGTGCAACAGGGTATCTCAGTATTGCATTGCAGATTTTACAACAGGTAGTGACGGTATTTCTTGCCGTCGCAGGACAAGTTCCAATCGGAGCGGTTGCCAGTGCAAGCAATTTGACAGCAGGCATCACCAATGCATTTCGCACGATTACGAGCAGCCGGCTGTCGCTTGCAGCTTCGAAGCCGTATTTTGAGACGATCTCTATACAAGAAAAAGCAAACACGGCAACCAAGGACTTGCCGGCGGTTCAAAAAAATATTACCGTTCAGAATTTGAATTTCCGCTATGGAGAGAAAGAGGTCTTTCATGACTTTTCCTATCAATTTGATGTAGGAAAGAAATATGCCATTGTGGGTCCTTCAGGATCCGGAAAATCGACCTTACTGAAAATCCTGTTAGGTTGGATTCCCGACTATGAGGGAAAGGTGTTGATTGATGGAGAAGATGCAAGGCAGTATTCTTTGGACACTCTGCAAAAAGAGATGAGTTATATAGAGCAGGATGTTTTCCTCTTTCAAGGAAGCATCCGCGATAATATTGTATTGGGTGAGGACTTTTCTGAAGAGGAGATCCAAAGAGCGGTGCGAGAAAGTGCACTGGATAAAGATCTCGTTCAAATGCCGCAAGGATTGGAGACGCAGGTGGGAGAAGAAGGATCTCAGCTTTCCGGAGGTCAAAAGCAGAGAGTTGCCATTGCAAGAGCCCTGATTCATCGTAGAGGCATTCTGCTTGTGGATGAAGGGACGAGCGCGCTTGATCAAGTCAATGCAGACGCGGTGGAGAGCGCTCTTATTGAAAATCCGAATTTGACACTTCTTTTAGTAAGTCATCATCTCAGCGATGAGCGGAAGAAACAGTTTGATGATGTGATTACGCTATCGTGAAAACCGAATCTGTTTTTTACTGTATTCACGGAAGAAGAGTTTCCGGTCAACAGACTGTCGATTTTGCAGGAAGGTCTCGTGTCATAATTATGACAGAGCCAAACAATTCAGAAAATGGGGAGTCCTGTCCGATAGACAACGGAAACCGCTTTTCTGCCCGGTAGAAATGCCGGGCAGTTTTTATGCCGTCCCTGTGTATTACGACACATAGATCGTACTTTGCGATGCGTGATACAAAAGCGGCAACAGAAGTCCGGATCATCGGTTTTTTAAGCCCTTACGGACTGTCGATGAGAGGGGAAGCTGTGACAGAATTGATAAAATTGATCAGCGATAGAGGTAAGCGGTGCAGACGAAGCCGGATGATTGGAGAAAAATGGATACAGGCATTTTGACAAGATATCACAACTCAGAACAGCCTTGCCTGATCATCATACTTTTGTGATAATGCGGCAATCTGTTGGCATTGTACAAATGAAAAATTCACGGAGGATGAATATATCAGAGCGAATTGTGATTATCGGGAGAGGCAAGGGGAAAAGGAAGGGGCAGAGCAATTCGATTCCAAAATAATTATTGCCGGGAAAGTACAATCCTCGGAGAATACGATCTCATGCAACAACTTTTTATAAAGCTTCGTGAT
>JALFST010000032.1 GCA_022779285.1 Peptoniphilaceae bacterium
ATTTTATCGGGAAGACGATACAAAAAAGAAGCGGCCCGGTTCCAAGGAGAACAGAAGGAACGCTTTGCGGAAGCGCCATGCGAGCCCTTCAGCGGACAAAAGGCATTCGAAATGAAGGGAGCTTTCGAGACCGGGCTCCTGCAAAAAACACAATTCGAAAAAGAGAGCGAGGCAACGGCGCTGCTTTCGCCATCCATTGATATCCGAGAGGAGAAAGCTTCCTTTGATATTCGGAAGCGTAGAGACACAGAGAGGATTGAGGTTCTGCAGGAGCTGTTTTTTTCATCTTGGAGTCCTGCGGAGAGGCCGACGGAACCGGAGAAGGAGGTCGGTTATTTGGGAGGATACCATGAATTGTAAACGAAAAGGTGCTCGTTTCCGCATATGGAAGTGGATTTTTTTCTGGATTTTTTGCGTCTTTCTCGGTACGGGGACACGCGCTGCGGGAGAAGCGGAGGTCATAGAGCAAAACGCAAGGATCCGGCTTCAAATTCAGGTCAATAATTCCGGAGAAGGGGATTTCTATCATGAAGACGCCGTGCTGAAGCTCGTTGCGGATGCCGGAGAGAGCTCCTTGAAATCGATGAAGCTTCGGATATTACGCGGGCAGAAGGTGCTGCGGGAGAAAATATTATGGAAGGAGCCCGAAGAACCTAAGAGAGAATTCGAGGAGATTCTGTCGGCGGAAGACTGGGAGGGGGATCCTGTCATTGCGGAATTCTCGGCGGAGGATGCTAAGGGAGAAGTCGTCTCTACCGAAAAACGCTTTGTTTTCGATAAAACGCCGCCTCAGGTGAAGATCTCGTTTGCGGATCAGGCGCCTTTGGAAAAGCGATACTTTTGTGAACAACGAACCATGCTGATTGAGGTGAAGGATAAAACGTGGGATTTTCAGGGAGAGAAAGCTTTTCAACAGGTGCATATCGAAGCGAAGGACGCCGAAGGCAAGCTGCTCACAGACGCATGGCAATGGTCGGCATGGCAGAAGGCGGAGAAAGAAGGGGAATCGGTACACAGAGCTGCCATAGACTTTCTTAAGGATGGCAGGTATCGTATTCGGACAGAGTTCACGGATGCTGCGGGAAATATCGAAAACGGGACAGAGCCCATTGAATTTATCATAGATCGTGAAGCTCCGAAAGGCGTTCTTCTTGCGGAAAATGATGCGGGGGAGAAAAAAAGCTGGACGGCGGATACCGATCAGCATGAGATATGTCGTCATAGCGGATGGAAATTTTCCACGGAGGGAAAGGATGCCCTGTCTCCTCAAATTTCCGTCAAATATTTTCTTGAAAATTTATCTGAGGAATCGGATTCGGGAGCTTCCTTTGCGGAAATCGAGTCCAAGGATCTATGGAAAGAGGGAAGTCCTCCGGAATTGAGAGCTCCCGGCATCTGGCGGATGACGGTGCGCTTTTCCGATCAGGCGGGAAACACCGCTTATGCAGTCAGCGATGTTCTGGTCGTGGATCATGAAAAGCCTCGTATTTTTCTGCAAATGCCCGAGTCCTCCAGGCATTTTGAGGGAAGAAGCTTATATTCCGCCGACGTGACCTGCTCCGTTCAGGTCAAGGAAGAGCCCTTGCAGGCAGGGGCTTCAGGACTGAAGGAAATTCGATATGAGATTTTGGAGCATGGAAACCGACAAAGAAAAATCGTGCAGAGCGGAATCCTTTTTCGGGGAGAGAAGGATAGGGCGATCTCCTATTGGCAGGGCGAGATCCCGATTTCAGCGCAGCACAATCCAAGCAATGCTCTGGAGCTGGTTCTCTATGCCGCGGATTTTGCGGACAATCATACCGATACGAGCGAAACGGGAGAAAGTCTGCTTTTTGCAATGGATAGCCGAAAGCCGAAAATTTCTGTAGAGATGGACGAAAATCAGCCCATTCGCGGAAATGTTTTTTCTGTTCCGAGAAGAGCTTATTTTCGCGTAACGGATCAAAACTTTGCTGCAGAAAATACGGAGGTATTTCTGACTCGGGATGGCAAAAGACTGACTCCTTCGCTTCAATGGAAAAAGGAAAGCACGCATCCGGACGGTCAAAGCACTTATGTAGCGGAATACCTTTTTCAAGAGGAGGGACATTATTCCCTGTCGCTGGCGAGCACGGATCTTGCGGGAAATTTTGAGGATTTCTGGACTTCAAAGCCCGGTACAGTTCATGCACAGGACTTTATCATTGATACGGTCAAGCCCGAGATATCGATTCAATTTGCTCCGGGAGAGCTGCATGAAGGAAAATATTATCGAATGCCGCGAACGGCTACCGTTCTGATTCGGGATAAGAATTTGATTCAGGGCGGCGTGAAATGGGATATCCGCAGGATCCATGGCGGAGTGGAACAAAGGCCCCCGGTGCCCTCCGAATGGGAAAAGGTGCAGGAAGGAATGTATGCCTCGACGATATATTTTGCGGAGGATGGATTTTATTCTGTGGATTTGTCGGTGACGGATGCGGCAAATCATATCGCCGTGATGCCGCAGGAGACATTTCATGTAGATTCCACACCGCCCGATATTTGTGTGATCGGCGTGGAGGATGGCAAAAGCTATTCGGCGCAGGTGTCGCCTCGGGTGCTTTTGACGGATGAAAATTATGATCCCTCGGAGATGGAATTGACACTGTCGCGCTCTATGAAGAAAGAGAAAATGCCGCTTCCGATCCGATTTCACCGCAAAGGCGGAAGCTGCCGGATCGAATCCCCGGAAAGCATCCCATCCAATGATGATATTTACGAAATTCATGCATCACTGAAGGATTTGGCGGGAAATCGGACGGGGAAGCGTATTCTTTTTTCGATCAACCGATTCGGCTCACGCTATGAGCTGCGGTCTCCGGATTCTTTCCGAGGCTACCTTCCAAGGGCAGAGGACATTGAAATTTCGGAAAAAAATCCGGATTATCTTCGGAATCAGGAGCTGGTGCTCTTTCAAAATGCCAAGCGCATTGTTTTGCGGGAGGGGATTGATTACAAGCTTGTTTCCGCAGAAGATGCAGAGCGATGGAAGGAATACAGATATCATATTTTTGCAAAAAATTTCTCTCAGGATGCCGCCTATAATCTCATTCTGCAATCCGAGGATGCCGCCGGCAATCAAAATTCGAATCAAAAGGGAGAATTTGCGAGGGAAATCATTTTCGGCTTGGATCGCACGGCGCCGGAGATCATCTCCTTGAATGTGGAATCTGATACAACATATCCGGCACAAAACTTGACAGCAAGTCTATTAATACGAGACAATTTAATATTAGAAAAAGTACTGATCCGTCTTGATCAAAATCCGCCGGAAATTTGGGAAGGAAGCGCCTTGCGGGAAAAAATACGCAAGGATTCCGTTTTCGCCGTTCCGATTTCCGGAAAAACGGGATCGGTACACAGCCTGGAAGTGATCGCCACAGATGCCGCAGGAAACCGAGAGCAGAAGAAAATTGAAAATATTCGATTTGAAAATGACGGAGCTCAGGGGAAACGCGCATTTGCTCAGGTGCCGTGGCAATGGTATCCGGTCATCCCGGCGGGACTGATACTCGGAATTTGGCGGTATCGCAGGAGAAAGGAAAAATTATGGGAGGGAAATGATGGATAATTTGGAAAAAATATATATATCCGGACATCGTGTGCCGGATACGGATTCCATCTGCGCGGCTCTTTCTTATGCGGAATTAAAGAGACGGACAGGAAATTGGAATCCCATTCCCATTCGTTTAGGAGAAATCAATCGGGAAACGCGTTTTGTTTTGGATTATTTCGGAGTCAAGGAGCCGATTTTAATGGATTCCATGCAGTCGAAGCTCAGTGAGCTGCCGATTGACAGCGCTTATGGCGTGGCTCCGGAAACAACGCTCAAAAAAGCTACGGAAATTATTCAGGAAAATCATCTGAATTCTTTAGCGGTTGTAGATGAAAATGATCAGCTTCGCGGTGTGATTTCGCTTTCGAATATCACGATGTCCTATGCTACGGTTTGGAATGATAATATTCTGGGTCGCTCCGAGACGCCTATTGAAAACATCATTGACGTTTTGGCGGCATCGATTCGTCATATGCCGAAAGAACCGCGCAGGATGAGCGGCTCCATTAACGTATATGCCATGAATCACGTGGATAATGACACGATTCAGGAAAATGATATCGTTATCGTCGGAGATCGCCCTGCGGCGCAGGAGGATTCGATTCGCAAGGGGAGCGCGATCATTATTTTGACGAATAATTCCGATCTTGCGGACGGGCTGGATGAGCTTTGTGAAGAATATTCGGTCACGGTTTTGAGAACCGCGGTATCCACCTACACGGCGGCGCGTCTTCTGCCGCAGGCGGTTCCGGTGCGCTTTCTTATGACCAGTGAAAACATCGTGAGCTTCCATCTTTCCGATTATGTGGATGAGGTTCGTGAAAAGATGGCTTCCACACGTTTCCGCTCGTATCCGGTATTGGACAGCAAGGATCGTGTTGTGGGAGCGATCAGCCGATATCATCTTATTAATATAGAAAAGAAAAAAGTGATTCTCGTGGATCATAATGAATCGCAGCAGTCGATTCCGGATCTGAATCGGGCGGAAATCCTGGAGATTATCGATCATCACCGCGTTGCCAATGTTATGACAACGGCCCCCATTTATTTCCGTGTGGTTCCTGTAGGATGTACCTGCACGATCATCTCCCAAATGTTTTTTGAGCAAGGTCTCCGCCCATCGAAGGAAGCGGCAGGTCTGATGTGCTCGGCAATCATTTCGGATACGCTGCTCTTCCGTTCCCCGACAACAACGGAGCAGGATCGGATTGCGCTTTCTCGTTTGGCTCCAATTGCGGGGATTGATCCGGAAAGCTATGCGATGGAAATGTTCCGTGCAGGCACCGATTTGACGGGAAAGGATCCTGAGGAGCTTCTGACGCAGGATGTCAAGCCTTTTGAAATCGGCGGGAGCAAGGTCGAGGTTGCGCAGATCATGACAATTGATATGTCTTTCTTGGAAACTATGGAGAATGAGCTCCTCGAAAGCATGAAGACGCTGCTCCGTCAAAGAGGTCTGGATACCTTTGTGCTTCTTCTGACAAATATTTTTGCAGAAGAAAGCGAGGTATTGGTTGTCGGAGATTATGCGGATTCTCTGTCGCATCAATTCGGGGTGGAGAATTCCTCGGACAAGAACCGCTTTCTCGCCAAGGGACTCCTGTCGCGCAAAAAACAGCTTGTGCCGAGGCTGACAGCTGCGATTAATGAAATGAAGGCCGTAGAATAATGTCGCGGGAATGGATAGATACGAGGATTTTATTCGGAGACCCGGAGGCAATAGAAGAAGGGGCACAGTGGATTCGGAAAGGAGAGCTTGTCGCTTTTCCGACAGAGACGGTTTACGGATTGGGAGCGGATGGCCTCAATCCCGCTGCCGTTGCAGAAATCTTCAGGGTTAAGGGCAGACCGCAGGACAACCCGCTCATCCTGCACATATCGGAAATCGCACAAGTCGATGCGCTGGTGCGGGAGATTCCGCAGGCGGCGTATTCTCTGATGGAATCGCTTTGGCCGGGTCCCCTGACGTTGATCTTCAAGAAGTCGGATCAGGTACCGGATATTGTTACTGCGGGAGGCGATACGGTTGCGATTCGCATGCCCTCGCACCCCACGGCACGTGAGCTGATCCGCCGGTCGGGAACGCCCATCGCAGCGCCCTCCGCCAATCTCAGCGGAAAGCCATCGCCGACCAATGCTCAGGATACGTATCGAGACTTAAAGGGGAGGATTCCCCTGGTTCTGGATGGCGGAGCCTGTGAAATAGGAATCGAGTCCACGGTATTGGATCTCACTGAGTCGCCGGCAACAATTTTACGTCCGGGATATTTCACGCAGGAGATGCTGGGGGTATACTTAGAAGAGGTAAACTTGGATCAATCCATCGTGAAGGATGGAGTGATTCCGCGTTCGCCCGGTCAAAAATATCGTCACTACGCGCCGAAAGCGGAGATGACGGTATTTCTTGGCGCACCGAAGAGTGTACAAAAGAAAATTCTCATGGAATCCGAGCGCCTGCAGGCGCTTGGGAAAAAGGTGGGATTTCTGCTTTTTGAAGAAGATCGTGAGAATATGCACCTGTCCACCAATGCCGGACAGGTGGTGTTCGGTCAGGGAAGCCGCAAGGATTTGCGTACGATGGCACACCGACTGTTTGCGAGCCTGCGCGCTATGGATTTTCTTGGGGTTGATGTCATTCTGGCAGAAGGAGCAGAGGAGGAAGGACTGGGAATTTCGATCATGAATCGGATGAAAAAGTCAGCAAGCGGACATGTGGTATGGGTCGAGGAAAGGGGTTAATATGGGAAAAGTAATTGTTTTGGATCATCCGTTGATTAAGCACAAGGTATCGATTTTAAGAGATAAAAACACGGGAACCAATGAATTTCGTCAGCTGGTGCGCGAGGTGGGATTGCTGGAGGCCTTTGAAGCATTGCGAAATCTGGAGCTTGAAGAATATGCTTTGGAAACACCTCTGGAGCTGACCAAGGGCTTCCGTATTACAGGAAAAAAGCTTTGCTTTGTTCCTGTTTTGCGCGCAGGACTGGGCATGGTGGACTCATTTCTGGATATCGTGCCTACGGCAAAGGTCGGCCATATCGGCTTATATCGCGATCCGAAAACACATCATCCGGTGCAATACTATCTCAAGCTGCCCCAGGATATCTCCAATCGCGAGACCTTTGTATTGGATCCTATGCTTGCGACAGGCGGCTCGCTTTCCGAGGCGGTTACGATGCTGAAGGAAGCGGGATGCCGTACGATTCATGTGGTTTGCATCATTGCGGCGCCCGAGGGGGTTGCGCAGCTGCAAAAGGATCACCCGGATGTGGATATCACAATCGCCGCTCTGGACCGCCAGCTCAATGAGAACGCATATATCCTGCCGGGCCTCGGAGATGCCGGAGATCGTCTGTTTGGAACAAAGTGAGGCTGACATGGAAATGATTCGCGTACGGAAATCCGGTCCGCTTCAAGGCCTTGTTCGCATCAATGGAGCTAAAAATGCGGCATTGCCAATTCTGGCAGCTTCCGTACTGGGTACGGAGGAGATCATTCTGGACGAGGTTCCGCCATTGAAGGATGTCGAGGTGATGGTCGAGGTTTTGCGCGCGCTGGATGTGGTTGTTGAATATTTAGACGAGACAACGATTCGCATTGATGCATCCCATGTCACCAAGACGGAAACCCCCGGTGATCTGATGAATCAAATGCGCGCTTCTTTTGTGGTCATGGGTCCCTTGCTCACACGTCTGGGACGCACATATACAAAGATGCCGGGAGGATGCAATATCGGAAAGCGTCCGGTGGATTTGCACCTCAAGGGATTTGCCGCATTGAGCGCGGAGATAGAGGAAAGCCCGGATGCCGTGGGTGCGAAAGCGCCCAAGGGAGGTCTTATCGGCGGAAGTGTATATCTGGACTTTCCTTCGGTAGGAGCCACGCAAAATATCATGATGGCGGCAACCTTAGCCCACGGGATGACCGTGATTGAAAATGCGGCCAAGGAGCCGGAAATCACAGATCTGGCCAATTTTCTCAATAAAATGGGAGCAAAGGTTCGCGGTGCGGGAACTTCGACGATTACCATTGACGGCGTGGAAAAATTGAGAGGAGCCCGCCATACCATAATTCCTGATCGTATCGAAGCGGCCACCTTTCTGGTGGCATGCGCTATGACGGGTGGCGATGTTGTTGTGGAAAATGTGCTGTCGACGCATATCGGTCCCGTGATTGCCAAGCTTCGTGAGGTCGGTTGTGATATTGAAGAATCGGAGGATGAGGACAGTATCCGCATTCGTTCCACGGGAGTGCTCAAGGCGACGAAAATTCGCACGTTGCCCTATCCCGGTTTTCCGACGGACTGTCAGTCACCTTTTATGGCACTGATGACGATTGCGAACGGTCAAAGCTCGGTCGAGGAAACCGTATTTGAAAATCGCTTTATGCACGTGGATGAGCTCAATAAAATGGGTGCACTTATCATTACCGAAGGCAATGAAGCGAGGATTCGCGGTGTCCGTCATTTAGTGGGAGCCAAGGTCAACTCAACAGATCTGAGAGCCTCCGCCGCATTGATCCTTGCCGGTCTGGTGGCAGAGGGTGAGACGGAGGTACACAATATTTATCACTTGGATCGAGGCTATTACCATTTCGAGGAGAGGCTTCGCGCCCTTGGCGCGGATATTGAGCGGGTCATTACGGATGACGGAAGCAATTGAATGAAAAAGGAAAGGAAAGGAGCTCAGATGCAGGTTCAAGGGACGATTGCACGGATTCGTTTTCGCAATGATGAAAACGGATACACCGTCTTGACTCTATCCACAGAGGATGGAGATTTGACTTGTGTCGGCTCTTTTCTTCGCATACAGGAAGGGGAAAGCTGGCATTTTCAAGGGAATCTCAATTATCACACAAAATACGGAGAGCAGCTTCAGGTAGAGAAGGCTGAAAGGAAAGAGCCGACAACGGAAGCACAGCTGATTCATTATTTAGAAAGTGGTGCCATTCCCTTTATCGGGCCGAAGCGAGCCAAGAGACTTGTCAAAAAATACGGTACCGATGTTCTGGATCAAATGCTCGAAAATCCGAAGGTATTGCGTTCGATTCCGGGAATCGGGGAAAAAAAGGCAGAGGCTATCCGCAATGCGCTCTTAGAGGCAAGGCTCTCGCAGGAGACGATGATTTATCTGCAGTCGCTGGAAATCGGGCCGAAAACGGCAGCGGCGATTTACCGGGTCTACGGGCAACAGACGAAAGCGCTTTTGGAAGAAAATCCGTATCGTCTGGTAAGCGATGTGCCGGGTATCGGCTTTCTGACAAGCGATCGCATTGCGCTTCGCATCGGGATTGCAGAGGATTCGCCATTTCGCATCAAAGCAGCGTTGATCTACCTGTTTGAGAGCTCGATGACCAATGACGGAGCCTGTTATTTGTATCAGGATGAAATTGATCGCGGGCTGGAGCGGCTTCTCGGTGTGATTCCGCATGGAATGTCGGACGCGCTCTTTGATCTTCGGATTGAGGGGAAGCTGACCTTTGAGGAAGAAAATCGGCGCTGGTATCTTGCCTGGGTGCAGCAGCTGGAAAATCAAATTGCCCGAACTGTCTATGAACTTTCACACAGGGAAGTCCCGGAGTTATCCGTGGATGAGGAGAAAATTCAAAGCAATCTGGGCTTCGAGCTTTCGGAAGCGCAGCGTGATGCGGTATTGGATGCGGCAAAAAATCCGGTGATGATCCTTACGGGCGGACCGGGAACCGGAAAAACCACAATTGTCAAGGCGATCTTGAAGGTTTTTGATGAAAACGGCATCACCACAGAGCTGGCTGCGCCGACCGGGAGAGCGGCCAAGCGCATGGAACAATCTACAGGCCATGCGGCGGTAACCATTCACAGACTGCTCGGCTATCGCGGAGGAGATGATTTAGATGCGAGACCTTCCCGCAATGAGGAGAATCCTTTGGAATGCGAGGCTCTGATTATCGATGAAGCAAGCATGCTGGATCTTCTGCTCATGGGACATCTTTGCAGAGCCTTGCCCGCAACGTGCCGTCTGATTTTTGTAGGGGATGTGGATCAGCTTCCATCGGTGGGGCCGGGCAATGTGCTTCGCGATTTGATCGATTCCGAGCTGATTGCCACCAAGAAGCTGGACCGCATCTATCGACAATCCGAGCAGTCGCTCATTGTGACCAATGCGCATCGGATTCATCATGGAATGGAGCCCGTTCTCAATGATCCGAACGCGGATTTTTTCTTTCTTGCAGGCAATACGATTCGGGATACGGCGGATCTTGTCGAAGAGCTTGTATGCAATCGCCTTCCTGCTCATTATGGATTGGATCCGATGGAGGATATCCGTGTACTCTCCGTGATGAAACGCGGTGAGTGCGGGGTGGAGATTCTCAATCGGCGTCTGCAGCAGGTGCTCAACCCTCCCTCTCCCGAAAAATCGGAGCTGGAGGTGGGACAGAGACTGCTTCGAGAGGGAGATGAGGTCATGCAAATTCGCAATGACTATCAGCTGGAGTGGAGGCAAATTCTCCCGGAGAAGATGATGCTTTCGGGAGAGGGCGTATATAATGGAGACTTTGGACGAATTCAAAAAATCGATCGCGAAGAAAGGACGCTTACGGTCGATTTTGATGGAAAGACGGTAGAGTATTTGCCGGAAAAATTCTCCGAACTCAGCCATTCCTATGCGATCACGGTTCATAAATCGCAAGGTTCCGAGTTTCCCTGCATCGTGTTTCCGATTGTGCCCGGAGTGCCCATGCTGCTGACAAGAAATATCCTCTATACGGGAATTACAAGAGCAAAAAAGCTTTGCGTTTTAGTCGGAAGCCGGCAGGTTTTGCAGCATATGGTGGAGAACAATCAAATGGCGGTACGAAATTCCTCCTTGAATGAGGCGCTTTTACGCGTGGATCATCTGATGCACGCACTCTTTGATTCGAATCCGTTATAAAAAGAAAAAGATCAATACTCGGCTCTCGGAGGCGAAATGGAAAAACAGATAGCATCTTTTTTCAAAAATTTTGCCGGGGAGCTTCTATTCGGCTCGGAAACATTCTGCGTTTCCTGCGGGCAGAAGCTTCCGGAAGAAAGGGAGGAGCCTCTATGCTCCTTTTGCGCCGAACGCCTTCCAATGTTGCCGACCCGCCGTGAACTGACGGATGAACAGGGAACCATTACAGGGATCTGCTATTCGGCAATGTTTTATGATAACTTTTTGAAAGAATTATTCGCCCGTTATAAATTCGGAGGAGAAAGCTTTTTACTCCCTGCTTTTGTGAATCGATTGGAGCAGGCGTTTCTGAAAATACCGGATTGCCGGGATATCGAATGGATCACGTACATTCCTATGCACCATCGGAGAGAGACGCTTCGAGGATACAATCCCGCCGAGCAAATGGCAAGAGCGCTGGCAGGAAAACAAGATTTACTGTTGGTGCATGGTCTCAAGAAAATGCGGGAAAGCGCCGAACAAAAAAAGAGCTCACGACTGGAACGAGAGCGTAATGTCGTCGGTAAATGGGCATGGAGAGAGGATGCCTTTTTGGAATTTCCGAACTGCGGGAAGCCTGCATGGAGAAAGATTCCGTGTCAGGTACAGGATATAGCAGGAACAAAGGGAATCCTTTTGGATGATTTTTTGACGACAGGTAGTACAATACAAGAAGGATTTCGTATTTTAGAAGAACGAAAGCTGTCATGTGTAGGCTTGGTGCTCGCTTCGGCGGGATATCCGAGTGAGGAAGAAAGGAGAAGTTATGAAAACGGTATTGGTAGAACCCTTGGTAATTCGTGAGGAGCGTTTACAGGAATTGGCAAAACCTCTTCAGGAAAACGGAAATGAGTGGAAAGCATATGATTCCAAACCGACGACCGTAGAGGAGTGGGTGAGCCGCGTAGGCGACGCCGAGCAAATCATTGTGGCCAACACCAAAATGCCTGTGGAAGTGATTGAACAGTGCAAGAATTTGAAGTATATTCGTGTGGCGTTTACAGGATTGGATCATATTCCGATGGAGGCCGCCGAAAAAAAGGGAATTGTAGTGACCAATGCAGCCGGTTATTCGGACGAAGGAGTTGCAGAGCTTGTGATCGGCATGACCATCGGTATTTATCGGAAAATCTCGGAAGCGGATCAGGCTGTGCACCATGGCGGACGCTCTGCAGATTTTTTAGGCAAAGAAATTGCAGGCAAGACCGTGGGAATTATCGGTACAGGGCATATCGGGTTGCGCGTGGCTGAGGTATTTCGGGCTTTCGGTGTGAAGCTTTTGGGATATAATCGCAGTATTCACAAGGAAGCGGAGGCACTGGGTGTGCAGTATGTCATGCTGGACGAGCTGTTGAAGCAATCTGATATCGTTACCGTTCATCTTCCGCAGAATGAGGATACCAAGGGCTTTATTTCCGCAAGAGAATTACGCTTGATGAAACAATCCGCGATTTTGATCAACTGTGCGCGCGGCCCCATCGTCAATTCCAAGGATCTTATGGAGGCCTTGAAGAACGGGACCATTGCGGGTGCGGGCGTGGATGTCTTTGATCAGGAGCCTCCTCTTTCGCAGGATGATCCTTTGCTGCAGGCACCCAATCTTTTGGTGACGCCTCATATCGCATATTTTACAGAGGAAGCCATGGAGCGTCGGGCGGAGATTGTTTTTCAGAGAGCATATGAGGGATTAAAATAAGAAGAGAAGGCGCATTGAAAGCGGCTTCTTCGAAGAATGCAAAACAAAATGGCCGGGTATCCGCCGTTCGGGTGGATGCCCGGCCATTTTTTGTTGTGTCCCGGCATATGAGAAAAATGCGGAAAGCGGCGACCCGGTGAACGGATACGAGAATGCGGCAATTCAACCGAGTGTATTCTGAAATTGACCGATTATCGAAATTTCGTTGAAGGTGTTATTTGCATTTTTTATAATGGCATTAACAATAGCAATGACAGGGATGACATATAGAAAAGAGGTGTATTGTGAAGGTTGAGGTTCAAATTGACAGCTCCCATACCGTCCCCAAAATCATCATACTGACCGCGTCTATGACGGAGGAGGTAAATGACATTATAAAAAAGCTTTCAGACGATGATTCACAAATCATTTCCGGTTACAGAGAGGAGAAGGTTGAAATATTGGATCCGGCCTTTTTGATTCGGATTTACGCAAATTCCGGAAAGGTTTTTGCAGTCACCGACAAAGGAGAATATGTTCTTCGGCTCAGACTGTATGAAGCAGAAAACCGATTACCCTCTCATCAATTCATTCGCATATCCAATTCGGAAATCATCAACCTGAAAAAAGTCCATCATTTTGATCTGAGCTTTACAGGAACCATTTGCGTGAAATTATCCGATAATACCACGACATACGTTTCCAGACGTTATGTGCAAAAGTTGAAAAAAATATTAGGAATCTGAAGTCAATATTATGAAAGGCAAGGTGAAGATTATGAAAAAGAAGATGATTCAGCGCTTTTTTCGCGGTATTCCGATCGGAGTTACAATAGGCTATTTGATCGCAATCCTGATTTCTCTCGGCTGGGGCAACGGAAACTATCTGCCTTGTGCGCCCGAGCTCATCCGATTTACGGGAAGTGAAATCCGTGCCGTCGTCCTGCAGACGGTCCTTTCAGGAATTCTGGGAGCAGGATTTTCGGCAAGCTCCATAATATGGGAAATGGATAGCTGGAGCATTGTAAAACAGACAGGAATTTATTTCGCTATCGTTTCCGCAATCATGCTGCCGGTCGCTTACCTTACCTATTGGATGGAGCATAGCATAATCGGATTTTTCAGCTATTTCGGGATTTTTATCGTCATTTTCGTTATCATATGGATCATCATGTTTCTTATCGGCAGATATAATGTGGAAAAAATGAATGAAAAATTATTTCAAACGAGGAAACGGAAAAATGAGCAGGAGGATCACGAGGCTGGCACGTTCTGAGGGAGGAGATCCCGAAGAACGTTTGCACGGAAAATCCGATCTGCCAGAAAACCGTGACTTAAATGAAAAAAATTGACCGATTTTATTTTTTGTTGTATACTAAGTTCAAGTAAGAAATCGTTTTTTTAGGCATAGGCATTGGTGTGGATGGGATTTGAAATAGTCTGTTCTTACGGCAAGGGTACGGGATCGAAAGGAGAAAATATGAAAAAAACAAAAAAAATGATCTTCACAATGATATTTGCGTCTCTACTGATATGTTCTCAGAATGCGCCGGTTGCATATGCCGATGGAGCAACTTTAAATGCAGTTGTAGTACCCTGTAAGAATCCGGAACGTACCGTGACAGTCAGCAAATCAAGACAAGCAAGAATTGCTCAGCATATGAATGTGTGGTATGAGCCGGGAACAACAGCCTCAGCAACTGAAACCGTTACCAAATCGTATTCCAATTCGGCTATGTTCAGGCTCATTCCGGAACTGGCATCCATCGGATATCAAGAGTCGATTTCAGCGACGGTCAGTGTGGGCTGGTCACAGAAGAATAATTCAAGCTCAAGAAAAGAATTAGTGGTTCTCGAGATCTATGATGTCATTAAGGTAACCACCTATTCTAAATATGAAAATGGATATTGCACGGTGGGATCCACGAAGTACTATAATGTAGTGACAGGGTATGGTTGGGGGCTTCGGTAGGAGATCGTTATGAAAAAAATACTTACCTTACTTTTTTTCGTCCCACTGTTATTTCTGACAGGATGCAGCGACAAGGCGGAGATTGAAGAATATAAATTTAAGATCAACTTGGTGTATGACGGTGTAGAAAACAAGGCATTTCATTATCAGATCACAAATGATCCCGAGAAGGCGTGCAAGGTTGCATCCGGTGTAACCTTTCGAAACGGAGATCAGGCAACTGTTCAATGCCGGACAAAAAAAGGAGCTTCCTTTCAAAAGAATTTTTTGATTGACAGGCTCTATTCTGATGATCTGGAGGATCCAAAAGTATTGGATGCGCTTTTATCGTTTGCCAAAGAGCAGTATCATTCCGAATTCACCTTTGCGATGCCGACGAGCCGGATGAATAATTCCGTTTTGCCCAAGGGGGAAAGCTCAGGCGAGGGTGAGACGCCAGTCGGCATTTCACTTTCTGTTTCCTATCCGGCGGATGACGGCATATATGATAGCGACTTTTATAATCACCTCTTCGTCAAACCGAACGGTCAGGTGATCCAGCTGCCTTATGTGGAAAACGGAGAGTGGGGAATCATAATGGTAGATTCCAATATTACTCCGACCGCACACAGTCAAAGATCCAGAGAACAATCTCCGGAGGATTCCAAAAAGCAGATTTTAGACAGCCTCTCCTATATCGAATCGTTAGGATGGACGGCATTGGAGGACTATAAGAAATAATACAACGTAAAATTCATAAAAACCCCGCCTCGGCTTCCGAGGCGGGGTTTTGCATTCCCTTACAGATCATCCACAAGAGCACCGCTCTTTGCGTAAGCGGTGGAGCGCGCTTCGAAAAAGTCTGTGCGGATCATATTGGCATTGGAATAGTTGGAAACCCATTTCATGCTGGCTGGCTCTTCCTTATAGCCTTTGTAAATGGGATCAAGACCCAGACCGGTTGCCCGAAGGTTTGTCAGATACTTGATGTAATCTGTCACCATGGTGGAATTGAGACCCTCCAGGCGATCGCCGATCACGTAATTGCCCCAGGAGATTTCCTGTTCTCCGCCCTCACGAATCATTTCGCGGTATTCCTCTTGACACTCTTGTGTGAAAAGATCCGGATGCTCCTTGCGCAATTCGCCGATGATGTTGCGGAAGAGCCAAAGATGCGTGTTTTCATCGCGGTTGATATAGCGAATTTCCTGAGCGGAGCCCGTCATGCGGCTGTTGCGGGCGAGGTTATAAAAGAACATGAAGCCGCTGTAAAAGTAGATGCCCTCCAGAATGTAGTTTCCGATCATGACGCGCATGAAGTTGCGGAAGCTGTGATCCCTTTGGAAATCATTGTAGATGTCCCCGATGAATTTGTTGCGCTTGAGCAGATGCTCGTCATCGCGCCATTGATAGAGAATGACATCACGCTGATCGGGCTCGATGATGGAGTCCAGCATATAGCTGTAGCTCTGTGAATGGATACATTCCTGATAGGTTTGAATGTGGATACAGAGGTTCAGCTCATTCGCGGTAATGTATTCGGTAATGGTTGGAAGATTTGCGGACTGAATGCTGTCCAGGAAAATGAGAAAGCTTAAAATCTTGTCGTATGCACGCTTTTCTTCCTCAACAAGCTGCGGATATTGTTTCTTGTCCTGCTGCAGATTGATTTCCTCGGGAATCCAGAAGTTATTCATAGCCTGACGATACCAATCGGATACCCATTCGTATTTCAGATTGTTAAAGTCATTGAGATTGGTTGTGTTTCCGCCGATGACAAAGCGTTTGGTGAGCTCGGTATCCCCATTGGGATTGAATAGCGGATTGCGTTTCATTTCATCCATATGGTACCCCTTTCTTTTTTACTCCTGATCAGACGGAGCAGGATGCACATTCTTCGATCTCCAGACTCTTGGATCGAATATAGTATAGTGTTTTCAGACCTTCATGGTATGCCTTCAGATAGAGCGCAAGAATCTCACGGAAAGTAAAGTCGTTGGTAATATAGAGATTCATGCTGGTAGCCTGATCAATGTGACGAGTGCGTATGCCGGCTGCGCGAATGGTCCAGACCTGGTCGGTCACGTGGGCTTCGTTGTAATAAACATAGTTGGACATCGAAAGATCCGGCGCCACACGCGGAATCAGGCCGTTTTTTTTCTCATCATAGTAGAAACGTTTCATAATGGGATCCACACCCGGTGAGGTTCCTGCGATGATGGAGGTGGAGGAGGTGGGCGCAATTGCCAGCAAATATCCGTTGCGCAGGCCGTGCTCGTGCACCTTCGCAGCTAAAGCGGTCCAGCGGTCTGAGGTATATTCACGGCTTGTAAAGTATGCCCCGGTATCCCAGTCAGATCCGCGGAAAAGCGCGTAATGCCCTTTTTCTACGGCATTTTCACAGGAAGCCTTGATGGCGTAGTAGTTCATATCCTCGAAAACGCGATCCGCCAGAGCGAGGTGATCCTCGGATTCCCAAAAGACATGATGATTGGCAAGCATATGGTGATAACCGCTCACACCAAGACCGATCGGACGATACCGGTCGTTATTGATTTTCGCCGCCGCAACGGGAAAGTAGTTCATGTCGATGACATTATCCAATGCACGGACAGCAGAAGCGGTTACGGATTCGAAATCCTCCGGATCATCGACATCGATCTTGCCGAGGTTGAGGCTGGCCAGGTTACAAACCACATAGTTTCCCGGTTTGGTCTTGGAGACGATGATGCGGTCTCCGTCTTCGTTTACGATTTCTTCGCTGATGCTCTCGGTTGCGGACATATTTTGTGCGATTTCAGTACAGAGATTGGAGCAGTAGATCATGCCCTTGTCCTTGTTGGGATTGGCACGATTGACGGCATCGCGATTGAAGGTGAAGGGCGTGCCCGTTTCCACGAGGCACTTGATAATCAGGCGCACCATCTCCTTGACGGGAATCCAGCGTTTGGAGATTCTCTCATCGTTCAGGCAATCCAAATATCTTTGCTTCCATTCATCACCATAGAAATCCTCTAAAGCATATCCCTTGATCATCAGTACCTCGTGAGGATCCAAAAGTCCCCACTGGCCGTTCATATTGGTCTCGACCTGCTCCCAGAAATAATCGGGGTAGCAAAGCGCCGGAAAAATATCGTGCGCTTTTTGACGATCGTCGCCGTTGTTGGTGCGAATTTGTGTAAATTCCGGAACGTCCTTATGCCAAATATCCAGATAGCAGGCGCATGCGCCTTGACGAACGCCGAGCTGATCTACGGCGACTGCGGTATCATTGGCAAGGCGAACCCAACGAATGATGCCGCCGGCAGCTCCCTTGAAGCCGCGAATATCGGAACCCTGTGAACGCACTTTTCCGAAGTAGAGCCCCATGCCGCCTCCGAATTTGCTTACATTGGCAAAATTGGTGATACTGCGGTAGATCCCCATGAGATCATCCGGCACGGTATCAATAAAGCAGGAGCTGAGCTGATGAAACGGCTTTCGTGCATTGGACAGCGTCGGAGTCGCCATAGTCACCTTGAGTGTCGAAAGCATATCATAGAAGCGATGTGCCCATCCCAGACGATCCTTTTTTTCGGGAACGGCTAAAAAGAGGGCGATCCCTAAGTACATTTCCTGGAGAGATTCCAGGGGCACAAGATCATGCGTACGGATCACATAGCGGTTGACAAGGAGATCATAGCCTGAATAATTGAGGATTTTGTCCCGCTCGAGGTTCATCCAGCTTGCCGCTTCCGCAAAATCTTCGGAGGAATATGTGTTAGGCACATCATCTCCATAGAGCCCTTCGGCATGCATGGAGCGTACTTTTTGCTCAAAGGTGGGAGGAGTGGAGGAATCTGTGACCCCATCCACCAGACCGCGGTCAATGCGCCGCTTCCATATTTTCTTGAGAGAAGAATTGAATTTCAGAGCGTAAAATCTTCCCGCAATCATCTCCCAGCGAGTCGCTTCCTCATCTGTGAGCTCGATTGCGGCGGAAATCAGCGCATCGAGACGCTCTTCCGTATTTTTATCTTTTTTATAAAAGCTTTCGAATTTGTAGAGGAGATTCCGGAGCTCATATTGCTCCTGTGGAAAATCCTTCTCGATTTCCATGAAAATCTCGTGCAATTCGGGAATTTCAGGAAAAAATTCCTCGAGGCGCGTGCGCACTGTTCTCTTTTTACGGCGTTCCTCTCGATATAGGATGTAGCTTTTTGCCACATCAAAGTGGTTATTTTCCATGAGCTGAAGCTCGACAAGATCCTGAATGGACTCTACGGAAAGCTCACGGCTTCCTTGAAAATGAGACTCAATAGCATCGATCATGGCATTGAGTTCCTGATCCGGAATCGGGACATTTCTTTGTTGGAATGCCTTTGAAATCGCATAAAAAATTTTATCACGTTCATATGGGACGACACGCCCGTCACGTTTGATTACTTGCATGAATTTCTCCTGTTTTTATATTCCGCGGCAGATCTCTAAAGGATCTGAACAGCTTCTTTATTCTACAATATATTGTTTTTGAATGAAAGGGGAGTCTATATATCGTCTTTTTTCCGGTTCCGTATAACTATTCAGTACCGGAGTTTTCCTTTTCCTGTAGAAAGAGTTCATTTGGCTGGCGTGCAGAAAGAGAAAACGATTCGAATGCGTTTTTGAGAATGAATAGAAATCGATGAGAAACGATGAGAAGCGAGTTTGTATCTGAGTAAAAAAAATACCTATGAATATTTACTCTTCCTGAAATTGTGCCAGCAGACGGCTGACATTTTGCACGGCATTTTCCACAAAATCCTGAGCATCGGTCAGGTGATTGTGCCATTGCGTATCGTGCGTGAAGGGTAAAAAAAGGTCCCGATGATAGGCTTGAAACGCTTTTAAAGCCCTCTGCTGTTCGTCATTATGTGCAAGCTCCGCCAGAAGATTTTCAAGACGAGTCATTTCTTCCTGTGCCTTTTTGAGATTTTGGACGACATTATGAATGGACGTAGCTTTGCCGCCCTTCATAAAAATGGCTCCGCCGATTTTTTCCACATACTCCCAGCGGCGCGCTTTTTTTAAGCCGTCGCGAGAGCGGTAGAGAGGCATGAGCACCGGATTTCCTTTTCGAATGGAAGCGGGAGAGGGGGAGCTTTTTTCTTTCATAATTTTCCTTTCCTGAAATCTTGGATCGACTTTTCTGTTACTATTGTACATGGAAAAGAAAGGAACGCCAAATGTTAAATCAAGTCCATATTTGTGTGTAAATTGCCTTTCGGTTTATCCGGATCAGGCCGCTTCCAAGAAAGCAGTCTGCGCATCCGCAATCAAGCGGAGGCGATTTCTTACATCTGCGGATTCCGCAATATCCCGGTAATTCCGGGAACTCCCGTTTCCAGCTTTGCTTGTGTCATAGGCGATCATCATTGCTTTGGAGACCGTGCGGCGGTTCTCTCGGACTTTGAGATAAGTGGCATCGATCGTAAAAAACGAAGAGTTTCCTTCAATCAGATGATTCCGGTGACGCTGAACAGAGAGTGTAATAGTCCCGATCCGTGTTGTAAGATCTTTGTCCGGAAATGGTTACTATGGTCTGTACGGGCCTTTGAACGCTCATACGGGATTGCGTTTAGCCTTTTCTGAGGATTCCGCTTTCTCTGGGCATTATATTGATATCGTGATTATGATATATCAAAAGGCTGAGCTGCCGACTTTTTTAGTTTTCGAATTTATACCACTATAAGGGTATTATTAAGTAAATTAAGAAGAGATCTCCAGTATGTTACTCTATTGATGGTGGGATAGCCAGCCATCAATAGAGCTCGTTTTTCCAAGGGAGCCAACGTTTGCATTGGAAACTGATTCAACTTGTATAAATAGCGTTTCCTCTGCACAAGTAGATTCTTGTAGCCGTAGAAAGACAAGCGAGAATAGAAATGCTCATTGTCATGTAGACTACGCTCCTCTTTCCCATTGTGCCTCGGCGTCTTTGGACGAATGAGTTGGTGTGTGGCCCTTTTCCCGGCAATACAGGTCAAACGAGTGAACCCGCTTTGTTTTTCGGAAATGGGTGAATTCTATTGTATCTCAGGGGGTGACAAAATCGCTGAAGTTTTCTACTATGACAATATCGCTGACGGTTAATAAATCTTTATATTTAAGACTTTACAATTTGGGAAACTTGTGATACACTCCATCACATGAAGGAAGAAAACGTTTTTTTCTGTAGATTAATATGTAACTTGTTTCATATCTGTGAAGTCTTCTGGAGGATAGGATGACGACGATGCGAGATATAGCTCGAATAACGGGGTTAAGTATCGGAACAATTTCGCGTTATATTAATCGATCTGATTATGTAAGCGAAAAATCCCAAAAGATTATCCAGAAAGCAATTGAAGAGAGTAAGTATGTCCCCAATCGGAATGCGATTAGTATTTTCACCAACAATTCTTCAACAATTGGGGTCGTGGCACCGAGTTTGGTCAACCCTTTTTTCTCTCATTGGGTCACTCAGCTTGGAAAACGTATTCAATCGATTGATTACGGCTTTCTTTTGTATTTTACGGAGGATAGTGACGAACTGGAAAGAAAAGCTATGATTCAGCTCAAGGGTTATCGAGTGGACGGGATTATCATTGCGCGTGCCAATGTTCCTGAAATTTGGGAGGAACTAGGAATTCCGGTGGTTTCCTTTGAGAACTCGATTCCCTACGAAGTAGCCAACGTAAAAGCAGACAATTACTCTGGTGGTGTTATCGCACTTAACCATCTTTTAGATAGAGGGGTTAAGAGGTTGGTCCACATAACTGGTCCAAGTTGTTTTTCTGCTATCTTGGAACGGAGAAGGGGGTTTGTCGAAGAAGCAGAAAAACGGGGATTCGAAGTGGTGCAGATTTATCTCGAAGGGGATTATCAATTGGGCAATGCACTGATTGAAAGAGATGTGAAGTTTCGTTTTCAAAAGGGCGATGGGGTTTTTGCTTTTAACGATATGGCCTGTCTCCCGGTGATTCGTAGTATTCAAAAGCAGGGGTTAAGGATTCCAGAAGATGTAAAGGTGATCGGATTTGACAATAATTTTATTTCAGGTTTCTATGATCCCCCTATCACCACGATCGAACAAAATGTCCTGTTGTGTGCAGATAAGTGTTTCGATGTTTTGATGCAACAATTGGAAAAGCCTGAAGAGGGCACGAAAGAGTTTCTTATTCCTGTTGAACTGGTGGCGAGAAAGTCAACAGCATGAAGAAACTTAGAGGGGAAAAAAGGAAGTAAAAACAAAAAAGGAGATCAAAATGAAGAAAAAATGGATTGCAATATTATGTACAATGGCTCTAATTCTCAGTGCCTGTGGTGAAAAAACACCAGCGGAAACCTCCAAGAAAAAAGATGCGCCGGGATCATCCGAAACAAGTGTAAAAGTCTCCGAAAAGACATCTTCCTCGGGTGGAAAGGTTTTCGGCTTTACCAGTATGGATAATTCAAACCCGTTCTTTGTCACCATCGAAAAAACTATTCGCGAAAAGGTGGAAGCCAATGGTGACAAATTGGTTTCTGTGGATCCTGCTAATGATGTTAGTCGTCAAATCACCCAAATTGAGGACTTGATTTCACAACATATTGATGGAATCTTTCTTAACCCAGCAGAAGCAGAAGGAATTATTCCTGCCCTTGATCAGTTGAAGGCTGCTGGAATTCCCATTATAAATTATGATACGGAAGTGGCAGATCTTTCTTATGTTGCTTCTTATGTTGGATCTGACAACTACAATGCAGGTAAGGTTGTTGGTGAAGATTTGGTAAAAAAGCATCCTGAGGGTGGGAAAATTATTATTTTGGACTCCCCTACTATGAACTCAGTGGTGGATAGAGTAAATGGCTTTAAAGATGCCATTGAGGGAAAAGGATTTGAAATTGTTGCACAGCAGGATGCTAAGGGAAATCTGGAAGTTGCCATGGGAATTGCGGAAGATCTTTTCCAAGTTCATACAGATGTTATTGCGGCTTTTGGCGGAAATGACCCGACAGCTTTAGGAATCCTTGCTGCTGCTAATGCTGCAGGCCTTAATAATGTAAAAATTTACGGTGTTGATGGCTCCCCAGACTTTAAAAAAGTTTTATCTGATGAAAAATCTCTTTTAGAGGGTAGCGGTGCTCAGTCACCGATTCAAATTGCGGAAAAGTCAGTCGAAGTCATGTACAAGGTACTCAATGGGGAAAGTGTAAAGGATCGTTATCCGGTTGATACTTTTATGATTACCCGTGACAACTTGGCAGAGTATGGAACGGACGGTTGGCAGTAAACTGGAGAAAGAAGAGATCGGGTGCCTTCCGACATCCGATCTCTTTTCTTAAGGAGGTATTCATTGACAAAATCCATATTACTCGAAATGAAAAACATTTCGAAAGAATTTCCTGGAGTCAAGGCCCTCGATCGAATCAATTTCGACCTCCAAGCTGGAGAAGTGCATGCCATTTTGGGGGAGAATGGAGCCGGAAAATCAACCCTTATCAAGGTTTTGGGAGGAATTTATAAGCCTGAGGAGGGAGAAATCTATATCGAAGGACAGCCAATCAGCATTCAAAGTGTCCTCGATGCTCAAAAACAAGGAATCGCTATTATCCATCAAGAGATTGTTTTAGTTTCTCAAATGACAATTGCTCAGAATATTTTTCTTGGTCGAGAACTTATGACAAATGGAGTTATTGATCAGCGGAAGATGGAGGAGGAAACACAAAAGCTTCTCACAGATTTTCAAGTTGATTTACGCCCTTGGGATATTGTTAGAAAACTTAGCATTGCACAACAACAGATGGTTGAGATTATGAAAGCCATATATCAGGATGCTCGAATCCTAGTTATGGATGAGCCAACTTCTTCTATTTCTGATAAAGAAGTTGAATTTCTTTTTGATCTCATGCGAAAGCTGACAGCTAAGGGAGTTGGTATTATCTATATTTCTCATAAAATGGCAGAGTTGGAGAAAATATGTGACCGAGTTTCCGTCTTTCGGGACGGACAGAGTGTTGCGACCTGTAGAGTTGATGAAACTTCATCGGAGGAACTGATTAATTTGATGGTAGGCAGAGAGTTAACCCGTTATTATGTTCGAAACTACCAAAGTCCAGGATCTGTCGCATTGGAAGTCAAACATTTGAAAAACGAAACTTCCGAAGATCTCTCTTTTGTTGTTCATCAAAAAGAAATTGTAGGATTTGCAGGCTTGGTAGGGGCAGGTAGAAGTGAATTAATGGAGTCTATTTTCGGCTTAACCCATCCAATGGCAGGCGAAATTCTTGTCCATGGAAAAGCGGTAAGTATCCATAATCCTACAGATGCGGTTCGTTGTGGGATAGCATATGTTCCTGAGGAAAGGCGAAAAGACGGACTCTATCTTCAACAATCGGTATCTTATAATACGACCATCCAAGTGCTTTCTTCTTTCCTTAGCGGGGGAAGATATAACCAGTCTAAGGAAAAAGAGATTGCTGAGAATTACACTCAAATGATGCGAACCAAGACGCCCAGCCTCTCTCAACATGTGGAAAAGCTTTCCGGTGGTAATCAGCAGAAAGTCTTGATAGGCCGATGGCTTGCTACTCGTCCGGATATTTTGATTTTAGATGAACCGACACGAGGTGTAGATGTTGGTGCCAAAGCGGAGATCTACGCCATCATCAACGATCTAGCGGCTCAGGGCATGGCTATCATCATTATCTCATCGGAACTTCCAGAGATTATTAATATGGCGGATCGAGTTTATGTCATGCGCGATGGAGTCTTGATAGACTGTTTAGATCACGAGGATATAAGTCAAGAAAAAATTATGAAACTAGCTGCAAGATAAGTGGAGGAACCCTATGACACAATCTATCAAAGAAAATGCAAGGAAAAAAGATTCAGGAATTGTCCGATTTTTTAAAGACAACCTGGGCATCCTTATTGCCTTGGCGATTCTTTGTCTCTTTTTAATTATCAACCCCAAAACATCTTCATCTTTTTTAAACATGAAGAATATTTTTAATGTTCTTCGGCAAATTTCTACCAACCTTTATGTAGCAAGCGGAATGACAATGGTCATCATTCTTGGTGGCATTGACCTGTCAGTTGGATCCATCATTGCATTATCTGGTTGTATTGCAGCAGCGACGGTCTCTCGCTATAATCTTCCCATTCCTATGGGTATTGTCATCGGCCTTTTGATTGGCGTTATTGTCGGAGGCATCAACGGTATGGTGATCTCTCGGACGACCATTCCGCCTTTTATCGTAACCCTCGCCACTATGAATATCGCCAAAGGCCTGGCTTATGTTTACACTGGGGGATCGCCGGTTCGTGTTATGTCTGATGCTTGGCAGTTTATCGGAGCAGGCTATGTGGGAATGATTCCCACTCCGGTTATTATCTTGGTTATTATCCTTATTATTACATGGCTTTTTATGAATAGGACTAAGTTTGGGCGTCACATTTACGCTGTTGGAGATAATCCTCAGGCAGCACTCTATTCGGGAATAAATAATCGAAGTGTAAAATTCAGAGTCTACCTCTATTCAGGAATTATGGCTGCATTGGCTGGGATTGTCTTGGCTTCTAGAATGTATTCAGGTCAGCCGACTGCAGGGGATGGAGCCGAGATGGATGCCATCGCAGCCGTGGTGGTCGGAGGAACCTCTATGTCTGGTGGTTATGGGCGAATTAGCGGAACCATCATTGGTGCTTTGATCATTGGCATTCTAAACAATGGACTAAACCTGCTCAACGTGAATTCCTTTTGGCAATATGTTGTTAAAGGATTAGTCATTCTTTTAGCAGTTTATGCCGACTATATTCGCAGCAAAAAGGATAAATAGGGTTAAAGGTTATGACAAAAGGGAAGAAGAAAAAAATTGTTGTAGGAGGGCATGCCTGTATTGACATTACCCCTAGTTTTCACAATCCACCCATCAGTCATTATGACCAAATTTTTATACCAGGAACCCTTGTTGATGTGGGGGAGGCGAAAATTAATCCTGGCGGTTGTGTTTCTAATACAGGATTGGCCCTCAATTTCATGGGAGCGGATGTCCATTTGATGGGAAGAGTAGGAGACGATGCCTTTGGAAAACTCTTGATGGATAGTTATGAAAAAAAAGGAGCTCGAGTGACCTGGTCTTTAGATAGGAAACACTCCACTGGTTATACTATCGTTTTAAGTCCTAATGGGATGGATCGAATGTTTTTGCATGGAGAGGGAACCAGTGCTTATACCAACAATAAGGATTTTAGCTTTAATGTGATTAAAGAAGCTGATCTTTTTCATTTTGGTTATCCTTCTCTTCTGCCAGTCTACCAAAAAGAAGAAGGGGCAGAGCTAATTAAGCTTTATCAAAAGGTCAAATCTTTCGGGGTTGTAACATCCTTGGATCTGGCCATGCTTGATCGATCTTCCGAGGGGGCACGTCAGGATTGGAACCTCATTCTCCAAAGATTGCTTCCCTATGTAGATATTTTCGTTCCAAGTTTTGATGAGCTTTTGATGATGATAAATCCTTTAAGCTATGATCACCTTCTACAAAAGGCTGATGGTAAGGAATTAACGAAAATTATTGAGTGGGAGCGTGATATTTATCCATTGGCTCAAAAAGTTCTTTCTTATGGTGTTAAGGTGCTTTTGATCAAATGTGGGACAAAGGGACTCTTTTGTATGACTCAAAAAGGAGATATTATGAAATCTCTATGCGAAAAAATGGAGATCAGTCTTGATTCTTGGTCAAATCGTCGAGTTCATCAAAAGAGTTTTGTTGCTGATCGAGTGATGTCTGCAACTGGAGCTGGAGATACTAGCATTGCTGCCTTTCTCTACTCAATAACATTAGGACTGAGTCTTGAAGAGGCTTTAGAATATGCTGCAGCCCAAGGTGCCAGTTGCGTAACAGAGTATGATTCTTTGTCGGGCCTTCTTAGTATGGAGGATTTACGAAAGAAGATTAGCAGCGGCTGGGAAACGCATGAATAAGATTGGAAGGAGAATTCAATGAAACGATCAGAAATTAATCAGGCAATTAAGGATATGGAAGATTTAATTGTCCGATGCCACTTTCAATTGCCGCCCTTCTGTCGCTGGAAGGCGGAGGACTGGCAAGATAAAAATGAAGAATATAATGAAATAAGGGATAATGGGCTTGGATGGGATATTACGGACTTTGGTTTGGGGGATTTTCAAAAGGTTGGATTTTCTCTCATTACTTTACGAAATGGAAATCAGAAAGATGATCGATATAAAAAGCCATATGCTGAAAAACTTCTCATGCTTTATTCAGGCCAATCAGCTCCTATGCATTTTCATTGGTATAAGATGGAAGACATTATCAACCGGGGAGGTGGTGAGGTTCTGATTCAAGTTTACAATTCATCTCCAGAAGGAGAGAAATTGGAGACTGAGGTTACAATTTATTCAGATGGACGCTGTTATAAAGTTCCGGCGGGTCATAAGGTTTGTTTAAAACCGGGAGAGAGCATCACCATTCAACCGTATCTTTATCACTCCTTTGAGGTCAAGGAGGGAAAAGGACCAGTTCTTTTAGGAGAGGTTTCTATGGCAAATGATGATGCCAATGATAATCGATTCTATGATCCTATTGGCCGTTTTCCGGCTATCGAAGAAGATGAGGAACCTTGGCGTTTGCTTTGTACTGAATATCCGCCTGCTTCCGTAGATTTTTGATTTATAGAGCATCAGTAAGACCATGTGTAAAATACTTTTAATGGTTATTAAAAATCAGTCTATATATTGAAAAATGCTGGCATCAGAATGAGAAAGGAAGTAGATATGCTAGTAACAATGAAAGAACTGTTAGAAAAGGCAGACCAAGAGAATTATGCTGTAGGGGCCTTTAACTGTGCGACTCTTGAAAATGTTAGGTCAATAGTTCAGGCCGCTGAGGAAATGAGTCAGCCTGTTATTCTCCAATATGCTCAGGCTCATGAAAAATTTATCAGCTTAGAAGAGATGGGATCCATCCTTTTATATTATGCCAGAAAATCTCGCTTACCCATTGCGGTCCACTTTGATCATGGGACTAGCTTGAAGGCTATTCAAGCTGCTATTGATCTTGGATTTAGTTCCGTGATGATTGATGCTTCCTCCAAGGACTACGAAGAAAATGTCCGACTCACAAAAGAGGTGGTAAGGATGGCGAAAGCGAAAGGGGTTACGGTGGAGGCAGAGCTCGGCCATGTTTTCAACTCTTCCATCGGAGCCGGTGAGGGGGCTGTCACTGATTCTCAGGAAGACTATGAAGATCTAGATCAGATCTATACGAATCCTAGTGATGCCAAGGACTTTGTGGGAAAAACAGGAGTTGATTGTCTGGCTATTGCTTTTGGCACGGTCCATGGGATTTATCTTTCTAAACCTCATTTGGATTTGGAACGCATCAAGCAAGTCAAGGATCAGGTTCAGATTCCTCTTGTTATGCATGGAGGATCAGGCGTTTCAGAAGAAGATTATTGGGTCGCCATTGAAAATGGAATTCGAAAAGTCAATTATTACACCTATGCAAATAAGGCTGGAGCAAAGGCTGTAGTTAATCGAATCCAAGGAATGGACGAAAAGGAGACTATCCTTTATGATGAACTCTCCTTGTTGGCAACGGGAGCTATGCGGGATAATGTCAAGGAAGCTATCCGCATGTTCTCACATCGATAAATATGGCTCATATCGTTTCGTTAGGAGAACTCCTCATTGATTTTTTTCCTATCCATATCAAGGAGGAGGGAAGAGAAGCCTATCTTCCCATGCCTGGTGGGGCTCCGGCCAACTGCTTAAGTCAACTGGTTCGGCTTGGACATCAGGCTACTTATATCAGTTGTGTTGGAGAGGACGTTTTTGGAAAAATGCTTGTCCAGGCTTTAGAAGATAATGGAATTGCTTCCGACCATATCCAGAGAACCCTGAAGGCACATACTACCCTTGCTTTTGTCAGCCATGATGAAGGAGGTGACAGAAGTTTCAGTTTTTACCGAAATCCTGGTGCAGATCTCTTCGTTCGTCTGAAATCGGAGGAAAAAGATTTATTGAAAAATTGTAATCTTTTCCATATAGGAACTCTTTCTCTTGTTGAGGAACCGGCCAGGGAGGCAACATTTGAAGCTTTATCTTTTTGCAAAAAGAAGGGGATTTTGATCTCCATGGATCCAAATTTTCGTCTTAAGCTTTGGCCCGGAAAAGAAAAAATGTTGGAAGAAACGCGTATAGTTCTTCCTTTTGTTGATATTTTAAAAATATCTTTGGAAGAGGCAAGGCTTTTGACACAAAAAGAGGAACTGGATGCTTGCAAGGAGAAACTTTTTTCGTCCTATCCAAACCTTCGTCTCATTGCTATTACCGATGGGAAGCATTCGAGTTTGATCAGTAATTGTTATATTTCGGTATTTCTTGAGGCCTTTGCGGTTCAGGCGATTGATACAACGGCTTGTGGGGATGCTTTTGCTGGCGCTCTCCTATCCCGACTTATGGATTATGATCTTGAAGTTGAGGATTTAAAGGAAGAACAATTGAAGGATATTCTCCGTTTTGCCAATGCATGTGGAGCATTGACTGCACAACGAAGGGGCTCCATGTCTATCCTCCCGACAAAAGTAGAAATAGAAGATTTTTTAAAGGAGAGAAGGTGTCATGCTTGAACAATTGAAAGAAGAAGTCTTGGCTACAAATCTTTCCTTACCTTTTTATAGCTTGGTTCTCTTTATCTAGGGGGAGTGTCGGGTTTTGACGAAAGTAGAACATATATGGTTATTAAGCTATCATGAGTGGCCTATGATCATATGAAAGCAGAGGATATGGTGGTTATAAATATAGAGGGAAAAGTCGTTGAAGAAAATCTTCGCCTTTCTTCTGACTACCTTACCCACTTGGAAATCTATCGTAATTTTTCAGAAATCAAAGGTGTTGCACACACTCTCCGGTTGGATGATGATCATGGGCCAATCCAAGCATCCTATTCCTTGTCCTGGAACGACCCATGCAGATTACTTCTATGGGGAGATCTCTGTTACTTGACTTTTGAGTCGAAAGGAGATTGAAGAAGGTTATGAAAGGAATACCGGAAAAGTTATTTTCGAAACTTTTCGACAAAAGAAAATAGACCCACGTTAAGATGATGGGAGTTCTCGTCGCTTTATAGGGCCTTTTTACTTTAAGCAAAGATCTGGAGGAAGCTATCTACCACGCAGTAGTTTTAGAAGAAGTAGCAAGGATGACTTGGCATACTCCTAAGAAGTCATCGGATCAAAGCATTTAAAGAGAACTCTTGGATAAGCATTTTTTTCGAAAGCATAGAAAGGGAGCTTATTATGGACAAGGTTGATCCAATATATGGGTGGAAAGATCGGGGATTGATTTTATAGGGAGGAAAACCTCAAGTGGAATCTCTTCGTGGCGACAGAATCACTTTTGAATAATTAAAACATGAATATTTACAACTTAAAATTTTAAAATTGCTTTTATGCACGCTGGCTTAGGCCAAGAGGAAAAGTTCTCTGCAATTGCATTGTTTATGTCGGCTGCGATTCCTTTGAAGAGCTGAGTGTATGTTTCTATAGAAGAAAGTGCAAGAAGGCTCCGATGTGGTTTTTCAGTAATCCAAATTCATAAGAATAGGGTTTGGTGAGGACATAAACTGCGAAATTTTAAGAAATTCGGACATTTGCCGTGAAAGTGAAAACAACCAGAATCGGTTGGATACTCTGCAAAATCTACTTTTATAAGAAGATGTTCGATATTTGTCTAAAAATATGCAGGTAGCATTAAAATACGGACTCCATGCTTGTGTGGATATAGTTATTCTTGAGAAGCGAGGGCGATACTCAAAAATATGCTTGTTTTTATGCAAAAGGCCATCCGTCTCACATTCGATCAGGAGAAGCAGGCAGGTATTCCAGCGAAAGAAAAGAGAGAACCATGTTTTCTTAACTGAAAGTTATTGAAGCAATAATGTGAAGCTCTGCAATGAAAATCGACATGTAGCTCCAAAAAAGGGAAGAGGTTCTCAAGCAGGAACTTATACCATATTTCGGATTTAACTTTAGACAAGTTCAAAGAGTTGAGAAAAAGTCACGTAATATCGGTAAAATTGAAGATGCTGTCACAAAGATTAAGGGAATTGTTAATGGACGTGAAGAAGGGGTGTTTTTAAGAGAGCAGATTCACCGGCAACCATTCAATAGACTCACTTTATTGCGTGATGTGAGAGAACAATTGGTATTGTTGGGAGCACACACTCGAAGATACACTGTCGCTTTACAAAGATTAGGAATAAAAAATTCGTCATTAAATCCATATTCGTATATCGCAACATCTATCTTAAAACTTATTATAGTGGTTGATAGTGAGCAGATCGTTGCGAAGAAGTATTGTAATATACGCTGGTTTGACAATGTTCAAAGAATCTATTGTGAAGTAGTGAACAACTATAAAAATTTTGTCGAGACAGTTATCGAGGTAAAATAATTTTGGTTTGGTAGAATAATTCTAAAGGATAAAGTTGCATGCGGGAAGCGGTGTAGCTCTGTTACTTTCATTTCAAATGATGGAGTTTTATAGGAGATTGGAATGTATTATATCGGTATTGACTTAGGAACATCAGCAGTGAAACTTCTTTTAATGACGTCGGAAGGAAAAATTAGCAAAATTGTATCTAAAGAATATCCGGTGGAATTTCCACACCCTGGTTGGTCTCAGCAGAATCCTAAAGATTGGTGGGATCAAACATTATTAGGGATGGAAGAGCTAACGAAAAATGTTGATCGGAAATTAATTTCAGGCATTGGTTTTGGTGGTCAGATGCATGGTTTGGTGATTCTTGACGATCAAGATCAGCCGATTCGACCTGCCATACTTTGGAACGATGGACGCACGATCAAAGAAACAGATTATCTGAATAATGAAATTGGAAGAGATCAATTAACTAAGTTTACGGGAAATATAGCCTTTACAGGGTTTACAGCTCCGAAAATATTATGGATAAAGAATAATGAGCCGGATTCTTTTCGTAGAATTTCGAAAATCATGCTTCCTAAAGACTACTTAGCCTATCGATTTAGTGGAGTTCATTCTACGGATTATTCAGATGCCTCAGGAACTCTTCTTTTGGATGTAAAAAACAAGCGATGGTCTTCTGAAATGCTGGATATATGCGGGATAAGTTACGATCAGATGCCGAAGCTTTTCGAAAGCTACGAGGTGATAGGAGTGATTCGCCCTGAATGGGCAGACCGTTTTGGCTTTTCAAGGGACGTAAAAATTATTGCGGGGGCAGGAGATAACGCGGCTGCTGCAGTTGGAACAGGAACTGTTGGAAATCATCAATGTAATATTTCGCTTGGAACCAGTGGAACCATTTTTATTTCTAGAAGTGAATTCAGTGTGGATCCATATAATGCTTTACATTCTTTTGCTCATGCCGATGGTAGCTATCATCTATTAGGCTGCATATTGTCAGCGGCTTCATGCAACCAGTGGTGGATGTCACATATTCTTCAATCTAATCATTTTGCAGAAGAGCAGAAAGCAATCCATCAGCTGGGCGGGAATCATGTTTATTTCTTACCCTATCTTATGGGGGAACGTTCACCTCTAAATGATCCATTAGCTAGGGGAACTTTTACTGGCTTGACTATAGATACGACAAAATCTGATATGCTTCAGGCAATATTGGAAGGAGTTTGTTTTGCAATGCGAGACTGCTATGAAGTTGCAAAGAAACAGGGAGTTTTGATTCGGAGCAGTTGTATTTGTGGAGGAGGAGCAAAAAGTTTGCTCTGGAAAAAAATGATGGCAAATGTCCTGAATCTCCGGTTGGATGCTGTCGAATCCGAAGAGGGTCCGTCATTGGGCGCTGCAATTCTTGCTGCGGTGGGCTGTGGGGAATATGAATCTGTTGAAGAGGCAGCAGGGGCTATTGTTAAAATTGTTGATTCGATCTATCCTGAACCCGACATAACAGCGAAATATGAAATGCAATATGCGAAGTTCAAACAAATATATCCAGCATTAAAAGGACTGTTTTCGAGAATTCAATAAAGTACATTTTACAGATCGTAATATTGTTATATAACCCAAAAAATTGGGCTCTTTAGGGATTAAGAAAATCTCGAGTTTGACACTTTGAAAATAGGAAAAACTCTATAAGTGTTGGAATTTCTGTGCTACCTACTCTATATGAGAGTGTAAACTAAATCGTATCTGAGCTCTAAAGAAAGGTATAGAAAAAGGAACCTTAATCAAAAAGAATCTTTTTATCACCAAAAATTCGAATTGAGAGGGGTTCCTTATGGAACATTTTGCAACAGAACTTATGACGCTATCTCGAATCAACAAAATTTTAAAGAACATTTCGCCAAAAGATAGAAGATTCCATCAATCTTTTGCTTGAATGGGAGCTGACGTTTTTTTGACTACGAGAAGCGGGACGTGGATACCAAAGATACAGAGAATAAGCGTTACGGTTATTATTATCAGGATGTCAAAACCGAATAAGGCATTTTACACTTTCGCATTTATCGGAACCGACAGGTCGAATTTCATCAATAGAGACTACTCTACCAGAAACGTTTTTCCGATGACCTTGAATGACCATCATCATGCGCTATCATCGTGGCCTCACAGCCCGTGAAGTGTCAAAAATTATTGAGCAAATATATGGTCATCATTCTCAGCAGCCACCGTTTCACAGCTAAATAAGATCGTGAATAGGGACGTAAAAGCTTTTCGCGAACGTTCCGTCAAGGCGAAGTATATGGTTATCTATTGCGATGCCACCTATCTGAATCTTCGACAAGAAAGCGTGAAAAAAGAAGCATTACACGTATAACGGGTATTGATCCGAATGGATACAAAGGAATGCTGGACTTCAGCCAGTATCCCAATGAATCCGACCAGCTCTTACCAAGAAATGATTTATTCCCTAAAAAACGAGGCTTAGAACAGATTTTGCCCTTTGTCAGTGATGACCCTATGGGTCTCCGGAAAGCGGTTACTGAGGTCTTTTCTAAACATTCCCCTTAATCCTTAGAAAATAGAGCTTGTGCTTGCTTCTCTAAACCTAACCCTTTTATAAACATCAATAAATATTTATCGTATTCATCGCTAATGTTTTGATCAGGATTTTGACGGATAAAGTCAGATTGATGAA
>JALFST010000008.1 GCA_022779285.1 Peptoniphilaceae bacterium
AAATCCATCCTCTTTATCACGCATAAATTAAATGAAATCAAAGCGGTTGCGGATACGGTCACGATTTTGCGTAAGGGAAAACTGATCGATACAAGACCCGTTGCGGATGTGAGCATTGAGGAGATGAGCCGGCTTATGGTCGGCCACAAGGTCAATTTGAATTTTGATCTCGGAGAGCCTGAATTAGGAAAAGATGTTCTCCAAATTCAGAATCTTTCTCTGAGTCATCCGAGAGACGGGCAAAAACCGCTTCATGACATTTCCTTTCATGTAAAGGAAGGGGAAATTGTATGTATTGCCGGTGTGGACGGTAACGGACAATCCGAGCTGGTAGGAGCGTTGACCGGACTGATTGACAATTATTCCGGAAAAATTCTGCTCAACGGCGAGGATGTTTCCAACAAAAATATTCGCTATCGGAATACACACGGCATTTCTCACGTTCCGGAAGACCGTCATAAATATGGACTGATTTTGGATTACAATCTTTCGAAAAACCTGGTTCTTCAAAGCTATTTTCTCCCGGAATTTCAAAATCATGGGATGATTCGTGAAAATGCGGTGAAAAAATACTCCGAAAAGCTCATTGCTCAATACGATGTTCGTGCAGGTCAAGGTACAGAAACGATCACGCGATCCATGTCCGGCGGAAACCAGCAAAAAGCTATCATCGCTCGAGAATTGGAAAGAGAGCATAATTTGCTGATTGCGGTTCAGCCTACACGCGGTCTGGATGTCGGAGCGATCTCCTACATCCATCAGCAGATTATCGCAGAGCGGAATGCCGGAAAAGCCGTCCTGCTTGTCTCCTTTGAGCTCAGCGAAGTTCTGGGGATTTCCGACCGCATCCTTGTGATGCACAGTGGAGAAATTGTAGCGGATGTAAAACCGTCGCAAACCGACGAACAGGAATTGGGACTTTATATGTCGGGAGCAAAACGAATGGAGGGACTGTATGCATAAGATGAAATCCGTATTCCGACACGCCGCTCCGTCGCTGATTGCCATTTGTGTCGGTCTTATGATCAGTATTTTTGTCATTATCGGAACCAATTCGGAATCGGCGGCAAAGGCCATTCCCACTTTCTTTTCCGGTCCGTTTTCACGCGGTTGGGAAGGCGTAGGAGATATGTTTTATCACGCCATGCCGCTGTTGATGACGGGCCTCGCCGTGGGCGTCGCATTTCAGACGGGAATGTTTAATATCGGCGCATCCGGACAATTCCTCTTTGGCGGATTTCTGGCCATTTTGGTTTGTAACCGTCTGGAGGATATCGTTCCGCCTCAGCTCATGTGGATACTGGCGCTCTTGATTGCTGCCGCAGGCGGAGCATTCCTTGCGGGCATCGTGGGCGCATTAAAAGCGTATCGCAATGTCAATGAGGTCATCTCCTGCATCATGCTGAATTATATTTCCATGTATACTGTCAATGACTTGATCAAGCGTCTCAACCTCTACAATCAACTGAAAAACAATACCGTCTATATTCAGACGGAAGTACCGAAAATGCTGATGACTACAATTTTTCCCGGAACCATTGCCAGCGGAACCTTTGTCATCGGTGTGATTATGGTGATCCTTTTGCACATTGCTCTGAAAAAAACCACCTTCGGCTATGAGATCAAGGGAGTGGGACTCAATCGCTTTGCCGCAAAATATGCCGGCATTAATGAAAAAATGGCCATCATTCAATCGATGGCGATTGCCGGAGCCATGGCGGGTCTGGGCGGAGGTATGCTGTATTTATCAGGCGCCGGAAATTCGATTGCGGTCCAGGACGTGCTGCCGCAGGAAGGCTTTGACGGAATCGCCGTCGCCTTGCTGGGACTCAATGAGCCCATCGGCATCCTTCTTTCCGCTCTGTTCTTTGCCTTTTTAAAAATGGGCGGTCAGGCAATTCAAACGCTCGGCTATGCGCCGGAGCTGGTCACGATTATCATTTCCTTCATTCTTTATGTCTCCGCTCTGTCCGTGCTCTTTCAACGTCTTTTATCTAAAAAAGAGAAGAAGAAAAAAAAGCATGAGACCGCAAGCGCCGTATCTGAAACAGCATCGAATCAGGAGGAAGCGCAATGACAATTTTTATTTTTATTTTACAGCAGATGATGGTTTTCAGTATCCCGCTTCTTGTTGTAGCGCTTGCTGCAATGTACTCTGAGAGAAGCGGTGTCATCAATATCGGACTGGAAGGAATCATGGTGATGGGTGCCTTTGCAGGGACACTTTATCTGCATTTCGCAAATCTTTCGGAAAATTTCCAATCCGGTTCTTCTCTTCTGATTGCCATATTGTTATCGGTCGTTGTCGGCATACTGTATTCAGCTCTGCACGCTTTTGCCTCGATTAATATGTTTGCGGATCAGACGATTTCAGGTACGGCGTTGAACATGTTTGCCGGTGCATTTTCCATCTTTGTAGCACGCTCAATGGTCGGGATTCAGCAAATCGCCTTTACAGGAGATTTTGCGATCGCCAAGGTTCCGGTACTGGGAGATATCCCCTTTATCGGAGAGGTGTTGTTTCAGGGAGCATATATCACGACCTATATCGGAATCCTGATTCTTATCGCTTCGCAATTTATACTTTATCATACGAGATTCGGTTTGCGTTTACGATCCGCGGGTGAGTTTCCGCAGGCAACCGATGCGGCGGGCGTCTCGGTCAGTCGAATTCGATGGGCAGGCGTGCTGATTTCCGGAGCATTAGGCGGATTCGGCGGATTGGCATACATTTTACCCATAGCTACTGAATTTAACGGGGAAGTGGCCGGGTACGGATTTTTGGCAATCGCCGTATTGATCTTCGGGCAATGGAAGCCCTTGCCGATTGCACTTGCAGCATTTTTCTTCGGGCTGTTAAAGACTGTTTCTGCAGCCTATTCCGGAATTCCGGTTTTGGCGGAGCTCGGGATTCCGCAGGTGTTTTACAATATTTTGCCCTATATTATTACGATCGTCGTACTCTTTTTAACCAGTAAGAAATCGCGCGCGCCTGCTGCCGAAGGCCAGCCCTTTGATAAGGGGAAACGTTAACAAGTCTTTTCCATTACGTCAAAATGTGCGATAATATTTGAGCAATAACGAATGCGTGCATGCGCATCGGTTCCAAGGAGAACCGAAAGAAAAATGGAATGTATAGAAAGAGAGGAAATATGAAGACATCTAAAAAACTGCTGGCATTTCTGTTGGCAGGAACCATGGCGTTGACCGCTTGCGGAGCACCGAAAACAGCACCTGCAGCACAGTCGTCCTCGGCAAAGGGTTCATCGGAAAAGGAATCATCACAGGAACAAAGCTCAAAAAAAGATGATGGAAAAGTTACTATTGACGACAACTCGCTCTATCTGGTTACGGATCTCGGTACACTGGATGACAAGTCTTTTAACCAGGCTTCCTATGAAGGTCTTACGAAATTTGCTGACGAAATTGGCGTCAAGCCAAATTACGTAAAACCTGCTGGAGAAGGCGCTCAGATGTATCTCCAGGCGGTAGAACAGGCTGTCAATGCCGGAGCGAAAATTGTCGTGACTCCCGGCTATCTTTTCCAGAGTGCAATTTATACGGCTCAGGAGGAGCATCCGGATGTGAAATTTGTCGCCGTTGATTTTGAACCGCAACCTGAAAAGGGAGATGTTAAGGTAGCGCAGAATACCACTTCCATCCTGTTTAAAGAGGATCAACCGGGATTCATGGCCGGCTATGCAGCGGTAAAGGATGGATACACAAAGCTGGGCTTCATGGGCGGCGTTGCTGTACCCGCGGTCGTTCGTTACGGATATGGATTTGTTGCCGGTGCAAATCAGGCGGCAAAGGAAATGAATACCAAAGTAGAAATCAAGTACAACTATACGCAATCTTTCGTTGCAAAGCCGGAAATCAATACTCTTGCAACTTCTTGGTATAAGGCAGGTACAGAGGTCATTTTCTCCTGCGGTGGCGGTATCTTCGCTTCGATCCTGAAAGCTGCTCAGGCACAGGGTGGCAAGGTAATCGGTGTTGATGTCAATCAGAACCCCTTGGCGGAAGAGGTCATTACTTCCGCAATGAAGAATCTGACCAAATCCGTCTATGAGGCATGCAAGTCCGTAACCGATGGAAGCTTTCAGGGCGGAAAAACGCAGCTTTTGGGAGTAGAATCTGATAGCGTACAGCTTCCGGATGATTTCTCTCGATTCAAGAAATTTACCAAAGAGGATTACAATGCGCTCTACAGTGCGCTTAAAGAGGACAAGGACGGAATTCTTTCTTCGATTCCCGCCTATGATGAAGGTGGAGATCCCAGCATTTTTGCAAATAAGGTTCCTCAGGTTGCGCTCACATATGTGAAATAGTTTTTTCCCCCTTCGAAAATTTTCGAAGGGGGATTTTTTTGGGGAAATTCACCAAAAAAAAAACGATCCTTTCGGATCGTATGCAGGTGAAGGGATTTGAACCCCCACGAGATTGCTCTCACTAGTCCCTGAAACTAGCGCGTCTGCCGGTTCCGCCACACCTGCGAAAACAACAAAAATATTATATAACCCATCTCAAAAAAAATCAAGAAAAATGTCTGTCTTTCCTTCCTTTTTTGTGCATGATATAATGCATGCATAGAGAATGCTTTCTTATGGAGGAGTCTATGGAGCAAATTTCACAAAATCCGGCTCTATCAGAGAGAGAGCGTAAGATTCTGGACATTGCACTTTATGCAGGGGAAGAGCTTATGGAAAGCGGCGCGGAAACCAATCGTGTGGAGGATACCGTTTCGCGGATCTTAAGCTTGGCAAATCCGCAATCTGTTCATGTTGTGGCACTTCTTACGGGTTTATACGTTTCTTTCACAACAGAGGAGGGGGAGATCATCACAGCAGTGCGCAGGATTTTCGATCGCCGAGTGGATTTGGATAATATACAGATTGTAAATGCAACGTCTCGCAGGTTAGCGGAAGGAGACATCAATCCGGATCAGGCACGTCAAATCCTCAAGGAACGGGAGCATAAGACGGCTTCCTATGCGCCCTGGTGGTTTATCGGACTCTCCGGCGCCGGATTTACCATGATGCTCCAGGGAGGAATTCTTGAAATTATCATCGCAGGGCTTTGCAGCTTGTTTTCCTGCCTTACCGGACGCATTCTGATCGATCAACGTTCGGATGGTTTTGTTCCTCCTTTTCTTAATGCATTTATCATCGTACTTTTTATCGGAATTTTTCACCGCTTTCTCAGCTTTGATTTGGCGAGCGCATCGATCGGGAGTCTTATCAGTTTTTTTCCCGGTACAACCTTTACCAATGGGATACGAGATACGATGCGAGGAAATTTCCTGACAGCCGCAGGCAACCTATTATCCGCTTTAATTACCGCTATGGCGCTTGCAGTCGGCGCCGGGTTTGCTTTGCTCTTAACAGGCGGATCTTTTTTTTAGGAGAAAATATGAACTGGCTATTGGAATGGCATATCTGGGATGGCATCGGAGCGTGGATAGCCGTAGCCGCAATTGCATTGCTTTTAGGGACAAATCGTCGTATTGCGGTACGGGATGCTACGGTGGGAATGCTGAGCTGGATTGTTTATAAGATTTTATTGGATAGGGGAGGCGGAGATTTTCTCTCTACTCTGATTGCAACCGCTCTCGTGGCTTGCTATGCGCAATATGCGGCAAGAAAACACCGTGTGCCTGTGACGGTGCTCACAATCCCCACACTCTATCCGATGGTTCCCGGAGGACAGCTTTTTCGCGCGGTGGACGCTTTTGTTTTTGCAAAGGACGGAGCGGTAGCCGATTATGGAAAACAGGCGATCCTCACCTCTTTGGGAATCGCCTTAGGATTGTTATTTGTAGAACGATTTTTTCGAATCATCTATTCGTCGGATCGAAAAAAAATCGAAGAGAAATCATGAACATCGGTTGTGTTTTGGAAAGGATGCATTATGACAGAGCAAAATATTGAATTTCGTTATGACACACAGCTTCTCATTGAGGGAGAAAACTTGAATGAGGACGCCATCAATGATTATTTCCGCACGCATTTTCAGGGAGATTGCCTCCTTGCGGTGGGAGATGAGGATTTGATTAAAATCCATTTTCATACCAACGAGCCCTGGAAGGTATTGGAATATTGCCGAAGCCTGGGGGAAATCTTCGATATTGTTATTGAGGATATGGATCGTCAGGCTCGCGGACTTCATGGTTAAGATGCGAAAAGGATCCCTTTTGAATGGGATCCTTTCTTATTGTGACTCCAGCTTTTCAATTGGAAGGTGGGAAAGCGGATTTTTTTCAACGGCTTCTCGCGCCATTTGATCCTCCACATGAGTATAAATTTGTGTGGTTTGCAAGGATGCATGACCTAAAATCCGTTGAAGCGTACGAATATCCACGCCTTCTTTATACATCAGCGTTGCTGCAGTATGACGCAATTTATGCGTGGAGTAGACCTCGGTATCAAAACCGGCCTCACGCAGGAAATGTTCGATGCGATGCTGCACGGCACGAGGAGAAATTCTCCTGTTTCGCGTGGAAAGAAAGAGTGCATTCTCACCGGGAACCTTCGGTCGTACATTGAGATAGGCTTGAATGCTTTGCTGACAGGATTCTGTCATATAAACCGTTCTTTCCTTGTTGCCTTTACCGATAACATTGAAATAAGTATCTCTTAAAGATCCGACATTCATACCGCACAATTCACTGAGTCGAATGCCGGTTGTCAGAAAAGTGACGATCATTGCCACATCCCGATACCGAAAAAAAATATTATCCTGGTGAGCGGTTGTTTCGATCAGGTGAAAGGCCTCCTCAAGAGTCAGATAGACGGGGTGACGCTTTTTGCGTTTCGGAGCACTTAATCGATCCGCAGGATTTTTCTCAAAATACTCTTCTACCACCACAAGATATTTATAGAATGAACGAATGGAGGATGTCAGGCGAGCTCTTCGATTGGAGGAGTTCCCTCTATCATCCTCGGAATGTGCAAGAAATGCGTGTAAATCATTGAGACGTACATTCTCCAGATCTTTTTCCGTCATGTCATTGATGGGAATTTCCTCCAATGGAAGCGATCGAAACTCGGCTCCGCCGCGGCGCCAACGCAGAAAACGAAGAAAAGCGCGTAAATCATAAGCATATTCCTGAACGGTTCGTGGAGAAAGTCCTCGAACCGTTTTCAGATAGTTGAGATAGTCCTCAAGAATTAAGGGAAATTCAGAATTCATACATGCCTCATTTCTTTGTTTATTGTATCATAAGTTTGTTTGAAACCGATCAATCGTATATACTATGAAAGTAACAAAACGGTAACTAATCAGGAAAGGAATGCTATGACTCAATTAGATTCCCGAGCTGCCGATATTGCTCAGCAGCTCAATGATAAGGTATTAAGAAGTGTAGGCGCGGCCGTCATCGGGAAAGATATGATCATACAAAAAATGATCGTTTGCTTATTGGCCGGAGGGCATGTGCTGCTGGAGGATGTTCCGGGAATTGGCAAGACTACGATTGTGCATGCCATTGCTCATGCTGTGGATCTTCGCTTTCGAAGAACCCAGTTTACGCCGGATCTTATGCCGTCCGATCTGACCGGCTTTAACATTTATAATCCAAAAACGTCCGAGTTTCAATTTCAGGAAGGAGCGGTAAATACCCAGATCCTGCTCGCCGATGAAATCAACCGCACCTCCCCTCGTACGCAATCAGCGCTTTTGGAAGCCATGCAGGAAGGCCAGGTGACGGTGGAAGGAAAAACCTATCCCTTGCCACAGCCCTTCATGGTAATGGCCACGCAGAATCCGATTGAGCATTCCGGAACCTATCCGTTGCCCGAAGCTCAATTGGACCGGTTTATGATGCGTTTGTCGATCGGATATCCTTCCTTTGAAGAGGAAATGCAAATTGTGGACAGCAATGTATTGCCGAAAATGGATGAAGTGGTTCAGGTTGTGGCCTCAGAGCAGGAGATTCGCTGGATCAAGGATCAGGTGAACCTTGTTGAGACATCCGATTCGGTAAAGCGCTATGTGCTGCAGCTCTGCCGAGCCACTCGTCAGCATCCGGATATTGAACTCGGCGTAAGCCCGCGTGCCGGGCAAATGCTTCTACGTGCAGCTTCTGCACTGGCATTGATCAACGGAAGAGGCTATGTCATTCCCGATGATGTGCAAATCATTTTACATGATGTTCTGGATCATCGTATCATACTCAAGCCGCAGGCCAGGGGCAGGGATATGACTGCAGGTGAAATCGTGGAAAATATATTACAACAGACGGTGGCACCCCGATGAAAGGGATTCGTCATCGCTTCTTACTTTGGGCAATCGGCTGGATCGCCTTGTTTCTGCTTGCCAATTTACAGCTGCGGCCCTTTCCACATATTTTGATTCTGTTTTGGACATTGCTTCCCATCCTTTCTCTGGCAATCAGCCTTTTTTCCGGAAAGCTATTGCATTTGGAAGAATCCGTCACCCCTCATGCCTCGGAGAGCGGGGAGGGGACATGGATTTGTGAGCTCACCAACGATTCGTCACTCATGGCTTTTTTTCTGCGCTTTCGTGAATTGCCGTTGAAAAAAAAGCATGGAAGCAAACCGTTGGAGCTCATGCTTCAGCCAAAGGAAAAAAGAAATGTGGAGCTCAGCTTTCATTTGCCTTATACCGGTCCTTATTCCTTGCGCTCGAAAGAACCGACGTATGAGGATCTTTTAGGTTTTTTTCACTTGCGTTTCTTTGGCAGCAAAAACAAGGATTCCGTGGAATGCTGCCGGCTTCCCAAGGAAATTGAATGGCCCGGGCTTCAAAGCGAGCAGAAGCTGCTCGATGAAATCCATACTACGGTTGAGAGACGCGCATTGATGAGTGTAACCGATGATGTATTTTCCGTAGATCCTCTCACAAACGGAGAAAGCCTTGCGCATGCGCACTGGAAGCTCAGTGCACGCCTGCAGCAATGGATGATTCGTCACTATTCGGACTATGAAAGTGTTCCTTTACGAATTATTGTCGACACGAAGTCGATTTCAGCATCTCCAGACGTCCGATTTGATAAAATGAAAAATCCGGTTTCGGATCCCGCAACCGAAAAGGATCTTCAGGATCGTACCGACTTTTTGAATCTTGTATACACCTTCGGCCTGCAAATTCTGCGCAATCATGCAACATTGGAATATGCCACACCATCGGAACAGATTTCTCGCTTCCGGAGCGAGGAAGAAATCTCTGATTTTCAGCTGACGCTTGCTTCCATTCCGTTCCAAAAAGAGCAATCGGCATGGAAGCTCAGCTATCTTGGGGAAAATAAGCAGCTGATCTTCGTGCAGCAATTCGACGATTTTAACTATGGAAGTCTGCTTCATCAATGTGAATCAAGCGTGCCGTTTCTTTGCATTTCCGTTCGTTCTATGAATACTCCTGAAATGATGCGACGCGTAGAGCAATCTCCGCTGGAGTGTATCTGGATCGAAGAAGAATCCGATGAAGGAAAGGAGCGGAAAAAATGAATACAAGATATTGGAGACAATGGCTGCAGGCATGGCTTACTACAGGCGTTTTCGCCACCTGTCTCTGTTATTTTCTTTTCCGCCTACTGGAAGTGCCGCCCGAGCTCCTTGAGATTGCATTGTGGATGCTCGGCACTACTCTCATTTTCGGAATCGTAATCACTTTTTGGCGGTATTCTTTACCTTTCCTCGGAATTGTGATTTTGATTTTCGGTCTGCAATTTCTTACCGGCCGTTCCCTGGGAACAAAATATCTGTCGATGTTTTATTGGCAGGGAATCCTCAGAGAAGCCCTCTATTCACTTCGTTGGGCGATTACTCTCAATGAACTCAAGCCCGCAATGCCGGCCATTTTCCCAATTGTTGCATATCTGATTATCGCTTTTATTTCCGTTTTGAGTAATTGGGTGCTGCCGATTCCTTTGCTCAATATGGTGTTTCTGATGGCTCCGCTTTTCTATATTCCAAGTCTGACGGAGGATCCGAAATGGCTGGCCTTTTTGATGCTCGGTTTATTTTGTGTCTATGCATCCTATGCATTTCGCCAGGATCCGAGCAATCACGAGCAGCGCCCTCCGATCATCTTCGGCCTCATACTCATTGCGCTCACATTGTTATTACAATGGATAATCCCTGCTGACTTTTTCTTTAATGAAAAGCTGTCGGAGCAACTCAATCGTTGGCGTCCTGTTCATATCGGTGCCGATATTACCAGCTTTTCGCTCAAGGAACTGGGCTTTTACCCGCAAGGCAACCTTCGCGTCGGAGGTCCGGTAGAGCTCAGCCAGGATCCGTATCTGGAGATCACAGCCGATCCCACGGCATTTTATTTAAGAGGCGCCTCCTATGATGCGTTTGACGGCAACTCCTGGTCGCTCTCGGAGCCGCAATATTTGAATGCCTATCGCTTTGAAAGCAACTTCTTTGATGATTTCAGCAGCGATTCTGCCAAGGTTTTTTGGTTTGGCGGTTCACAGATCCGGGACGAAGTACTTCAGAAAGGCATCTTAACAGCTTCCTTTTATCGAATTCGTACCATAAGGCCGACACGAAACGTCTTTCATGGCGGCAAACCCATGGCGATGACTCTTCTCAAGGCTGTTCCGCCAGCAGGTGTGATCGATTCTTCCACCATTGAGCAATTAGATGCAAAAAAAGCCTTCTTTTATAGCCAAAACGGAATGCTGGCCTCGGAGCAGGACTATAACCAATTCGGCATCTATACACAGGACTTTGTATTTCCGGTGCAAAATGACTGGGCAGGGGAGATGCTCTCCTCTTATGAGCCTAAGCGAAAAGACGCTCCGAAAAATCTCGAAGCCGCTGTCAGAGAAAAAGACCCGGAGCTTGCAAAAATACTTTATGATCAGGATATGACTTTCTCATCGCGGATTTCACTTATGCGCGAGCATTTTCGTACAAGCTATACGTATGATCTCAAGGCATCAGCGATTCCAGATGGAGAATTATTTATTGATAATTTTCTAACGAATAAAAAAGGGTATTGTGTTTATTTTGCGACCGCCTGGAGCATCCTGTTACGCGACATCGGATACGAAACTCGTTATGCAGAAGGTTTTCTGGTTCCGCAAGCCTCTGCCGATCAAAGCGTTTCTACCAGAACGTTAACCGGTAACAATGCACACGCATGGACGGAAATATATGTCGACGGTATCGGCTGGCTTCCTTTAGAAGCAACTCCGGAATCACATATTGCTTCTATCAGCAATCAGATTCCCAACGATCCGAAGAATACACCGCCACAGGAATCAAGCTCGCAAGAATCCTCAAAAAACGAGACCTCGGAACAGAAAAGCTCCTCGGAACAAAATTCCGAGTCAAAACAGGATATTTCCTCACAGGAACCGCAAACGTCAGACAGCTCTGCAGATAACGGAAGAAACGACGCATCCAAATCCTTTTTCAGCGCATTATGGAATGCTCTTAAGGGAATTCTATGGATTGTGCTTATCGTCGCTCTCATCGCATTTGCGTGCGTTACATGGCTAAAGGGCAAAATGAAGTGCTGGAACGCGCGTTATCATGCCGATTTCAGCGGATTTTCAGGCTCCGATAGCCAAAAACGACAAATCACAATAAAAATGTGGAAGCACATTCAGCGTATTTCCGGTTTATTGGAGGTTTCTTTGGAACCGACAGATACTGTTCGAAGCACAGTCGAAAAAATATGGAAGATTTTAAAAGCAAATGATCTGAAAGATGTGCATGAGATTTCCGGAATTTTAGAAAGGGTTATCTATACAAAATATATTCCGACGACAGCGGAGATGAATGCAATACAGAAAGTATATCGGAGCGTCAGCAAGCAATATCGGAATCAAACCGACCAATGGCATTGGTTGACAAGAGATGTTTTGTGGATAGCCGGGCATCCGTGGTAACAAAGGATGCGCCCTGTTTTGTCACAAAATATTGATTTTGTGACAAAAATTAGATTTCGTTTTTCACTATCTTTCACAGATCCCATGCTCCCCCGCAGTGCAATCCGGATCTGTGGTATAATATTTATTATTTTCCACGAGGAGGAGATCATGAACGATTTGGATCATAAAAAGAATCTGATATCGCAACCTGAGGATTCTGCAGAAGTATCTGCATCCAATTTTATCCATCAAATCATCGATGATGAATTAAAGCCGGAAGGACGTGTTCATGGTCAGACCATACACACACGTTTTCCGCCGGAGCCGAATGGCTACCTTCATATCGGACATGCGAAGGCCATCTGTGTCGATTTCGGAACAGCATTGAAATATAACGGGCTTTGCAATCTTCGTATGGATGATACGAATCCGATAAAAGAAGATGTGGAATACGTGGAATCGATTCAAGAGGATATCCGCTGGTTAGGCTTTGACTGGGAGGATCGCTTCTATTTTGCTTCCGACTATTTTGAGCAAATGTATGAATTCGCAATTGTTCTCATCAAAAAGGGACTGGCCTATGTAGATGATTTAAGTGCGGATGAGCTTCGTGAGTATCGCGGTACCTTGACCGAGCCCGGTAAAAACAGCCCGTATCGAAATCGAGGTGTCGAGGAAAATCTTAAGCTCTTTGAACAAATGCGTCATGGCGATTTCCCTGACGGCTCTCATACTCTTCGCGCCAAGATCGATATGACCTCGGGTAATATGAATATGCGCGACCCTGTGCTGTATCGCATTTCTCATGAAAAGCATCATCGTACAGGAAATGAATGGTGCATCTATCCCATGTATGATTTTGCGCATCCTTTAGAGGATGCGATTGAGGGAATCACGCATTCGCTTTGCACGCTTGAGTTTGAATCGCATCGTCCCCTATATAATTGGGTCGTCGAGCATTGTGATGTCCCCCATCGCCCCAGGCAAATCGAATTTGCTCGTCTCAATATCACGAATACCGTCATGAGCAAGAGAAAGCTTCGTACTCTTGTTGAAGAAAACTATGTGGACGGCTGGGATGATCCTCGTTTGCCGACCATCTCCGGTTTACGCCGCCGCGGATATACCCCGAAAAGCATCCGCACTTTTTCCGAAAGGATCGGCGTTGCCAAAGTGGACAGTACGGTAGATGCTCGTTTTCTTGACTATTGCGTACGTGAGGATCTCAATGATACCGCACCTCGTGCGATGGCCGTTTTGGATCCGATCAAGCTGATCATTGACAACTTTCCGGAAAATGAAACCGTTGAATGCACTGTCCGCAATCATCCGCGCAATGAATCCATGGGTTCTCATACCGTTCTTTTTGAGCGTGAGCTTTGGATTGAGCGCGAGGATTTCATGATCAATCCTCCGAAAAAATATTTTCGTCTCTTCCCCGGTAACGAGGTGCGTCTGCAAAGCGCGTTTATTATCCGCTGTACGGATTATGAGACGGATGAAACGGGAAATGTCACTGTAGTGCATGCCGAATATGATCCCTCTACGACCGGCGGAAATGCACCGGCAGATAAGAAAATTAAGGGAACGATTCACTGGCTGCCCGTTCATCATTGCGTTCCCTGCGAAATTCGACTCTACGAGAGTCTGTTTTCTGTAGAAAATCCGGATCAGGACGGACGTGATTATCTGGAATTATTGAATCCGAATTCTCTTACCATTGTGCCAAAGGCATATATTGAGCCGTGGATCGAAGAGTCGAGAACCGTTGATATGCGTTATCAATTCATGCGAAAGGGATATTTCTGTGAGGATCGACGCAGGTCGACAAAGGATCACCCCGTTTTCAACCGCATTGTCACGCTTCGTGACGGATATAAGCCACAATAATTCATAATTGCAGGAAAGCCCTCACCGAGGGCTTTCTATTCTCATTACGAAGGAGCTTGACCTTGAACAAGGAAAAAACAATGATAGCCGGACTCAATAATTTCATAGAGGTCTTTCGTAAGAACAGAAAAAGAAAAAATCGCTTTTCCATTTATTTTCTGAGCTTTCTGATTCCATTGTTGCTATTGATTCCTTCTCTGGTCTACTCCGGGATCTTTCCGTTCGGAGAGAATACGACCCTTGCAGTAGACCTGAGAAATCAATATGTCGGACTCTATGAGGCCTTTCGCCGAGGATTTTCCGATCCTTCCGTTTTTCTCTATAGTTTTACGAAATCATTGGGCGGAAATATGACCGGAAGCGTAGCCTACTACCTCTTCAGTCCTTTTCATCTTTTGATTTTTGCCTTCCCCCGCAATCTTTTGCCCCTTGCCATTGAAATTGCACAGCTTTTGAAGGTCGGACTGTCCGGACTGTCCTTTTCCGTATTGCTCTGCAAGCGTGAACATGGAAGAGACTGGAGAGTTGTTCTTTTTAGCGTATTTTATGCGCTGAATTCCTTTGCCATGGCCAATATGCTCAACATAATGTGGTTTGACTCCATTATGCTCTTTCCCATTCTGATCCTGTACCTGGAAAAGCTCTTTGATGGCAGAAGCGCATTGCCCTATCTCTTGCTATTGGCGATCAGTATATTAATGAATTTTTATATCGGATATATGATATGCCTTTTCCTGATCCCATATTCGCTATGGACATTGATTCGACGAGCAAAGCCCGCTGGAATCAAGGGCACTGACTGGTTACGAAAGCAAGCTCTATCCTTTGCACGATTTGGTTTTGCTTCAATCCTCGCTGCCGGATTGACTGCATGGCTTCTTTTTCCCAATCTATACTCCCTTTTTCTGAGCAAGGTCGCTGATACGAGCACTGTGCTTGCCGGCTGGATTCCTGCCGATTCTCCATTGGACGCCATAGTCCATTGGATTCCGGCTTCCTTTGACTATGATCAGGTTTCGAACGGCTTTCCGAATGTATATGCAGGTCTTTTATCTGCAATCCTGATGCTCTATTATTTCATCAATCGGCGTGTATCTCTCAGAGAAAGAATATGCTCCCTGCTTTTATCTCTATTTCTTATCGCTTCCATGATCATTCCAAAGCTGAATATTCTTTGGCATGGAATGCAGTATCCGATCTGGTATAATTTTCGTTTTTCCTGGCTTTTCATTTTCTTCATGCTACTGATCGGATTTCGCGGATGGATGCGCTTGCAGGCACCCTCATGGAAAAGCGCTGCTTTCTGCCTTTTCTTTTTTGGGATCTTCTTAGGATATGAGGCTACGCATTTAGGAGAAGAAAAATACTCATTTCTCACGATTTATCATATCGTTGCAGCGGCAGTACTTCTCTCCCTGCTTTTGTATTTGCTGCATGGCACACTCAATCCTCAATCACGCATATATCGGCATGCAGCTACCATTCTGCTCCTCGTAGCTTTTTCCGAGATCTCTCTCAATGCCGCTTTTTATTGGGGATGCTTTCATTACGAGGGCTATGATGAATTTGCATTTTACGATCAAACCCTTCAGCAAGCTCTTCAAAATATTCGTCCGGAGGAAAACGAATTTTGGCGTATTGAAAAAACCTTTTATCATGATAGCAACGATGCTATGCGCTTTCAATACCCCGGGATTGCACATTTCAATTCCACTCTCGAGGTGAACACCATTGATATGATATCCGATCTCGGCTTTGCCATCACTTCCAATTCTGTAAGTGCAACCAATCCGACAAAGATCACGGATTTTCTATTCGGGATCCGTTACTATATCGAAGGAAAAGCTGACGAGAACAGCATTCAGCCCGGAATCTCTTCCTTAAAGATGCATACAACACGTCCGGATCTCAAGGATTGGAATCCGATCGCCGAAAATGAGTACACAAAAATCTACGAAAATCCGAATTGGACACCACTCGGCATGATTGCCGAATCCACGATACGAGAAATCCCCCACACCCTGCGAAATCCCATGGATCTGCAAGATGATATTCTGAATGCATTGGACGGTGTCCCGCAAAGGACAAACTATCTGATCAGGCAGCCGATGGATGGTCCAAAATTGGAGAACATGAAAGAAAGCTCTCAGGCCGGAAATCTGACATCTTATATGCCGATTCATGCAAATGAGCCGGCCGCCCTTGTCTATACTTTTTCCAGCACAAGTCCGGCTTCCTATTACCTTTCGATCTCCAATACCTTACGCAGCGGCAATTCCAAGGTATTTTTCAATGAGGAGCAGATTTCAAACAAGAGAACGGACACCGTACGTTCCTCACAAATACTCAATGTTTCCGCGGCCTCCACTTCGGAGCGCGAACAAAGCATTCGTATTTTGATGGATGAGAAAAAGTCCTTCCTGCAGATTAATAATCTTTCGTTATTTTCTTTGGATGAGCAGGCACTGCAAAAAGCCGCTCGATTTCAAAAGGAAAACGGCCTGCACATCACGAAAATGGGCAATACTCATATTGTCGGAGAATTTACCGCTACAGAAAACGCCCCAAATCTTTTCTTCTCCATTCCCTATGACAAAGGATGGCATGCAAAGCTCGACGGTAAGGAAGTCCCCGTGCTTGATGTGCTTGATGGATATCTTTTCATTCAATCGGGCGCAGGACATCACACGGTTGAACTCACTTATCACCCGCCCTATCTCATCTCAGGCATTGTTGTCAGCGCGGTATCGCTTGTCGCCGCTCTCATATGGACATCGGCGGAATGGCTTGATAAAAAGAAAGGAAGCGAAAATAGCATATGAAGCTGTTTCTCACAAAAGTACTTGTTCTCATTTTGAATCTTGCGGGGATCCTGCTTTTTTTTGGAGCATTCCTTCCCATTTGGAAAGACCTGTCATGGCTCGTTTTTCTGTGTGGTTTGGCATTGCTTGCCTGTTCCGCATATCTGGATTATCATTTCTGGAGATGTCCGTACTGCGGTAAATATTTAGGTCGAAGAATGGTTCCCGCCCCGAGCGCCTGCCCCCACTGCGGAAAAAAATTGAACCCTTCCGATAAAGTTTCCTTATCGGTTTCTCAGCTGCAAAAGAAAAAAACACAATCAGAAGAAAAACTCTAAAAAAAAGCTAAGCTCAACGAATACGCCAGCTTAGCTTTTTTCATGATCATTTTTCAATGCTTATTTAGCAATGTCTGTCGCGCGTGTTTCGCGAATGACATTGATTTTAATCTGGCCGGGATACTCCAGCTCCTGCTCTACCTTTTCCGCAATATCATGTGCTAAAATCACCATCTGATCTTCCGATACCTTCTCCGGCTTTACGATGATGCGCATTTCACGTCCTGCTTGAATTGCGAAAGACTGTTCGATTCCATCAAACGAATTTGCGATGGCTTCCAGATCCTCAAGACGCTTTACATAATTTTCCATGGATTCACGACGTGCGCCGGGACGGGCTGCCGAAATCGCATCTGCTGTCTGCACAATGATCGCTTCCAGCGTGGTCGGTTCCACATCACAGTGATGCGCTTCAATACAGTGGATAACCTCTTTGCTCTCCTTGTATTTTTTTGCGAGGCGAACCCCCAGCTCTACATGAGGCAGCTCAATCTCATGATCCACAGCTTTTCCAAGATCATGGAGAAGTCCTCCGCGTTTTGCGATCTTGACATTCGCGCCAACCTCCATTGCCAGCATACCGGCAAGCTGCGCAACCTCAATAGTGTGTGCTAAAGCATTTTGACCATAGGAAGTACGATACTTCATTCTACCGAGAATATTGATCAATTCCGGATGCATATTGCGGATGCCTATCTGTTCAACAGCCAGCTCTCCTGCTTCATGAATGGATGCATTGACCTCCTGCTCCGCCTTCTTATAAAGCTCCTCAATACGTGTGGGATGAATTCTCCCATCCACGATCAGCTTTTCAAGAGCAATTCGCGCTTTTTCACGGCGTACCGGATCGAAACAGGAAAGCACAACCGCCTGCGGGGTATCATCAATGATAAGATCCACCCCTGTCATCGTCTCAAAGGCGCGGATATTGCGTCCTTCGCGACCGATGATCCGGCCTTTCATCTCATCATTCGGTAAAGGAACTACAGAAACAGTAGATTCTGCAACATAGTCCGAGCTATAGCGTTGTACCGTACGTGTGATAATCTCACGGGCAATGCTTTGCGCTTCTTCACGCGTGCGAGCCTCCTCCTCACGGAGAATTTGCGCACGTTCGTGAACGACATCGGAACGGGTTCTCTCCAAAACGATGGATTTTGCCTGCTCTTCATTCAGCCCCGAAATGCGCTCAAGCTCTTCCTTCTGTTGTTCAACAATCTGAGCCGCTTCATTCTGGCGTTGTCGCACGCGATCCATCTCTTTATTGAGCTTCGCATCCTGTTTTTCCAGCTGTTGTGTCTTTTGCTCAATCACATCCTCACGCCTCAAAATGCGTCGCTCCATGTCCTGAAGCTCATTCTGACGTTTTTGATACTGCATCTCGTGCTCATCACGCATGCGATGAATTTCATCCTTAGCTTCAAAGATAGCTTCCTTTTTACGAGTTTCCGCATCGTGATTGGCATCGTCCAAAATCTTTTTTGCTAAGGCTTCTGCGGAATGAATTTTGCCCGCATTTTTCTTCTCGCGAACAAAATTGCCGATGAAAAATCCGATGATTGCGGTAACAATCGCTAAAACTACCCATAAATAACTTGGCATATTCCCTCCTTTCTCATAAATTCTTTCTTACATTTCAAATTTGATCATTCCACCTCAAAGAACTCATCACTGTCAGAGTCGTCTCCCTTGCTTTCGCTCGGAGCAGACTGTGGTGTTGATGTTTCTGATTTTCCCCGGTGCTGATCGATGAGAATGCGAACCTTCTGATCAATCTCGGACGCAATATTCGGATTCTCATCCAAATACTTTTTTGCATTTTCACGTCCCTGACCTAATTTTTCTCCGTTATAGCTATACCAAGCTCCGGAGCGCTCCACAATCCCAAAATCATATGCGGTATCCAGCAGAGTCCCAATTTGAGAAATGCCGGTACCGTACATGATGTCAAACTCCACTCGTTTGAATGGAGGTGCGACCTTATTCTTGACAACCTTCACTTTCGTACGATTTCCGATAACATCCTCGCCATTTTTTATCTGTTCACCACGGCGAATTTCCAGCCGGATGGTGGAATAGAACTTCAAAGCGATTCCTCCTGTGGTAACCTCGGGATTCCCATAACTAATCCCGATCTTTTGGCGGATCTGATTGAGGAATACAACGGTTGTATTGGATTTGGAAACGGCAGGAGTCAGCTTGCGAAGAGCCTGACTCATCAGACGCGCCAAAAGGCCTACGTGTGTATCGCCCATCTCACCCTCAATTTCCGCCTTCGGTACGAGTGCGGCAACCGAATCCACAATAAGAATATCAATGGCGTTGGAACGCACGAGGCTCTCACAGATTTCAAGTGCCTGCTCTCCGTCATCCGGCTGAGAAAGAACCAGATTGTCAATATCAACACCCAGCGCTTTCGCATATGTGACATCCAAGGCGTGCTCAGCATCAATAAATGCCGCAATACCGCCCTGCTTCTGCGCTTGTGCTACACATTCCAGTGCCAACGTTGTCTTGCCTGAGCTTTCCGGCCCGTAAATCTCTACAATTCTGCCACGTGGCAGTCCGCCGATTCCAAGGGCAATATCGAGATTGATTGCTCCCGTGGGAATCACATCAATATTGACAACGGGACGATCACTCAATTTCATCACCGCACCCTTGCCAAATTGCCTTTCAATTTTCACAAAGGCTTCTTTCAGCGCCTTTTCTTTATCTGATTGCTTCATATTGGATAAAGCCATAAAAACTCCTCTCTTAAATTATATATTTTCGAGATCTAATACATGAAGGTTCCTGATAATGTAGTCCAGACCTGAGATGATGGTAAGTGCAAGCGCGAGATACAATAACCCCGTTCCCAACCATGGCATTTTGACCTTTGCTAAGAGATTATCCTCAGCAAGAAAATAGAGAATTGTAAACATTTGTGCATTGGTCTTAAATTTTCCCCATGAAGATGCCGCAATGGTGACTCCGTTGGAAGCCGCAATCGTACGAAATCCCGTAATCACGAGCTCACGTGCGATGATAATGATGACAATCCACCCCGAGATATCTCCGGATTGTACCAATAAAACAAAAGCGGCAATAGTGAGAATCTTATCGACCAGGGGATCCATAAACTTGCCGAATGTTGTTACCAGACGATATTTTCTGGCGATCGCTCCATCTAAAAAATCCGTGAACGATGCCAGTGCAAAAACGATCAGCGGAAGCGGACTCGAGGAGTCCATCGTGATATAAAGTACAACAAAGACGGGAATCAACAAAAATCGTGCCATCGTAATTTTATTGGGTAAATTCATTCTTCACTCCCTTGGTTCTCCTCGCGGATCAACACCTCACGCGGCTTGGATCCGTCCTGGCCGGAAATATATCCCATGCTCTCTAAATCATCGATAATACGCCCTGCACGAGAATAACCAATGCGAAAGCGTCTTTGCAAACCGCTGATTGAGGTCGTGTCCTCATGACTGATAAACTCAATCACCTCATCCATGAGCGCATCCCGGACCTCATCGCCCTTATCCCCCTCTGCGGAAGACTCTGAGGATTTATCGATGGACTTCATCAGATTTTTATCGTAGTGCACCTCATGATTGTCCTTTAAAAACTGCACCACATTTTGCACCTCACGATCGCTTACAAATGCTCCCTGAACCCGCTTCGGCTTCGTATATGTGCTGGGAAAATACAGCATATCTCCCTTTCCGAGCAGTCTCTCTGCACCTGTTTGGTCAAGAATGGTTCTTGAATCGATTCCGGATGAGACTTGGAAGGATATTCGAGAGGTAATATTGGCCTTAATCGTACCGGTAATCACATCGACAGACGGTCTTTGCGTGGCAATAATCAGGTGAATTCCGCAGGCACGCGCCATTTGCGCTAATCGGGTGATATGAGCCTCCACATCCTTAGAAGCTACCATCATAAGATCCGACAACTCGTCTACAATGACGACGATATAGGGAAGATTTTCCATATCTGTCTCAACAGTCCTGCGCTCCCGATAGCTGTCAATGTCACGTACAGAATATTGGGAGAACAGGCGAAAGCGTCTTTCCATCTCCTGCACAGCCATATAAAGAGCGCGGCTTGCCTTACGTGCATCGGTCACTACGGGGATCAGCAGATGCGGAATGCTGTTATATACGGAAAGCTCAACCACCTTCGGATCAATCAGAATCAGACGTACTTCCTCCGGAGAATACTTATATAAAATACTGATGATAATGGTATTGATACATACTGATTTTCCGGAGCCTGTTGTTCCTGCAATGAGAAGATGCGGCATTTTTGCAATCTGTGCAATAACTGGCTTTCCTTCTATGCTTTGTCCTAAAGCTACAGGAATGCGGTCATTGGTTTCTATAAATTCTTCCGTCAAAAGCTGCTCACGAAGACCTACTGTCTCTGCCACGGGGTTGGGAACCTCGATACCTACATACGGCTTTCCCGGAATAGGAGCTTCGATACGTATATCCTGTGCAGCCAGAGCCAGTGCAAGATCGTCTGCAAGATTGGTGATTCGACTGACCTTAACTCCTGCCTGCGGCTTCAGCTCGAACAACGCGACCGCAGGACCTCTTTGTATGGACACAACCTCAGATTGAATGCCGAACGAATCCAGAGTTTTTTCAATAATCGCTGCCTGTTTTTTTAAGACGGATTCATCAAAGTCCGCCTGACGTGCCGTTGCTTTTAAGAGCTCAATGGGAGGCGGCGTATAGAGTATCGGATCCTCGGCTACCTCGAATCCAAGATTTTCTACAGAAAGCTGAGATCCTTCCCACGCTTCCTGCTGCTCAGGTGTATCTTCAGATGGATTTTTTTCTGCATCGAGCTCATTCGCCATGGCAGCGGCATCCTGCATATAATTTTTAATTTGAATCGGACGGCGCTCATCCGCAGACATATCCCCGGAAGACGTCTCCTCAGCTTGCATAACGGAGCTCTCCCCATCCCGGAAAGGCTTTCTCTGCCGAGCAGCAGCCTTTTGCGACAAGATCTCCGATGCTTTTTCCTGTTTCAATTGTTTTCTTCGTTCCGCATTCTCTTTTATTTTTGTGCAGACTGCATTCCATAAACGAGCGATTCCTGCAGAAGCTGTATGGAAAAAATCAATCAGGGAAATTTGCATGAGATGTAAGAAAAAGAAAAACACGATCAACATCGTAAAGAGGATGATTCCAATTTTTCCAATCATGCGCATAAATAAAAAAGTAAAAAAAGCACCAATCAAGCCGGATCCTTTTGCAAACATCCCCTGCTCCGCCGCTAAATCCAGCGTTGTTTTTAAGGATCCATCAGGCCAGTGCTGCATGCCGCTGATCAAGAGAGCACAAAAATACAGACCGCAAAGAAAGAAGACGGTCGTACGCAATCTCCCTTTCATTTTGCCCAAAGCAATCGGAATCGCGATCAAAAGGGAAAGCGGAGGTAAAAAATACATCCAAAAACCGAACATTTTGAAGAAAAAAGATCCAAGCGATTTCCCCAAAAAACCGGTCTGCGATCGGAAATATACAGATGCGCAGATGGTGAAAAATAGAACCAGAGCAATCCCGATAATGATATTTCGATTCCCGTTTTCTGGATTTTTCTTTCGCTTTGTCGCGCTTCGTCCTGCCATGTCGCCTCCCATTCATGTTCAATATTATATCATATTCCATGACGAAAAAACGCTTCCGACCCATTCCTCCATACAGAAAAATCGAATCGAAAGCGTCTGAAATTGTTCAATACTGTTTCCCGTTATTTCGCATCCTTCGGCAAAAGATCCTTTCGGGAAAGGTTGATACGTCCCTGATCATCGACCTCGATGACCTTAACCTTAACCTTATCGCCGATGTTGACAACATCCTCTACCTTTTCTACACGATGATGCTCCAGCTTAGAGATATGAATCATGCCCTCTTTTCCGCCGCCGATATCGACAAAAGCTCCAAATTTAAGAATACGGCTCACGGTTCCTTCGTACACATCGCCAACCTCTACCTCACGAACAATGTCCTGGATCATTTTCATGGCGCGTTCTCCGCCTTCTCCGTCTACCGACAAGATGGTAATATGGCCATCATCCTCCGTATCAATCTGCGCTCCGGTTTGGGCAATGATCTCATTGATCGTCTTTCCCCCTTTACCGATTACATCTCTAATTTTATCCGGATCAATATCAAGAGAAAGTATGCGAGGAGCATATTTGGACAGATTTTTTCTGGGCTCGGCAATGGCATCGTGTAAAACGTCCAAGATTTCAAATCTTGCCTTCTTTGCCTGTGCTAAAGCGGTTTTCATGATCTCCTGATCAATGCCCTCGATTTTGATATCCATCTGCAACGCGGTAATGCCCTCGGCCGTACCCGCTACCTTGAAATCCATATCTCCGAGATGATCCTCAAGGCCTTGAATGTCCGTCAAAATAGAGGTGTGTTCTCCTTCCTTGATCAATCCCATAGCGATTCCTGCAACCGGTGCTTTAATGGGAACTCCTGCATCCATCAAGGAAAGCGTGGAGCCGCAGATGGACGCCTGGGAGGAAGATCCGTTGGAGCTGAGCACCTCCGAAACCACACGAATCGTATATGGAAATTCACTGTGATCAGGAAGAACAGGCAAAAGTGCACGCTCTGCCAGGTTTCCATGGCCGATCTCACGGCGACCCGGCGAACGCATCGGCTTCACATCTCCTACGGAAAACGGAGGGAAATTGTACTGGTGGAAATAGCTTTTTACGATTTCCTCCTGATGCAAGCCATCAATGTATAATACATCACGCGGGCCTCCTAATGTGACCACGGAAAGCACCTGCGTTTGCCCTCTTTTAAAGAGACCGCTTCCATGTACTCTGGGAAGCAGGCCTACCTCGGCGGATAATGGACGAATTTCATCCATAGCACGCCCATCCGCACGAACCTTATCTACAGTAATTAATCGGCGTACCTCATCGCGCACGATATCATCCAATACCTGCTGAATATCCTTCTTATTTTTTTCAAAAGCCTCCGCATCCAACTCCTCAAAATGAGCGAATGTATCCTTGCGAATTGCTTCTTCACGTTCGACGCGAACCATTTTGTCATCTGTACGAAGTGCAGCTACCAGCTCCGCCTTGGCATAAGCCTCCACATCCGCACGTACCTGCTCATCAGGACGATTGACGGTATATTCCATCTTCTCCTTGCCGATTTCCGCAACGATTTTTTTGATGAAACGGCAGATGGATTTAATTTCCTCGTGGCCGTATAGAATAGCGCCGAGCATCACATCCTCAGACAATTCATTGGCGCCTGCCTCCACCATCATAATGGCATCCTCAGTTCCGGAAACAGTCAAATTCAATTCCGAGCGTTCCATTAACGCTTCGGAGGGATTGATAACATATTCCCCATCCACGTACCCTACAATCACAGATCCTGTAGGTCCGTGAAACGGAATATCCGAGGTGGAAAGGGCAATCGAGGAACCGTTCATAGCGCAGATTTCCGGCGGATCCTCCGGAGATACCGAAAGTACCGTCGCAATAATTTGTACCTCATTAACAAAGCCCTCCGGAAAAAGAGGACGCAGAGGACGATCCATCTGGCGTGCATTCAGCGTCGCTTCCTGGGATCCGCGGCCTTCTCTTTTTACATATCCGCCCGGAATACGCCCCACCGCATAAAGCTTTTCTTGATAATCACAGGTGAGCGGAAAGAAATCCTGTCCCTCGCGTGCTTCTCGGGAAGCCACAGCCGTTGTCAGTACAACGGTGTCTCCCGCCTGCACCAGACACTCACCATTTGCCTGTTCGGCAACCTTTCCGATCGTAACGTGGAAAGAATTGTCGGTTACTGTTGATTGATAATCATATTCTCGAATCATGGTTCCTCCTATAGATGATTTTTCACCCTTCGCACTCTGCGAGTTGTTCAATATAAACAATCGAATAATTATATCTTAAATAAAAGAAAGAATACAATGAATTGATAAAACAAAAAAAGGGTTGGCGTGGCCAACCCTTTTTCCACTATCCTCTCAGATTTAATTTTGCAACAATGTCACGGTAACGCTCGATATCGATGCGCTTGAGATAGTTCAAAAGGCCGCGACGCTGACCGATCAGCATATACATTCCGCGACGGGAATGATTATCCTTCTTGTGAGACTTCAGATGATCGGTAAGCTCTGAAATGCGCTGAGAAAGAAGAGCGATTTGAACCTCAGGAGATCCCGTATCATGCTCATCCTTGCCATAGGTGCGAATAATATCCTGCTTTTGTTCTTTGGTTAACATATTTTTCTCCTTCATTTGAAATTCACTACATGCTCTGTAAAGGCCGGAGTACCGAAAACAGAGCATAAGTACTTAAATAGTATATCAAAGCTTGTTAGGAATGGCAATCTTTCCATTGCGTTCTTTTTCTTCCCGAATCCATGTCATGAGTATGCGCTGATCCTCTTTCATTTGTGCACTGAGCTCCTCCGCACATCGGAATTTAATATCGCGACGCTCGAAGCGCAGAAAATTCAGGCGCATATTTTTCCCATAAAGATCGCCATGAAAGTCGAAAATATGAGTTTCTATTTTCAGAACTGACTGATCCGTAAATGTGGGATTCGTACCGATATCGGTCATGCCGTATGCGTGCTCATCCTCCCAAAAAACCTCTGTCAGATAGACGCCGTTGGTCGGAAGAACATAGGGAAAATGTAATTCCAAATTCGCTGTCGGAAAATTGAGCTTGCTTTGTCCTCGATGTGAGCCGTGCACCACCCTTCCGGATAGCTGAAACGGTCTTCCCAGCATGTCTCCGGCCTCTTCTACGCGGCCGGCAAGAACCGCTTCTCGAATCCTTGTGGAGCTGATTCTTTTTCCCTGATATAAAACATCATCCACAACAGAAACGTTCAGACGGTGATTCTCCTGAGCTTTTTTGAGATCCCAAACCGTGCCCTGGGCCTTGACTCCAAATCGAAAATCATTTCCTACGATGACGCAAGACGCATGAAGTTGATTTTTGAGGACATTCTCAATAAAATCCTCCTTTGTCAATGAACGGAATTTTTGATCAAATTCCTTTAGAAAAACAACGTCGATTCCAAATTGATCAAGCAGTGCAATCTTATCCTCAACAGATGTAAGATAGCATTGAGAATGATCGCTGAGAAGTGCCGTCGTATGATGCTTAAAGAGCAGACAGGCAGAAAGCGCTCCTTCTTTTTTGCTTTGCAAAACCGCTTCCCGAATCAATGCCTGATGGCCGCGGTGAAGTCCGTCAAAGTTTCCTAATGCAATGATTTTTGAGCCGGCAGGAGCTTGCCGGTCCCTCATATCGCAGTCAATAATCTGCATCGCATTCCTCTTTCATTTTCTTATGACTGTAATTCCGTGTGAAATACCTTGTTCATATGCAAAATACCGTTTTGCACGTTGCCGATACCGAGAAACAGATCCTCGACATATACGCGATGCGCCCCATCATCTTCTAAAAAATTCGGAAGCGGAATATTTGCTCCGTGAACCGCTTTTTTTCCGTCCTCGTAATTGAGTTTCATGATGGGCATATCAGAAACGGCGGTATCCGGCGGAAGAATTTTTTTTAACAATTCGTCTCTGCTCATTTGTCTACATTCTGAGATGGGGATTGCCTGATCAATACGAAAAGGGCCCACAGCGGTACGCTCAAGCCGAATCATGGTCGCATAGGTGCCAAGAGCGGTTCCCAGGTCGTCAACCAGCTGACGAATATATGTCCCTTTTGAACAACGACAACGAAACGATAAATAATTTTCCTCCAAGTGCAGAATCTCAAAAAGAGAAATTGTAACAGGACGCGGCTTTCGCTCTACGGAGACGCCCTTTCGTGCCAGCTCATAGAGACGCTTACCCTGCACTTTTACCGCAGAATACATCGGTGGCAGCTGCATGATTTCCCCACGAAAAGCCTGCATGGCCTCTTCAATTTCAAATCGCGTAAAAAGGGTTTGATCAGAACGAGCAATGACTTTACCCGTTTGATCCAGGGTATCTGTACGATAGCCGAAGACAAGCTCGCCTGCATATTCCTTTCCCTGAGAAGAAACAGATTCTGCCAAACGCGTGGCGCTTCCCAGACAAATCGGTAAAACGCCTGTCACCATAGGATCCAGGGTGCCCGTATGACCGATTCTTTTCTGATGAAGTATCCCTCGAAGAATGGCCACCACATCATGAGATGTCATACCGGCTTCCTTGTAAATATTTAAAATTCCGACTACGTTGTCCATACAATATCCTTTAATACAGAACGCAGCTGATCATAGGCGGCATCGAAGGAATCATGAATGGAACCTCCGCTCGCCTTCCAATGCCCTCCTCCATCAAATTTTTTTGCCAGCTCCGCAACGTTAAAATATTCCTTGGAGCGGAAACTGATTTTTTGGAGGTTGGCTTCCTTCTCTTTCAATATGACCGCGATTTCCACGCCGTCCATGCTGCGAAGCAGATCCACAACCCCCTCCGCCTCACTCATCGGAAGATGATATTCATGGATTTTTTTAAGGGAAATACGAGCAAGTGCGATTTTTCCATCTGCAAGCATTTCCGTGCTCCGAAGAATATCTCCCTGAAAAAGGAGCATATTACGATCGGCACTTTGAAATTCGTGCAGATAGATGAGATTGACATCAGCCCCCGCATCGATAAGATCGGATGCGACTCTCATGGCCCGAGCACGCGCCGTATCGTATAAAAAACGGTTGGAATCCGTGGTAATCCCCGCATAAAGCGATGTCGCCACATCGGAACGGATAAGCGAGGGATCCCAGTAATTCAAAAAAATACCTAAGAGCTCGCAGGTCGAGCAGGCATCCTTGAATACGAGATTTTGATCACAAATCCGTTCATTGGTCATGTGATGATCGAAGCAGATGGAAGTTTTACTGCGATTGAACGCTTGTACCGCATCGCCCATACGAGGCCGGTCGCCCAGGTCCACGAGAATAAAAAGATCATAGTCTTTATCGGGAATGGATGTTGAAATATTCTCAATTCCGGGAAGGTAGGAATAATGCCTCGGCTTTTCCGATGCGAAAAGATCTACTTGCTTTCCTGCATATTGGAGTGCTTTTCCCAATCCTGTGACCGCTCCCAGGCAATCCCCGTCCGGATTGACATGTCCTGAAATTGCAATGGTCTTTGCCTTGGATATTGTTTCAACGGCTTGATCCATCAAGCTCCTCCATTGTTCTGACAGATGATAATCCACTCTACTCCTCGTTTTCTTCGCCGCGAGCTCTTTGATTTTCCTGATCCTTTTTCAATGTTTCGGCAATCAGTTGATCCATATACATACCATGCTCAATGGATTCATCGAGAACAAATCGCAGCTCCGGCATCACACGCAGGCGCATTTCCCCTGCGAGCACTTTTTTCAGATATCCGGAAGCTCCGGATAGTCCCTCGATGGTTTGCCTTTTTTCCCACTCGGTTCCAAACACGGCAACATAAACCGTTGCCAACGACAAGTCACTGCTTACGCGAACCTCCGATACCGATATATGAGCGGAAATTTTGGGATCCTTGAGATGATGGAGAATTGTATCGGAAAGTACGCGCCGCATTTCATGAGAAATACGGCCCATACGAATTTCATTCATTCCTGACTCCTTTCCTGAAGATCATTCTCTCGGGACTTCTGTCATGCGGTAGCATTCGACGCGATCTCCCACCTTGACGTCATTATAATTATCAATACCTAAACCGCCTTCATAAGAGGTGGCTATTTCTTTGACATCATCCTTAAAGCGACGCAAGGAGGCAATTTCTCCCTCATGAATCACGATATCATTGCGAAGAAGACGAATCTTGGCGTTCCGAACAATCTTTCCGCTTGTGACATAAATGCCGGCAACCGTACCCGCATTGGGAACCTTAAAGGTCTCGCGAATTTCCGCTCTTCCCAATACCTCCTCTGTAAAGGTTGGTGAAAGCAGTCCTTTGATTGCCTGCTCAATATCATCGAGTGCCTCATAAATAATATGATAGGTGCGAATATCAATTTGCTCACGTTCCGCCTGTGCGATCGCTCCTTGATTCGGACGTACATTAAAGCCGATGATAATAGCATTGGAAGCAGCCGCCAGCATGACATCTGATTCGCTGATTCCTCCAACGGCACCGTGAATAATATTGACTTTCACCTCGTCGTTGCCGAGCTTTGCAATGGAACCCGCTAAGGCATCAATGGTACCCTTTACATCCGTTTTCACAATAATATTGAGTTCCTTTAATCCGTCCTCGGAAATCTGCATATGAAGATCGTCCAAAGAAACATGCGTCGTCTTATTCAAGCGCTCATTACGCGTGCGCTCCGCCGCACGTGCAGCATAATCACGAGCAACCTTCTCATCCTTTACCGCATAAATATGTGCACCTGCCTCCGGAATATCCGAAAGACCCGTGATTTTTACGGCAGAGGATGGACCTGCTTTTCGTATTTTCTTTCCCTTAGAATCAAACATGGTGCGAATATGTCCGCTGACAACACCGGAAACGATGTAGTCCTGGTCTGTCAAGGTGCCCTTCTGTACCAATATGGAAGCTGTAGCACCGCGGCCCTTCTCCAGCTGTGCTTCCAGCACAACGCCCACTGCAGGACGATTCGGATTGGCTTTCAGCTCCTCCATCTCTGCAACCATCAGCACCATCTGCAACAGTTCATCAATGCCCATACCGGTTTTTGCGGAAACCGGAACCATGATGACATCTCCGCCCCATTCCTCAGGAACAAGGCCATATTCGGAAAGCTCCTGCATGACGCGATTCGGTTCCGCCTCATATTTGTCCATCTTATTAATCGCAACGACAATGGGAACCTCTGCTGCCTTCGCATGATTGATCGCTTCAATCGTCTGCGGCATAACGCCATCATCTGCTGCAACAACCAAAATTACAATATCGGTTGTCTTGGCACCGCGGCTACGCATTTGTGTAAATGCCTCATGTCCCGGCGTATCAATAAAGGTGATCGGATTTCCGTCAACAATTGCAACGGAAGCCCCGATATGCTGTGTAATGCCGCCGGCTTCTCCACTGGTAACATGAGTTTTACGAATGGCATCCAATAGAGATGTCTTGCCATGATCCACATGTCCCATCACGGTGACAACAGGAGGACGAGGACGCAGATCCTCTTCCTTATCCTCATAATCCAGACGATCGAAAATCTCATCAGCCGTGCTCTCTTCAGGCTCAGTGATCAGAACGCCAAATTTTTCAGCAATTTTTTCAGCCGTTTCAAATGTGATGGACTCGTTGAGTCCGGCCATAACCCCTGTCTTGATCAACTCACCAATCACGTCCATCGCATTGCGATGAATCATGCGTGCAAAATCTCCGACCGTGATCTCCTTCGGAATTTCGATAATCGCATCAAAATCATCCTCAGGCTGCGGAGCAGGCGTCTCGGGCTTGCGATTTTTTTTATTTTTCTTTGTGGAATGGTTCACAGGCTTATCTTTTTCAACAATCGGAGTTTTCTTTTGATTTTTATGGTTTGGATGCTTCTTGTTTTTTTCTGAAAAATCCGGATCCTCCACCGCATTCTTTTGATCATGCGAACGATTTTTCTTGCGTCGCTGATCCTTCGATGAAGAATCGGATCCGGAAGCCGCACCTTTCTTCTTGGACCCGCGCTCCCCGGCACCCTTGTTTTTCTCTTCCGATCTCGGCTTCACCGTCTTGTCGAAAAAAACGCGAATTTTACCTTCTTCTTCCTCCGTGATCGTTGACATATGCGATTTATAACGCAATCCCAGCTCTTTTTCGATTCTCTTACGGAATAGCGTAGAATTTAAATTATATTCCTTCGCTAATTCATATACTCTCATAGTCACCTCGATTCTGTCACATAGCAGATTAGCTCCTCATAAAATTCATCTGTCACCGGACAACGCAGCGCCGGCTTGAAACGATTTTTTTTGCGACTTTTCTCTATACAGTTCAAATTTCTACAAATATATGCTCCGCGTCCGTTTTTCTTGCCGCTCGGATCAATCTCCGGTCCGTTTACGGTCGCAACGACGCGAAGCAATTCCTGCTTGGTTTTTCTTTCATTGCACGCCACGCATTTGCGTAGCGGTTCATGCTTCGGCATAGTCACACCTTAATTTTGCGTCGCATCGTGCGACAAGTCCGCTTCCGATGCATCTTCCGTTTTTTGAAGACCGCACTCATATGCGGACTGACCTTTAATATCGATTTTCCAGCTTGTCAGTTTGGCAGCCAGGCGAACATTTTGTCCTTCTTTTCCGATAGCCAGCGAAAGCTGATCATCCGGCACCACCACCAGGCAGGTTTTCGCAGCCTCGTCCGTGATCACCTGATTCACCTTGGACGGACTTAAGGAATTGGCAATAAAACGGTGCGGATCCTCTTCATATTGAATGATATCCATTTTCTCACCGTTCAACTCATCCACAATCAAATTCACACGCGCCCCTTTATAGCCGACACATGCTCCAATGGGATCCACTCCCGGATCATTGGAATATACCGCAATCTTCGTGCGGGAACCGGGCTCCCTGGAAACGGAATAAATTTCCACCGTTCCATCAGAAATCTCAGGGACCTCCTGTTCAAACAAACGAGCGACAAGATTCGGATTCGCACGAGAAAGCAGGATTTGAGCTCCCTTGGTCGAATTACGAACGTCGACCACATAGAGCTTCACATGATCGCCCGCATGGAAATGCTCATTGGGAATCTGTTCCTTGGCCGGGATCACGCCATCTGTTTTTCCCAAATTGATATAAACATTGTGATAGTCAACTCTCTGTACCGTTCCGGTGATGATTTCATGAATGCGGCCTTCATATTCCTCATAGATTGTTGAACGCTCCGCATCCAGCAATTTTTGGATCATATTGTCCCGAGCCGCCTTTGCAGCAACACGTCCGAAATTTTTCGGCTTTACCTCCTTGCGAATCACATCTCCTTCCTCCGCCGTGGGATTTTGAGCCCTGGCTTCCTCCAAAGAGATTTCGCAATCAGGATGTTCTACATTTTTCACTACTGTCTTGACGGCAAAAATTTTAACATCGCCGTCATCCGGATCCACATGTACCTCTACGTTGGTTTGATCCTTAAAATTTGTTTCATAGCTCTTCTTGAGCGCATTTTCCAATGCTTCAAGAATCACCTGCTTGGACAGCCCTTTCACCTTTGCGATTTCTTCAAGAGCATTGATCAGATCCTTGTTCATATCTCCCCCCTAAAAATGAATAACCGGCTTTACCTGCGCTACCTGAGAGCGTTGTAAATGAAGAGTCTCTTTTTGTGTCTGCACGTGATATGTGGCCTCATCAAAGCTTTCCAGCACACCATAAATCACTTGGGAGCCTGATATTTTTTGATATAGGCGAAATTCCAGCTCTTCTCCTAAATGAATCTCCAGCATCCGCTTTGTCGTTAAAGGACGGGAAAGATCCGGCGAACTGACCTCCAAAAGATAATGTTCATCGATGGGATCCAGCTCATCCAGGCAATTGCTCAGTTGCTCACTCACCATTTGGCAATCGTCAACAGTAATGCCCTCCGGACGATATATAAAAAAACGAAGGATCCTATCACCGTGTTCTTTGACAAATTCAACGTCGAGCAGCTCGAATCCGCATGCTTCCACTACGCTCTGCAGCTCCGCAGTCAAGGTCATAAGCCTTGCCCGATTCATATGCCCTCCTTTCCATATCCTTTCTTAAAAAAACAAGAGCGGATCACCCGCTCTTGCTCAACAATATCAACATATTCATTATACGCATCATAGAGAGAGAAATCAAGTAAAGTCACCCATTCCGCTGAAGAAGCTCATTTGATTGCTTTCCGGAAAAGCGTCAAGGAGACCATTTTCCATGAGCGATGCCATCACCGACTTATTGATCTTCGTTCTTTCCTTAAAATCATTTTGAGAAAGAAACTCACCTCTGTCTCTTTCTTCCGCAATGGCATAACCGTTTGCCTCGGAAACATCATTGAGTGCGGAAAACGGAGGCAATACCGTATTTTCATCTAAAACAATGAATTTTGCGGCATCAGATTTCATCAAGTTCACCGGAGCAAAGCGAATTCCTCTGGCGTACATTTCTTCAATTAATTCATAGAGTGAGTATTTGTCGGATTCAGCGGCATCTCCATTCTCATTGTCGCTCTTCATTACGCTTTGTACCTGATCTAAGCTTTGAAAAAGGCATTCTGTGGAAAATTCGCTTAGATGCTGCGTAAAATACGTTGCATAGAAAGCGGCCGGCTGATGCACCTTAAACCATGCGATACGATAGCTCATCATCACATAGGCGGTAGCATGCGCCTTGGGAAACATATATTGAATTCGTTGACAGGAATCAATGTACCAATCCGGAACACCATGCTCTTTCATATGAGGGATCACACCTTCCGGAATTCCTTTCCCCTTACGAACCGCTTCCATTGTCTTAAAGCTCTCCAGCTTATCCATACCCATATGAATCAGATATGTCATGATATCGTCACGTGTACAGATGGCATGAGAAAGATCCGTCTTCCCTTCACGAATCAGATCCTGCGCATTGTGAAGCCATACGTCGGTACCATGAGACAATCCGGAAATGCGGCAAAGCTCGCCAAAGGTTGTCGGAGAAGTATCCTTGAGCATTCCACGGACAAATCGAGTGCCGAATTCCGGAATGCCTAAAGAGCCGTCATCACTATTGCTGTACTCATGCTTTGCATTCAGTGCCTTTGCGGAAGAAAAAATGCTCATCGTCAGGTCATCATCAAAGCTGATGGATAGCGGATCAATCCCCGTCATTTCCTCCAGCTGCCGAATCACGGTCGGCGAAGTATGCCCCAGCTCATCAAGCTTCAGCATACGGCCGCTCAGGTTTTTATAGCTGAAGTGCGTCGTGCGCACATCGGATTTGACATCATCGGCCGGAAACTGGATTGGGCAAAAATCATAAATGTCCATGCTCTGCGGAACAATCATGAGTCCTCCCGCATGTTGTCCTGTAGTGCGCTTTGTGCCCTCAAGCATGCCCTGCAGGGATGCAATGCGCGCCTCGGTCAGCATATGATCTTCGTCAGGAATATAGCTCTGTTCCATATATTTTTTGATCATTCCGAAGGCGGTTTTGCTTTGAATTCCGGAGATGGTTCCTGCACGAAAAACCTTGCCCTGACCGAAAAGCTCCTCGGTATATTTATGAATGGTGGACATATACTCGCCCGCAAAATTCAAGTCGATGTCGGGCTCCTTGTCTCCGTTGAATCCCAGGAACACCTCAAAGGGAATGGTATGTCCGTTTCGCTCCATGGGCGTTCCGCACTCCGGACAATTCTTAGGGGGCAAATCAAATCCGGATTCATAGCTTCCGTCTTCAATGAATTCACTGTGACGACAATGTGTGCAAATATAATGCGGAACTAATGGATTGACCTCTGTAATTCCGGACATGGTCGCAGCAAAGGAAGATCCTACGGATCCCCGTGAACCGACTAAGTAGCCATCCAAATTGGATTTTTTTACCAAACGCTGAGCGATCACATAGAGCGAGGAATATCCGTTTTCGATAATGGATTTTAACTCTCGTTCCAAACGCTTTTCGACCACCTCCGGCAGCGGATCTCCATAGATCGATTTTGCGGTGGTTTCCGCCATCGTACGCAGCTCTTCATCGGCTCCCGGCAATTCCGGCGTAAAAGTTCCGTCGGGGATGGGATGTACCTCCTCAAAGCTCTCCGCTAATCTTTTCGGCGTGTCAACGACAAGCTGCCGCGCCAAATATTCCGGAAGCCAGGAAAATTCACCGAGCATTTCCTCTGTAGTGAAAAAGCGATATCTGCCGTTGTGATCAAACTCGGTCCTTCTTTGATAATTTCGAAGTACATTATATGCCAGCCGTTCCCCAGGATTCAGATAGCATGGCTCTCCGATGGCGATACACGGCTTCTTCAATTCCTCCGACAGCCTGATCACCTGCTCTACAAGGCTCTTGTAATGCTCCTGATCGGACACGAGCTCACGCATCAAAGCCTTCTCGGTAAAAATAGGAGGCTCTACACAGAGAACATCCGCTTTCGCTGCGATCTCCAGCAGCTTTTTATGCGGAAAACGAAGAGAAATCGCTTCAAAAAGCTCTGAACCGACAAAGCCTGTCATAATCAAAAGGCCATCCCTTTTTTGAGCAAGCATTTCTTCAGGAAGTCCCGGTTCGCGATAAAAGAACTCTGTATTTGCCGCCGATACCATCTCATAAAGATTTTTTAGGCCCGACTGTTTTTGAACATAGATCATCGAACGGTATTCGTTATGACGGCATCTTGGAAATTCGGACGGCGTTTCGTTGATATTGGTCCAGTCAATCCCCAGCTCCTTCCATTCGCGGATAAGAGCTTGAAAAGCAAATCCAGTTGCCGTGGCATCATCAATGGCTCTGTGATGGTGCATGAGCGGTACACGCAATTCCTTTGTAATGGTATTGAGCTTGTGGTTTTTATATTCCGGATGCAGGCAGCGGGAAAGTCCCAATGTGTCCATATAAACCGGCTCACAGGTTAAATTTAGGCGATGCGCATTTTCGCGAATAAAACCCACATCAAAATCCGCATTATGCCCAACCCAGATGCTGTCCTTTGCAAATTCCAGAAAGCGCGGAAGTACTTTTTCAATGGAATCCGCCCCTTGTACCATGGCGTCGGTAATGCTCGTCAGTTCAGTGATATGCCTGGGAATCAAACGACCCGGGTGTACAAATTCTGAAAATTCACCGACCTTTTCTCCATTCTCATAGCGAACAGCACCGATTTCGATAATGGCGTCATTGAAGCGCGAAAAACCGGTCGTCTCCAGATCGAAAACCGTATATTTCCCGATGAGCGGATGTATATCAAGGTCAAAAAGATTGATCAGGATATGATGCTCCTTGCGCAGAATTTTTGCCTTGTATCCGTAAAGCGGCTTGATACCGGTGCCTTGAAGGGCTTGTGCCAGCAGCGGAAATGCCTGTACGGATCCGGTATCCGCCACTCCCACAGCCTCATGTCCCCATGACTTCAATGTGTTTTTGAGTGTGCCGATGTCAATCAAGCCTTCCATATTGGACATCTGTGTGTGTACAGCAAATTCGATTCTTTTTTCAGGGGAGGAATCTTCTATCTTTTCCACGGTGCCCGGCTGCATTGCCGTAACGGAAAATAAATTCATTTTCTGAAAGGTATCGAATTGCAGCTGTCCTCGGACAATCACACCGCTTCCCTTGTGCACGCTTTGGTCAACCTTTTCCGCTTCGTTCGGATTGCAGAACATTTTGCAGCTCAATGCGCCGCCATATATGTTCTCCAGGCGAAAACGGTAAAGCGCCTTTCCGCTCTTCGTTACGATTTTCTCTATTTGAGTAACGGTGCCGCGTGTGACGCAATATCCCAAATCCTGCTGAACCTCCTCAATGCGAATAATGGTCTCCAAATCATTCTTTCGAAATCGTCCGACTTGAAAATCACCATTCGTCTCAGTCTTCTGTACAGGTTGAGAGCTATGCGCAGCTTGTACAACCGATATCGGCGTCTCGTAATAATCTGAAATTGCTGCAGGCGTCTCCATGCGATATGTGACATGGATTTCGCATGGGAAAATATCGGAAAGAGCTTGTTCCATTTTCCGGCAATCAGGCTTTTCACCCTCTCCGGATAAAAGAAAATGCGCAGTATGCGCATTTTCATCATAAATCACCCGATCGACACGGATGTTTTTCGCATGTTCATTTTGTATTAAATCGCTCAGCTGCATATTGATTCTCTTTCTACTGCTGCATCTTTTCGATTTCCTCAATAAGAGCATCCAAAAGCTTTTCTTCCGGTACCTGACGAATGACCTTGCCTTTTTTGAAAATCACTCCGGAGCCGTTATTGCCGGCAATCCCGATATCCGCCTCACGCGCTTCCCCGGGGCCATTCACAGGACAGCCCATAATCGCTACATGGAGATTTTTTTTCATACCCCGAAGCCGATGTTCCGCTTTTTCCGCAATGCCGATCAGATCGATTTTGGTGCGCGCACATGTCGGACAGGATACAAGATCCACGCCTTCCTTGCGAAGGCCCAGGTCTTTTAAAATTTCGACGCCGATTTTTACCTCCTGCACAGGATCACCGGTGATCGAAACGCGCAGGGTATCTCCGATTCCTTCCGCAAGCAAAGTTCCGATTCCTACAGCGGATTTGATCGTTCCCGCAAAAGGCAGCCCCGCCTCGGTGACGCCTAAATGAAGAGGATAATCGCTTTTCTCAGAAAACAGACGATTCGCTGCAATCATAGTCGGCACACTGCTGGATTTTATTGCCACCTTAATCTGGTCATATCCGAAGCGCTCAATCTGCGAAACCTCTTCTAAAGCGCTATAAACCAATGATTCCACGTTGATACCATGATATTTTTCAATCATATCCTGATGCACCGATCCCGAATTGACACCTACACGAATCGGAATCCTCTTCTTTTTTGCAGCAGATACGATTTCCCGGAGACGATCCTCTCCGCCGATATTGCCCGGATTAATGCGCAAGCCGTCACAGTCGTATTCTATTGCATAAAGAGCAAGGCGATGATCAAATTGAATGTCCGCAATCAAAGGAATATTCGTTCTTTCCTTAATTTTCGGAATTGCTTTTGCGTCCTCTAAGGAATTGATCGCGGATCGACTGATATCACATCCTGCTTCCTCGAATTGCAGAATTTGCCGAACAGTGGCATCAATATCGGAGGTTATCGTATTGGTCATGGATTGCACACGAATCGGCGCATTCCCCCCGATCGTTACGCCGCCGACCGAAATCATCCTTGTTTTTCGTCTATCCATAGCTCCCCCTCTGATTAAAAAAGCTGAAGTACGTCCTTTACCGATACCAGGAGAATCAGTCCCATCAGTAAAGCAAAGCCCGCCATGGTAATGCGTGTCTCCCATGTCTTATTCATCGGTTTTCCGCGTAATTTCTCAATGATGATAAAGAGTAATTTGGATCCGTCCAGCGCCGGAATCGGAAGCAAATTAAAGAAGGCCAAATTTACTGAAATATAACCTGCAAAAAAAATTAATGGAGCAACGCCTTGCTTCGCAGCTTCTCCGATTGTCTTTACAACACCGATCGGCCCGGATACCGCTCCTAAGGAGAGACCTCCGGTGAATAATTTTCCGAGCACCACAAATAGCGAGATGAATGTTTCCCATAGCATTGTAAAGCCTGCCGGAACAGCATGGAGAAGGCTTCGCTCCCGATGCGGTTGAAATCCGAGGATATAGGTTCCCTCCTCCTGCATGGGTGTCGTTTCCACCGTTTTATGCGTTCCGTCCTTTCCTTCCAACGCAACGGAAACGGTTTTACCTCCGCTTTGCTGCAGTACGGCGCTTAATTCCTCCAGATTCGAAACAGCCGTGTCGTTAACAGAGATCACCCGATCCCCCACACTGGCGCCCGCCGTCTGAAATGCCGAATGATCCGTGAAGGTGCCGATCACAGGAACCGCTTCGCCGACCATCCCAAGATATAAGATAAAACACAGCAGCGCGATAAGAAGATTCATTACGGGACCAGCCAATATGGTGAGAAATCGCTGCCACGGTTTCGCGGCGTCAAAGCTGTCCGGAGATGCTGACTCCTCATCCTCCCCTTCCATCGCACAATACCCTCCTAAAGGAAGTGCACGAAGAGAATATAGAGTTTCGCCCTTCGTTTTTTTCCAGATGGCCGGTCCCATTCCTATAGAAAATTCATTGACGCGGATTCCTACGGATTTGGCAGCAAAAAAATGTCCACCCTCGTGGAAAAGAACAACAATAAAAAAGATAATAAAAGCAAGAATAATGCTCATTTCAGCTCCTAACTAAACCATGGTAGGTGAAAAAACAGCCATAGGAAAGGAAGCGCAAAGAGCACCGAATCATAACGATCCAGGATTCCTCCGTGCTCTCTTAAAACATGACTGAAATCTTTGATATTGGCATCTCTCTTGATCTTGGATGCAAATAAATCGCCAATCTGAGCGACAACAGATCCTGCCGCTCCGAATAACACTATGCCCAGCATCTTCGCGCTTGGATAAAAAAGCATCCGGAAGATTAAGCATAATATGATGCTCCCGATGATCCCTCCGATGCTTCCCTCTACGGTTTTTTTGGGACTGATTGCGGTCAGCTTATGCTTACCCAGCAACATCCCCACCAAATAGGCGAAGGTATCCGTTCCCCAGGCGACACTGAATGTGAAAAGAATCAGATGCTGCTCGCTCTTCTCATATAAAAGCGCAAAGCCGAAGAATATGGATATATATACATAAATAAAAATGGACGCCAAAAGGTCGGTTGTCTTTTGCTCGGCATTCTGCGTTGCACGGATTACCATACTCATCATCGGAATCAATAGGATGATAACGGCAATCGTCAGAGAACGTGTGAAATAAACCGACAGGAGTATCAGAAAATTCACAAGCATCAGCTCCGCATAATCCCGCCGGCGATGAATATGGAGCCCATTTGCCAGCTCCAATACGGCCATGGTGCTCAAAAAAACAATAAATAAGAAGAGCAGAAGCCGCGACCCCAAGAGAACAATGCCGAGATTGGTGACCACAATAAGAATACCCACGATTGTTCGAGAAAGAAAGGCAATCATTGCACTCCTCCGAAACGACGATTTCTATGCGCATATTCCTGAAAAGCACAATGAAGCTCTTCGATCGAAAAATCAGGCCATAAAGAATCGGAAAACACAAACTCTGAATATGCATTTTGCCAGATCATAAAGTTGGATATGCGTTTTTCTCCACCCGTGCGGATCATGAGGTCTACCGGCGGAAACGAAGAGGTATCCAGAAACCTCTCAAAATTTTCCGGATTCAAATCCTCAGCCTTCATGCCGCTCTGCGCAGCTCTGCGAAAAGCGCGTAGAATTTCATCCTGTCCGCCATAATTTAATCCGATATTCAGTACCATGCCCGTATTTTTTTCAGACTTTATCAAGGCATATTTTACGGCCTGCTTTGTAGCAAAGGGAAGGCGTTCTATGTCTCCCATGATGTGAAGCCTGGAATTCTTTTCCATGAGCTCGGGAAGATAGTCTTTCACAAATTGAATGAGAAGCTGCATAAGCGCGGAGACCTCCTCCACCGAACGCTTCCAATTTTCTGTCGAAAACGCGTAGAGACTGAGAACCTCAACCCCCAGACGATTACATTCACGAGTAATCGATATTACATTTTCGCTTCCCCGGCGATGTCCCTCTGTACGAGGAAGACCACGCTGCAGTGCCCAACGGCCATTGCCATCCAGAATAATCCCCAAATGGCGAGGTACTTTCTCCAACTTTTCCACCGGCTTTTCCCTTCCTATGTCAGATTTCCATCAGTTCCTTTTCCTTGGCCTCGGAAATCTCTTCAATTTTCTTTCCGACCTTGTCCGTCAATTTCTGCAAATCAGCTTCCTTTGCATAGCGATCATCCTCGGAAATTTCTTTCTCCTTTTCCGCTTTCTTAATGGCATCCATGGCATCACGACGTACGTTGCGCATGGCAACCTTAGCCTCCTCCTCACGCTTCTTCACTTCCTTTACAAGCTCCTTACGGCGTTCCTCTGTCAGAGGCGGAAACGGCAGACGAATGATTTTGCCGTCATTGCTCGGCGTAATCCCAAGATCTGAGGCCAAAATCGCCTTCTCAATCGCTTTGAGATTGTTCATATCCCATGGCTGGATCGTAATCATTCTCGCTTCCGGCACATTTACGGTTGCAACCTGATTGAGCGGAGTTTCCGTTCCATAATATTCGATCGTGATATCATCGAGTAATTTCGGATTGGCACGTCCTGCACGAATATGAGACAGCTCATCTTTATAAGCCCGGATCGTTTTTTCCATACGTTCTTCAAAGGTTTTTTGTGAATACATATTCTTCTCCTTTTTCTTTACTGATTACCGTGCCGATTTCTTCTCCACGCGCGATGCGAACCATATTTTCCGGATCATCAATTCCGAAGACAATGATGGGCATATCATTATCCATAGCAAGCGACGTTGCAGTAGAATCCATGACGCCCAATCCGCGGTTGAGAACCTCGTGATATGTCAATTGATCAAACTTGACAGCATCCGCGTACCGGTTGGGGTCTTTGTCATAGACGCCATCTGTGCCTTTTTTCCCGAGGAAAATGCAGTCCGCATCAATTTCAAGCGCTCTTAATGCCGCCGTGGTGTCCGTAGAAAAATAAGGAAGTCCTGTACCGGCGCCGAAAATCACAATTCTGCCTTTTTCAATATGTCGGATCGCACGCCTGCGGATATACGGCTCCGCAACCTCCTGCATTTGAATCGCAGTCTGAACGCGAGTTTCCACGCCCATCGCCTCCAGTGAAGCCTGGACTCGCAATGCATTGATGACTGTACCCAGCATCCCCATGTGATCGGAGGAGGCACGCTCAATATGCTGTGAGCTTCTTCCTCTCCAAAAATTACCGCCGCCGACGACAATGGCGATTTCCATCCCCATTTCATGGAGCTTTGCAATAGAAGCACAAATATCATCCACTGTGGAATCATCAAGTCCGATCCCCTGTTGACCGGCAAGAGCTTCTCCACTTAACTTTAAAATCACGCGTTTGTATGACTGCATGCCTGACCCCTTCCCTTTTATTTTCTATTCAATTCTAACATTGAATACCTGCCTGAGCAATGAAGAGCAGATCTCATTTTTGATATGCCGACAGGAAATTTCCGATTCCGTCGTCTTGATGAGTATCCATCGTAACAAAGTCGCAAACGCGCTGAATATCCGGTGCGGCGTTTTTCATCGCAACGGATATGCCGGCCGCTGCAAACATCGGAAGATCATTTTCCGCATCGCCGAAAGCCATCGTATTTTCTATAGCAATCCCCTGAAATTGAGCTGCCGCCCTGAGTCCATCCCCCTTTGTCCGAGTTCCGTCGGTAATTTCCAATACTGCAGGGCCTGACCGTGTAATATTGAGTGTTGAAAATGTTTTGCGAAGCGAAGGAAGTTCCTTTTCAACGGTTTTGCCGCGCATGGCAAATAAGACCTTATGGATTTTTGAAAAATCCACGCGATCCAATTCCAATTTGCAAAAATGTAAATGGTTTCTCTCTACAAAAACAGAAAAATCGCTTCGGCATTCCGGAGAGACGAGGAGATTGTCCTGAGAATAGAAGGCAATATCGCCCGGCCACTCCTTTAGCGTTGCGACAAGCCTTGCACACTCTTCTTTTTCCATTTTCTGATCTTCCAGGTATCTGTTTTGAGAAACATCGTATATCTGCGCACCGTTTCCCCCGACTATGACTCCTCCGTACCGGGAAAGCATAAGCTCCTTTGCATACGAGATCACCCCGCCTACCAATCTTCCTGAAATCAATGCGATTTTTCCGCCATTTTCCTGAAATGACAGCAGCTGAGCCTTGGTATTTGGCAGCAGAACCCCCTCGCGGTTGATCAAGGTGAAGTCAATGTCACTTGCTATGCATTGAATTTCCCGTCCTCGAATTTGAATCGTCACCCCATCTCCTTTCTCCTAAAAAAGGGTTCCGAGGTCAATGACTCTCGGAACCCTTCGGACTGCAATGAATTTAAGATTAAAGTCCCATTTGCTTTGCAACTTCTTCTGCAAAGTTTTCTTGTTTTTTCTCAATCCCCTCTCCCACCTCAAAACGTGTGAAGCGGCGAATGACAATATTTTCACCGATTTTTGCGATCAGATCCTTACGCACCTGATCGACGGTTTTGCCGGGATCCAAAATATAAGCCTGATCGAGCAGGCAAATCTCCTCAAAGAATTTGTTGAGACGGCCCTCTACCTTTTTTTCTGCGACAAAACGGCGTTTATCCTCCGGAAGATTTTCACTCTCATTCATCGCCTGTTGAATCAAAACTTCCTTTTCATGCTCCACAACATCGGCAGGAACATCCTCGCGGCTTACATATTTCGGATTCATGGAAGCCACCTGCATGCAGACATGCTTTACAAACTCTTGGAATTCACTGTTCTTGGCAACGAAATCCGTCTCCGAGTTGACCTCCACCATCGATCCGATACGTCCTCCGTGAACATAAGAACCGATCAATCCTTCTGCGGCAATGCGGTTGCCCTTCTTCACAGACTTCGCCTCGCCCTTCTCACGAAGAATATCTATTGCCTTATCCATGTCGCCATTGGCATCTACGAGCGCTTTCTTAGCATCCATCATGCCGGCGCCGGTCATATCACGCAATTCTTTTACTTGTGCTGCTTTGATCTCCATGGGAACTCCTTTCCGGAAGAATTATTCCGCTTCCTCGTCTGCTTCTACAGAAGCTTCCGTCTCCGCCTCTGCTGTATCCTCTACGATCTCCTCGGCATCCGCCTCATCGGTTGCAGGCTCTTCTTCATTCTGCTCTCCCTGACGTCCTTCAATCACGGCATTTGCAATGAGTCCGGTAATGAGCTTCACCGAACGAATCGCATCATCATTTCCCGGAATCGGATAATCCACCTCATCAGGATCCGCATTGGTATCCAAAATCGCAACAATGGGAATTCCGAGCTTGCGAGCTTCATGAACGGCAATATGCTCCTTCTTGGGATCTACAATGTAAATGAGATCCGGCAATCCGCCCATTTCCTTGATGCCGCCAAGGAAACGATCGTGTTTTTCCATTTCATGCTCAAGCTGAGCAACTTCCTTCTTCGGAAGAATATCAAAGGTGCCGTCCTCCTGCATTTTTTCAAGAGCCTCAAGACGATCAATACTCTTGCGAATGGTCTGGAAATTGGTAAGCATACCGCCCAGCCAGCGCTGGTTTACATAATACTGATTGGAACGCTTTGCCTCCACCTCGATTGCATCCTGCGCCTGCTTCTTGGTGCCGACAAAGAGGATTTTTCCTCCATCTGCCGCCACATTCAAAACGGCATCATAGGCGCGCTCAATCAAACGAACGGTCTTTTGCAAATCAATGATGTGAATCCCGTTTCTCTCCATAAAGATATACGGAGCCATCTTCGGGTTCCAGCGGCGCGTTTGGTGACCGAAATGGACACCGGCTTCCAACAAGCTTTTCATAGATACTACAGACATTTTTTCCTCCTGTGTTTTTTCCTCCATCCTGTGCATTTTTCTCACCGACAACTCGGAACACCGGAAAAATGATACCCACAAGATGTGTGACATACTGTTATATTATACCTCACAAGAAGCATTGCATCAACTCCTCATGAAGGTCAATTTAAGCCTTCTGATCGGACTGATTGGTGGGACAAGCCTCGTTATGACAGAGAACTCGATTTTCAAAGCGATTCTTCCGATGTACCATTAAATCTCCGCAGGCAGGACAGATCTCTCCCGTCGGAGGATCCCAGGATGCATAATCGCATTTTGGATAATTGCTGCATCCATAGAATACCTTGCCGCGCTTGGAAACCTTCTCCACGATTTCACCGCCACATCTCGGACATTTTACGCCCGTGGATTTCACAATGCTTTTTGTATATGTGCATTCCGGAAAATTACTGCATCCGATGAAGTCTCCGTTTCTACCATGTTTATATACCAGATCTCCGCCGCAATTCGGACAGGCTTCCCCTGTTTTTTTCTCTTCAACACGATACGAGGCGTCATCCTCCTTCGCTTTTTTCAGGTCCTGTTCAAAACGCTCATAAAATTCCTGCATGAGCGCTTGCCAGGAAACCTCGCCCCGGGCAACATCATCAAGGCGTTTTTCCATCGATGCTGTAAATTTTTCGTTGATAATATCTGAAAAATTAGCTTCCAGCAAAGAATTCACCTGATTTCCCAAATCCGTAGGATGAAACTGCTTCTTCTCCAATGTCACATATCGTCTCGTCAATATACTGCGAATGATTGAGGAATAGGTGCTCGGTCTGCCGATTCCGTTCTTCTCCAGCGTACTCACCAGACTTGCCTCAGTATATCGCGCGGGTGGCTGTGTAAAATGCTGTTTCTTTTCCACCTTAATCGCCTTGAGCTCCTCGCCCTCTTTCAGCTCCGGAAGAATCACTTCCTTTTCACGAATCGGCCATACCCTTTGAAATCCGTCAAACTCGGGATGAGACCCTGTCGATCGAAAAATATAGTTGCGATTGATCAAATCCACGGTTGTCTGCAAATCGACCGAAGCTGTCATCTGTGATGCAATCGCTCTCCGCCAAATGAGATCATAGAGCCTTTGCTGGTCTGTCGTAAGGTCATTGGCAATAGATTGCGGCGTACGAAGCGCCTCCGATGGGCGAATTCCTTCATGTGCATCCTGTGTATTCGCATTTTTTCCGCCATAGTGAAGCCCGACACTGGCAAATTCCGGTCCGTAATTTTTGCTAATAAAGCTTTTTGCCTGACCGATAAAGCTGTCGGAGAGCCTGGTGGAATCTGTTCGCATGTAAGTAATCAAGCCGACCTGACCGCCCTCACCTGACAAATGTACCCCTTCATAAAGCTGCTGAGCTACACTCATGGTCTTCGATGTGGAGAATCCGAGTTTACGGGAGGCCTCCTGCTGAAGCGTCGATGTCGTAAACGGCGCATACGGCTTCTTGGTGCGCTTTTTTGTCTGAATTCGAAAGACCTTAAAAACATCATCGAGGCCCTTGACAATACGATCGGCGTCCTCCTCCGTTCCAAGCGGCACCTTCTCGATTTTGGTACCGTTCCAAAAGCCCTGAAATTCCGTCTCAAAACGCTTTCTATTTTTACTGTGCAGGGAATGAATGCTCCAATACTCTTCCGGTATAAAAGCCTGAATTTCCCGTTCCCGATCTATGATGAGCTTTAGGGCAGCCGATTGCACCCTGCCGGCCGACAATCCGCTGTGAATTCTTTTCCATAACAATGGAGAAATCTGATATCCCACAATCCGATCCATGATGCGTCGGGCCTGCTGTGCATCCACAAGGTTGGTATCAATGGCTCTCGGCTGTTGAATCCCCTGCTTCACACCCTCCGGAGTAATTTCATGAAATGTCACACGCAGAGATTTTTGGGGATCCAAATTCAAAATCTGTGCCAGATGCCATGAAATCGCCTCTCCTTCGCGATCCGGGTCTGTTGCCAGATAAATGCAGTCCGATTCCGACGCCGCCTTCTTCAATTCATTGATGGTCTTGGCCTTGCCGCGAACATTGATATATTTCGGTGTAAATCCGTGTTCAATATCGACACCGAATTGACTTTTGGGCAAATCTCTAAGATGCCCCTTAGAGGCAAGCACACGGTAATTTTTGCCTAAAATTTTTGAAATTGTCTTCGTTTTCGTAGGTGACTCTACGATCAATAGATTTTTCGCCATGTTTTTCCTCTATCCTTGCACAGTCTGCTACGTCACGGGAAAAGTTGCGGAATAGAATCCTCCGCTTGTTTCCTCAATCATTCCTTTCATCTCCAGCAATGTAATCGCTGCAACAAGACGACCGGTTTCCCAACGCAGGCTCTCCAGAAGCATTTCCATCGTCATATTCCTGATCGAGAGATTATCATATACATCTTGCTCATCATTCGTCAACAATTGTACACACTTTTTTCCGAAAATTTTGTCTTTTGTATAATCAGGCCAGCCATACAGGGTGGTGCTGATGTCCTCCGCACAAAGGGCAACCTGCGCCCCCTGCTGAATCAGGGAATCCGTTCCCCGCGCCTGTGGATCCTCAATGCGGCCGGGAATGACATAAACCTCACGGCCTTGCTCATGCGCAAATCTTACGGTATGCATCGTACCTGATTTGATATCCGCCTCAACCACAAGAGTGCCCCAGGAGAGACCCGATAATATTCGATTTCTTTCCGGAAAAAAATATGGCTTCGGAGAAAGGCCGGGAAGAACCTCTGTAATCAGACACCCGGATCGGCAAATCTCGCCCGCCAACGTTCGATGCGATGCCGGATAAATCTTATCAATGCCGGAAGCCATCACTGCGACAGTCGTTCCTTTTGCATGACAGCATCCTCGATGCGCCTGTGCATCGATACCATATGCCAATCCGGATACAATATTGGCTCCACGATACGAAAGCTCCTCTGCAAAGGAATGCGCCATTCGCATGCCATACGGAGTCGGTTTTCTCGTTCCGACGATTGTGAAGCAATAGCCCTGCAGAGCTTCCATTTTCCCTTTACCGAATAAGATCGCCGGCGGATCCGGAATTTGTCTGAGCAATTCCGGATACTCCGAATCGAAAATGGAGAGATACCAATAGCCCTGCGCCTCAAGATCTCTCCAATGCTCCATCTCGCATGAGTTCAGAGAAATGTCTTCCTGCTTTCCCAAAAACGAAGGCTGCCTGTCACCGATTTCTTCTCTGATCCCGCGCAAGACCTCTTTTCGACCTTTTCCGGAGAGGATTTGTGCCAATATGATTTTGCTCCATGGCGATCTCATGCATTTTCCTCCATGGAAAACGCATCCGGAATACAATGGATTTGTCTTTTCCCGATATCAATCTCTACAACATCAAAAGAAAAAAAAGAAAACTGAGCGAGACCCTCCCGCTTCCGGTGTGCTAAAAAATGCCTCGCTGAATAACGTAATCGCTCTCTTTTGCGCCTATCGACAAATTCCTGTGCATATCCGTAAAGATCTCCGGAGCGCGCCTTGACTTCAATAAAAATCAAGTGATCTCCGCGTGCCGCAATCCGATCGATTTCTCCGCGCCGAGTACGATAATTTCTTTCTAAGATTGTATATCCCCTGGATATATAATAGTTTTCACAAAGCCTTTCTCCAAGATCCCCGATCGCTTTTCGATCATGTCTGTCGATTTCATCGAAATCATCGGGAGGTTGAATGTTTTTCCTGATATTCACGGAGTCCCTCCTCATGGATAAAACTCCGCCGATGGATCGGTAGGATGCCGAATTTCCGGATCGCCTCCATATGCGCCTTGGTACCATATCCCTTGTTTTTCGCAAGGTCATATTCCGGATATTTCTCTGCCAAAGCGATCATTTGACGATCACGATAAACCTTAGCCACGATCGACGCACAGCTGATGGTGTAAATTCGATCATCGCCATGAATGATCCCTATCTGAGGATAGGCAATATCGATGGTTTCCGCATCGATCACCACGAGCTCGGGAATCACATGATGTCCCTGATGGTCTGTAAGTGCTTCCACAGCCTCCTTCATCGCGCGGAGCGTTGCTTGACGAATATTGATTTCGTCAATGAATTGTTCACTGCTTTGTCCGATGCCCCATGCGATACAATGCTCTAAAATCTGATCGTAAAGCTTTTCTCGCTTGATTTCCGATACCTTTTTCGAATCGCGCACTCCTTCAATGCGCTCTCCCTTCGGCATAATTATAGCACAGGCCACCACAGGACCGGCAAGCGGACCGCGTCCCACTTCATCCACTCCGCATACCAGATCTGTCGCATCAATGCGGCTCTTTAATTCTCGAATATCGTTTTCTGTCCAATGATCTCTCTTCACTTTACGGCCTTTCTAAAGAGATTCTGCCGAATCTCTGTTTCCGAAAATCATCTAAAATCTTTTTGCCGATTCGATCGTAATCAATCTCACCTCCCCGCAAAAGGCAGCCGGATTGCCTGGCCATGCGTTCCATGATTTCCAATGCGGTCTCGTCGCCCTGAATCTGATATCGATCCAGAAAATCCTCCGGACGAATGAGAAGCATATTCTCTAAAAAACGCAGTCCCAGCTCTGCCGGCTGCAGGACCTCATCGCGAATGGCTCCTGTAAATGCCAGATGAAGCGCCTGATCCGGATCCAGCTTGTGCCAAAGAATCCCCGGAGTATCCATCAATAAAAAGCTTTCCCTTGCATGAATCCATTGTTGCCCTGTGGTGACTCCCGGACGATCCCCGACTTTTGCGCTTCTTTTTTTTGACATCATATTGATAAAGGTGGATTTTCCCGAATTCGGTATTCCGAATACGAGCATGCGGATTTCCGGATTTTGAATTCCTTTTTCCTCTTTTCTGCGGAGCTCTTCCTTCAGGATTTCCACCGCCAGAATTCGCACCTTTTTTGCAGCATTCTCTTTTGCAGCATCCAAAGCAAGCGCGCGGATTCCCTGTTTTTCAAAATGAAATAACCATTGCGCGGTAACCGAGGGATCTGCCATATCCTTTTTATTGAGAATGATCAGTCTTTTCTTTTGTTTTGTCACCTGCTCCAACAGCTGATTGCTGCTCGAAAGAGGAATTCTGGAATCCAGTATTTCGCAGCAGAGATCAATCTGCGGAAGCCTTTGCCGAATCTGATCCAGCGCTTTTTTCATATGGCCGGGAAACCAGTTGATGTTCATTACCTCTCCTCCTTTCCATCAAAAAAACAGCTCAAAACGGAAGACCGTTCCGAGCTGAATTTGATCGGATTAATAGGATTTTCTCTCTTTCACCTTAGCAGCCTTGCCGACACGCTGACGCAGGTAGTAAAGCTTTGCGCGGCGAGCTTTTCCCTGACGGCTGACCTCGATCTTCTCAACGCGCGGAGAATGCAGCAGGAATGTACGCTCAACGCCGACGCCGTTGCTGATTCGACGAACCGTAAAGGTTTCATTGACGCTTCCGTTCTGGCGCTTAATCACGGTTCCTTCGAAAAGCTGAACACGCTCACGTGTTCCTTCTTTAATACGATAATAAACTTTTACAGTGTCCCCAATGCGAAAGCTTGGCAGATCCTGCTTAAGTTGCTCCGTTTCCAATTTTTGAATATAATCCATGTTTTCCTCCTAATCCTCATTTTGTGATTCACGTTTATATTTTTCATATAAATCAGGGCGTTTCCGCTTTGTATTTTCGATGCTGTTTTGCAAGCGCCACTTTGCGATTTCACCGTGGTTGCCGTTCAAAAGAACCTCCGGAACGGCAAAGCCTCGAAAATCGCGCGGCTTGGTGAATTCATCATATTGAAGCAAATGATTCATCAGAGAATCGGTTGGCGCACTTTCGCTGTTTCCCAGGACACCGTCAATCCACCGCACAACCGTATCGATCAAAACCATTGCCGGAAGCTCTCCGCCTGTAAGAACATAGTCTCCGATAGAGATCTCTTCATCGATAAAATGATTCACCACGCGGCTGTCAATTCCCTCGTAATGTCCGCAAAGCAGAACAAGATGCTCCTCCTGAGCAAGCGAAATCGCTTTTTGCTGCGTAAGCACGGATCCCTGCGGGCTCAAATAGATCACACGACTCTTTGGCGTTCGAACCGCTTCAATCGAGCGAACCACCGGTTCCGGCATCATCAGCATGCCTGCCGCCCCGCCAAACACCGTTCCGTCCACTTTGCTGTGCTTATCAAGGGAAAAATCGCGAATATTGGTTGCCTTGATCGCAAGATGTTCTTTTTGAATCGCCCTTCCGATCACGCCATATTGATCCAGAATCGAAAAAATTTCGGGAAATAGCGTTAGAATATCAATTCTCATCGAGCAAACCCTTCATCGCTTGTATACGGATATAACCCTCGTCCGGGGAAATTTTCCGAATCACGTCATGTACAGCCGGAATCAAAATTTCCTTCCGATTCTCAGTCACCACCACATAAATATCATTGGAAGCGTAGCTGAGCACATCCTTCACCGTACCGAAAATGTGATTTTTTTCATCCATTACCCGCAGTCCGATTAAATCCTTCACATAATAAAATCCGGGCTCGGGATCCGGCAGATCTTCCTCTAAAACATAGAGCTGTTTTCGCAACAGCTTTTCCGCTTCTTCAATCGAAGAAATTTCATCGAAAAACAAATAACTGAATAAACCATCGCTTCGAACCTTCGAGATGTGAAGTTTTTCACCGGAATCCGTATAAAGGAGCATTCCCTCTGAAAAACGATCCTTGCGGCCATCCGCGGTTTGCACCCGTACTTCTCCTTTTAGGCCCCGTGTCCTAATAACGGTGCCCACAGAAATGAGGTCATTCATCAATGCTTTCAATGTCCAGGTTTACCTTGACATTCTCTTTGATTGCGCAGGCTTTCAGGACTTGGCGCAACGAATTGGCAATGCGGCCCTGCTTGCCGATCACCTTTCCCATATCATCGGAATGGACGCGAAGCGAAAGGTGAACAAGTCCCCCCTCCACATCTTCTATCAGCTCAATCGAATCGGGATGATCGACCAGGCTCTGTGCCATTGACAATAAGAGATCTTTCATAATTAAGCCTCGGCTTCTTCGTTGTCCGTCTTTTGCTCCGATTCCTCGTTTTTCTCAGTTTCCTTCACAGCATCCTTTGCCGATGCCTTCTCTTCAAACTCGATTACCTTTTTGGGCTTGCGCTCTGCGGAGACACCTGCCTCAACAAGACCGCTCGCTTCCAAAACGCCATATTCCTTGAAGAGACGATTCACCGTATCGGAAGGCTTTGCACCATTGGAGATCCATGTCTTCACCTTGTCCGCGTTGATACGGAACATACGAGGCTCGGAAACAGGATTATAGAATCCCAACTCTTCGATAAAGCGACCATTGCGTGCACGGCGAGAATCCGCAACAACGATACGATAAAATGGCTGCTTCTTAGCTCCTAAACGTTTCATTCTGATTTTTACTGCCATGATTCCTCCTTATTTGAAAAACGGATTTTTAAAAAATCCCTTTTTGCCCTTTTTCTGAAGCTTCGTTACCTGCTTCATCATCTTTTTTGAGTCCTTAAATTGCTTCAGCATCCGATTGACCAATACAGGATCGACTCCCGATCCCTTCGCAATTCTCGTACGTCTGGAAGGATTGATCTTGTCCGGGTTCGCTCTTTCCTCCGGAGTCATCGATGTAATAATGGCCTCCATATGAGCAATCTGTTTTCCATCCAGGTTGACATTGTCCAGCATTTTCGCGTTGATCCCCGGAATCATCGTCAACAGATTCTCTAAAGGCCCCAATTTTTTCATTTGCTGAATCTGCGAATAGAAATCGTTGAGATCATACTTCTGGGAACGAAGCTTTTTCTCCATCTCCTTCGCCTGCTCTTTATCGATGGTTTGCTCCGCCTTCTCAATCAGTGTAAGCACATCTCCCATGCCGAGAATGCGTCCGACAAGACGATCGGGATGAAATTCCTCTAAATCATCCAGCTTTTCACCCGTGCCTACGAGCTTGATCGGCTTTTGAGTAACAGCGCGTACGGAAAGCGCTGCACCGCCGCGCGCATCACCGTCCATCTTCGACAGCACGACGCCCGTCAGATCAATTTGCTCGTTAAATGCTTTAGCAACATTGACAGCTTCCTGCCCTGTCATGGCATCGACCACTAAGAGAGTTTCCGTTACCGGAATATGCGCTTTCATCTCGCGAAGCTCCTCCATAAGAGCCTCATCGATCTGCAAACGACCGGCAGTATCGATAATTACAGGATCCTTACCGGTTCTTCGAGCATCCTCAACCGCCTTCTGAGCGATCGTAACAGGATTGACATCGGTTCCCATCTCAAAGACAGGAGCTCCTGCCTGCTCCCCCACCACCTGAAGCTGTTTGATTGCGGCAGGACGATAGACATCGCATGCGACCAGCAGGGGGCGCTTCCCCTTTTTGAGATACAGCCTTGCCAGCTTCGCCGCATGAGTTGTTTTTCCTGCACCCTGCAAACCGCACATCAAAATGATTGTCGGAGCATTTGAGGAGTATCGCAGCGATTGATCGGGATCGCTCATCAAATCAATAAGCTGCTCCTTCACAATTTTGACCACCATCTGTCCCGGAGTCAGTGATTTCATCACATTTTCTCCAATGGCTTTTTCCTTGGTGCGTGCTACAAAATCCTTGACCACTTTATAGCTCACATCCGCCTCCAGCAATGCGAGACGAATCTCTCGCATCGCCTGCTCAACATCCTTTTCATCCAGCTTCCCCTTACGGGTCAGATTGGCGAAGGTTTGCTGCAAGCGCTCCGCTAAATTTTCAAACAATGGCGCCCCCTCTCTATTCCGAATCCGCTTTCGAATGAAGTTCTTCCAGAAAGCTCCTGACCTCTGCCGCTTCCGGCCTTCCATCCTGTTGCAGAAGCTCTTCCCACACAGGAAAGAGACGCTCCGCCCGACTTCGGAAATGAAGCACTCCCAAGACGGATTCCATATGTTCCATTTTACGAACCGCCCGATTCAGCTGATTCGAGACCGCCTGCTTGGAAATCTCAAGATTCTCTCCGATTTCCGTAAGAGACAAATCCTCGTAATAGTGTGCCACAATCATATCCTGTTGCTTTACGGTCAAAAAGGATCCATAGATCTGATAGAGCATATCAATGCGAATATTTGGATCCATGTTTTCCTCCCATCTCGCGAACATTGGTATTTTATCACGTTATCCATCTCTGTCAAGCATTTTTTATTGACAGCATCTAAGAGGCGGATTGCCGGTGAAAGGCAAAGCCCCGCGATGCTTTCCATCAAATGCAAAACGGCACAGCTGAGTAGAAGCTCATTGCTCGGCATTTTTCTTCGTGCCTCATACCGTTTCGAAATCTCCATCCTGACAGATTTCATTGGCAATTCTTAAAAACTCTTTTGCTGCGGGAGTAAGAAATATGTCCTTGATATATATAGTCAATGTCTCCGGAAAGGTCTACGCCTGCTATCTCCAATGTTTTGATACTTTCCTCTTTGAATTCCGTTTCTACCGCCTTCTCTGACGTGATTCCAAAGCCTATACACAAAATTACATCAGGTGTATGAACCGAGTTTTAAACTCATACACCTGATTTGCTAAACGATACATCTTTCAAAATCATTGTATTCCTAAAAAATTATGCACATCCGCCACATGCAATTACTGCACCACAACCTGTCCGTGGTCTCACAAGAGTTTCAACCGTACCAAATAATTTAGAACTGAAGTCTACTGAATTCCATCCAATAAGCTTCCCATGCATTTATCTCCCTTTTATAATTCTATGTACCTATTACAAAGCAATCTTTGTAATAGATAAGCATTTGATATTTGATTGAAAAAAACTCGATTTCTGATTCTTGTCGTTTCACATAATAAAACGTTTTTCATGAAAGCCTTAAGACGGAATCAAATTTTTCTAAGTATTCCGTATCCCAGTTGTGAGTTACAACAAGCCTTGTGACTCCCTCCATATTAAAAATAAGTTCATTAATTTTTTCCGTTTGAACCGGGTCAAGAGAAGCTGTTGGCTCGTCAAACAGAAGGATTCTTGACCTCTGATACAGACCTCTGGCGATAGATATCCTTTTTTTCTCTCCGCCTGAAAGATTATCGGCTTCAAGGTATTTGTCATTCAAGCCATAAACATCAATTAAATGTTTCAGATTCATAAAATCCAGTATTTTCTCAACATGATTTAAGTTCTCTTCTGTGGCCTCATCATACATAGAAACATTATGAAACAAGCTCATTTTAAAAATATATGAATCTTGAGGAACTAAATAGACATCCTTATAAAGTTCCGCCTCTTCAATATCCCGTAAATTTTCATTTTCAACATAAATATTGCCTGTATAAGACATATAAAACTTCAGAATCAACTTAATTAAAGTTGATTTTCCTACTCCGCTTTTCCCAATAATAGCCATGCACTGATTTTTGAATACTTCAAAGGATAGTTCATCAAAAATAGTCTTATCGTCAAAGGAAAAATCAACATTTTGAAAAGAGATTACTGAATTTGACCCTTCCATCTCTGTCTCTATATTGTCCTTTTTATCAAAAGCCTTCATATCATTGCGTTTTGGACGTTTCTCATCCTCTAAATATGGACTGAGCTTATTGATAATTGGCTTGTAGGAACGCATTTCCATTAAATTATTTATAAAATTAGTAATATATTCACTAAAATACGTAACTAATATCACTACCGATACAAGGGTGCCCGGGGTCATTTTCCCGTGCATAATGAAAATTGCACATAGAAAAATTAAAATGACCTGAATGAGACTGCTCATTGTCCACATTCCCCGATTGGCAAAAGTATATACTGTATCTAACCTAACGATCTCTTGAAATAATTTAGCATTGTTTTCATTAAACTTATCCAAAAAAATTCGAGATTTACCGGAACGCTTTATAAGATCTAACCCATAAATAAGCTCATGCATATTCTCGATATGATGCTCATTTGCATCTGATTTATTTTGAGTAGCCTTCTCCATGGGATTCAGGAATAAGTTGCTGATCGCTAATGGTAATAAAGATAAAACTATGCTGATAAAAAAAAGCACAGGATGAAAGGAAATCAAAAAAGCAGAAGAGACAACTGTTCCAATTGCATTAATGATAACGCCCGAAATACTGGCTAAAAAACCGGTTCTCAATGTCTCTACATCATTGCTTATGAGATTAAAATAATAATCAAATCCATGCGCATTGAAAACCTCCATGGAGCTGTTCATTAAGGTTTGAACAATGTCATTTTTTATTCCCATGCTGATATTCGCTTGAAATTTACTTTGAAAAAATTTCGAGACAACATTAACAAGCCAAAGGCTCAGCAATAAGAGAACCGAAATGACAGCATACTGAACAAGCACTCTAAAATTCGAGCGTTGCGCGACATCTACAATTTTCCCCATGGTGACTGCTGCTGTAAGCATAAGAACAACAGCTAATGCAGCGAACATAATGTTTAGAAGCAGTAGTTTAGATTCCTTTTGAACATATTTTCGTATCATCTTACGCCTCACTTAATAGATTAAACTTCTTTAGTTCATTGTTTTCATTATTTTAGCACATCATATGCAATATTCTCTTCGTCCTATTCCGTTTCGAAATCTTCACCCTGATAGATTTCATTGGCAATTCTTATAAACTCTTTTGCTGCGGGAGTAAGAAATGTGTCCTTAATATATACGTATTCAATGTCTCCGGAAAGATCTACGCCTGCTATCTCCAATGTTTTGATACTTTCCTCTTCATAATTTCGTTTCTACCGCCTTCTCTGACATGATTCCAAAGCCTATATTTTTACGTACCGCTTCTTTAATTGCTTCCTGATTGTTGATAATCAGTTGATCGCTCAGTGTGCAGCTTGCCTTGTCAAATATTTTGCTCAAAAATTTAGTTTGGGATGATTTTTCTCCCTTTGTAATATACTTTTGTTTTTCGATCTCTTTTATTGTGCATTCTGTCCCGTTCGCTAAAGGATTCTCCCTGGAAACGATCACCTTAAGCCTGTCGCTTGTAAGTTTTCTACTGACAAATTGATTATTTTTAAAAAGATCTCTCTTGCATGCTGTCAACATAAAAACCCCATGAAAACCTGATCAAAAAACCATAATCAGAGCTTTTCATGGGATCTGTTACAAAATTGTTTTACGGCTCATTGGAAAGCCGGAAACTAATCTCTTGCAAAAATTGCCTGTACAAATTCTTCGGGATCAAAAGGTCTGAGATCCTCTATTTGCTCGCCTACTCCGATAAATCGGACCGGAACATGACATTCGAGCTGCAGGGGGTATACTACACCGCCCTTCGCAGTTCCATCAAGCTTCGTGAGAATCAATCCTGTGATGTTTGTGGCTTTATTGAACTCTCTTGCCTGCAGAATCGCATTCTGTCCTGTCGTGGCATCCAGAACAAGGAATGCTTCACGGTGTGCCTGACCGTATTCTCTCTCAATAATGCGATTGATTTTTTCCAATTCACTCATCAGATTTTTCTTGTTATGCAATCTGCCCGCCGTATCGCAGATGAGAATATCCGTTTTTTGTGTCTTTGCCGCCTGAATTGCCTCAAAAACAACCGATGCGGGATCAGAGCCCTCTTCGCTGCGGATCACAGGAACTCCTGCGCGATTTCCCCATTCCGAAAGCTGATCGATGGCCGCCGCTCGAAATGTATCGGCAGCCGCAAGCATGACGGATTTTCCCTCTTTTTTCCAAAGGCTTGCCAATTTCCCGATAGTAGTTGTCTTTCCGGCTCCATTGACTCCGATCACCAAAATCACTGTCGGCCGATCCTCGGCAATCACGGAATCGTGGCGCGATGCCTTCACCAGTTTTTCTGTCATGATATCCACAAGCCGTTCACGCATTCTTTGCGGATCGCGGATATGCTCATCCGCCACAACATCTCGAAGCTCATCGATGATTGTCATCGACGTTTCAAATCCGATATCCGCCGTAACTAATGTTTCTTCAAGTTCATCGAAAAGCTCGTCATCAATCGTTGCTTTTCCGTTAAAAAGATTGTCGAATGCTCCGCTCAGGCTTGCTCTTGTTTTTGTGAGTCCTTCTTTAAGCTTATCAAAAAATCCCATGCGTTCTCCTTCTATAGCGAATTGTTCTCTTGATCATAGTCCGAGAGCTTTAATGCCACCACCTTGGTTATCCCTTTTTCCATCGTAACTCCATAGAGTGTTTGTGCCAGCTCCATTGTCGTCTTTCTGTGCGTAATCACCAGGAATTGTGTGGTATCCGTCAAGGTCTGTAAGAAATTGACATAACGGCCGATATTCGCTTCGTCAAGAGAAGCATCGATTTCATCAAGAATACAAAACGGTGTCGGATGAATCGCAAAGATCGCAAAGAGGAGAGCTAATGCCGTCATGGACCTTTCTCCTCCCGATAAAAGAGCAAGGCTTTGCAGCTTCTTGCCCGGCGGCTGCGCCTCGATTTCGATCCCGGCAGAAAGCAGATCTCCGCCATCCAGAGACAGCCTTGCATGGCCTCCTCCGAACAGAATCCGGAAAATGCGATTATACTGTTCGTTGATTTGCTGAAAGCCTGTTTCAAACGCTTCTCGCATCGTATGGTCCAGATCTCCGATCAATTCCTCAATATCCGCTTTTGATTTGGTGAGATCCTCCATCTGCTTTTTCAAAAAATCAACCTCTTCCGCCAATCCCTCATATTCCTCGATACTGTCAAAGTTGAAGTATCCGATCTGAGAAAGCTGCTGCTTGATGGAACTTACCTTGGCTCTCGTCGTTTCAACGGGCGTGAGCTTGTTCAGTCGATTTTCCACATCCTCAAGGCTCAAATCATATTGCTCCCGATAGGCCTCCCTCAAATCCGCTTTTTTATTCTTCAGCGTTTCCATCTCGAGATTCAGGCGATATATTTGATTGTCCGTGTCTCCAATCAAAGCCTTGAGCTCGTTCTGTCTTTGCAATTGCTTTTCTACACGCTGTGCAATGTCATGATGACCTTCCTCCAGCTTTTGCAATTGTTCCGCAAATTGGATTTTTTCTTTTGATTGCTTCTCCCTGTCTTGTATATATTGCTCATCCTGAGCTCGGGAAACGTCGTTCTGTTTTTTTAATGATACAAGAGCCTCCTGATCGCTTTTTTCTTTTTCCGTCAGATTTTCCAGCCGCTCCTCAAGGTCTGAGATTCTGTTTTCACTGAGAAGCAGATCCCTTTGCGCATATTCCTTTTCGCTGCGAAGCAGCGCCTTTTGTTTATCCGACTCCTGTGTTTTTTTCCGTATGTTCTCCAGTTGTGCTGTCAATGTCTCGATCTGTTCCTCAAGGCTCTTTTTTTGTCCTTGCAGATCTGTCTTTCGGCTTTGATAGTTTTCCTCTGAATATTGTGCCGCTTGCGAAAGAAATGTTTCAAGCTCACTGAGCTTGGCTCTGCGCATTTCAAGCTTGGATTCACGAAGTGCAAGCTCTTCTCTTCCGGTGGATATTGTATTTCTTAAATGCTCGACGGTATTCTGATGCCGGGAGAAGTCCGCGGCAAGAGCCTCCTTTTTTTCGCCGAAACGGACAAGAGCTTCCGCATGCAGCTTACGCTTTTCCTCAAGGGCTTGAAGCGTTTCGCGAAAATCCTCCAACTGCTTTTCCCGGTTGAGCAGGGATGCCGAGCTTCTCTTGGAGACGGAGCCTCCCACCATGGAACCCCATGAAGAGAGTATGTCGCCTTCCAGGGATACGATACGGTTACTGAATCCGCTGCGATGAGAAAGAGCAATGGCATCATCGATATTTTGAACTATGGTCGTTCGAGCCAGAAAGTGCTCCACAATACCGCGAAGCTCTTCTTCAAATTCCAGTGCGTCGCATGCATTCATCAGTTCTTGCGGCGCATGGCTCACCACAGGCTTCATGCCTCGTATTTTTTCGATAGGCAAAAAAGTAATACGGCCCAATCGGCGTTCCTTCAGAAGCTGAATGAGATCTCTGGCGTCCTTTTCCGTGTTCACAACAATATTTTGCAGACTGCCGCCCAATACAACATCAATGGCGGTTTCATATGGACTTTTGACATGAATCAGGTCGGCAAGGGTGCCACGAAATTTTGCCCGAATAGCCGGCTCCTGATCTCCCAAGCGAAGAAGCCGCTGCACCGATTTGGAATATCCCTCATAATGATCGATCAGCGATTGTACTACGCGTTGTTCTGAAAACACACGTGCCTGCTCCGCTTCCTGTTTCCGATCCTCAAGGGAAATTTCCTCTATTTTTTTCTCCAAAACAGCACGCTGCTCTTCATTTTGGTGGAGCTGCGTTTGCGTGTCCTGTAATTGATCCGCTGCATTCTTCAGCGCTTCCTTGCGCTTGGCAATCCATTCCGTTTCTGAGCGAAGCTCTTGAGCAAGGATCTGAAGCTCCGCGCCTTTTTGCTTTTGCTCCTCTGCTAAGCGCCGATCGGCCTCCTCCTGTGAATGACGTTCAAATTCAAGAATGGAAAGCTTGGCGGTAAGATCGGTCTGCGTTTTTCGAGCCTCATGAAGCTTCTTCTCAAGCTCCTCAAAAGGCCCGGAGCCTTCATCCGCATCTCCCGACAGTTTTTCGATAAGCGAGTGCAGTTTTCTTTCTATCTCTGATTTTTCTTTTTTAAGAGCCTCCTCCTCAACTCTCAGCTTCCGGATTTGCTCCAATCTTACAGCGGATTCCTCTGCAATCCGCTCCATCTCACGGGACCGGAAGGATTGCTCCTGACTCCGAATGGCCTGATCCGATTCCTCCTGCTGAAGCCTCAGCTCCAATGATCGAATCACGCCCTGCAGGCGATCATGCTCTGCATCGTAGGAATCCATGGACTGGCGAAAAGGAGACAAAGCCTCTTCAATCTGCATATTTTCCGAAAAACACGCATCCCGATCCGCCTGCAGCTTCTGCGTATCCGCCTGATTCTTACAGACCTTCTCTTCCACCTGATCCAACTGCATCTGCAATAAGGAAAGCTCATGCTGTTCCAATTCCTGCGTGAGCTTATATCCCAAACGGGCATTATCTGCCTGTTTTTTGAGGATGCGCAGCTCCTGCTCCTTAATATGAAAATCACCGAGAACCTTCTCTAAATGAGATGCCGTGCGGTCTAATCGGCGCTCTGCCTCGGTCTTTTTATATTTCAGTTTTGAAATTCCGGCAGCCTCTTCAAAAATCGCGCGCCGGTCCTCACTGCGGGAGCGGAGAATATCCTCAATACGTCCCTGCCCGATCATGGAGTAGCCGTCCTTCCCCACCCCCGTGTCCAAAAACAACTCGTGTACATCCTTACGCCTTACAATCTGATGATTGATGAGATATTGGCTCTCTCCTGAGCGATACACCTTACGGGACACGGAGACCTCCTCATACGGAAGAGGAATGGATCCGTCGCTGTTATCAAATGTAATGGTGACCTGAGCAAGATTCATTTGCGGCTTTTTTTCGGTACCGGAAAAGATCACATCCTCCATTTTTTCACCACGAAGCGCCTTCGCCGACTGTTCGCCAAGAACCCAGCGAATGGCATCCGAAATATTTGATTTTCCTGAACCGTTCGGCCCGACAATGGCTTCAAAGTTCTCGTGAAATGTCAGCTTCACTTTATCTGCGAAGGATTTAAAGCCATATAATTCCAAAGATTTCAGTCGCACGATTTCTCCAGCCTTCCGTTTACTTTTGACCAGGCTTTCTCCGCAGCATCCATCTGCGCCTGTCTCTTACTTGATCCCACGCCGACAGCCACCTCTTGATGACCGGCTATCAGAGCATATGTATAACGCTTATTATGCTCGGGGCCGTCCACCTTCCTCTCTTTATAGAAAAACGGAATCTCCCTTTTTTGATAATATTCCTGAATTTTCGATTTGTAATCCACAAAGGCTCTGCCAACCTGAGTTTCTTCCTGAATGAGCGAATCGATTCGATCAGAAAAATATTGGTAAAGAAAATCATATCCTCCATCAAGGTAGATTGCTCCGCATACCGCCTCAAAGACATCGGAAATGATGGACGGCTTTTGCCTTCCTCCCTGAAGCTCTTCTCCGTGCCCGAGCACCACATATTGCGGCAGTCCCCAAGCTTCTCCGAGGAATGCAAACGAAGGCTCGGAAACGATCTGTATGCGTTTTTGTGTCAATGCCCCTTCGGCCTCCCGGGGAAATTTGTGATAGAGCAGATCACTGATGATCAGCTCCAATACGGCATCCCCCAAAAATTCCAGACGCTCGTAGCTGTCCAAACGTGTGCCGCCTGTTTCATTAATTGAGGAGCGGTGGACTGCCGCCTGTTCGACAATAGAGGTATCTGAAAAACGGTATCCGATTTTCTCTTCTAAAAATTCGCTGAGAGATCGCATAGAGACTCCTTTTCCTATTGTTCACCATCCTTATGATTTTCCGATGAAGCCAGCGCATCAAATATTCTCTGCGATGCTCCGCTTTCTGCGTAATTCAACGCTTCGGAAATAGCGAGCGCAAAGGTTTGAGCAGTCGAATTGCCGTGCGCCTTATAAATCGGTTTTCTTGTTCCCAGCATAGGCGCTCCGCCATACTGATGATAATCATAATCCTTGAGGGCTTGCTTCAGGGCTTTTTTTACCAGCAGAGCGCCAAGCATGGTGAGCGGACCGGATTTCAAGGCCTTCTTAAGAACATGCATCAGAACGCTTGCCGTTCCCTCCATCGTCTTGATCGCAACATTTCCTGCAAATCCGTCGGAAATCACAACATCGCAAGGAGGAATCAGGAGCTCGCGAGCCTCGACATTCCCTACAAAATTCAGATCTGAGTTTTTCAGCAGCTGATAGGCTTCCGCGCTGCGAAGATCGCCCTTCTCCTCTTCTGTTCCTACATTGAGCAGCCCGATCCGAGGAGAATCGATGTGCATCACCTCTCTTGCATAGGCACTTGCCGCCAGTGCAAATTGGCGCAGGATTTGAGGTGTCGTATCCATACTTGCCCCGACATCACAAAGTAAGGTGCCTTGATTCCCGTTCGGAAGAATGACCGCAAGGCAGAGCCTTTTCATACCCGGCACACGCTTTGTAATGAAATAGCCTCCCGCCATGAGCGCACCGGTGCTTCCTGCCGAAAGCAAAACATCTCCATCCTCATTCAAGCGATTGAGCGCAATCACATTACTTGTGTTTTTTCTGCGGCGAATTGCCATAACCGGCGCTTCCTCATTTGTGATGTACTCCTCGGTATCGCAAAATTCAATGCCTGTCAAATCCTTTAACCCTGTACGCATGATGCTTTCCGGCCCTACAAGCACACAATCGAAATCTCGTTTTTCACGTGCAAGACGCACTCCCTCCGCCACCATGGACGGTCCCCGATCGGAGCCGTAACAATCGATAATAATTTTAGTCATGAATTCCCCCATCTTTTTTCAAAAAAAAAGCGTAGAAATCCGAAGATTCCTACACTTCCTCGACGAAGAACGAACTATGCGTTTACAGAGACAGCTTCCTTACCGTCATAGTAACCGCAGCTTTCGCATACGCGATGCGGCAATTTTGCTGCTCCGCAATTCGGGCAGGCAACAGTAGCATAAGTCTTTAAGCGATAGGACGAAGCTCTTCTTTTATCTCTTCTCGTTTTCGACGTTTTTCTCTTCGGTACAGCCATGGAAACACCTCCTTCGCCAATCTTGTTTATTAAAGAATAACACAAGAATTATACGTAGTTGAGCGGTGCTTGTCAAGATTTCTTTGAATATTGTATCATGGGATTGCAGAAAGGAAAATAATCCGACATGATTTCATCCCCTCCAAAAGTATGCGGTATCGTCTGTGAGTTCAATCCTCTGCATGCAGGACACCGCTATCTCATTGAAAAAACAAAAAAGAAATATGATATCGTATGTGGCGTCATGTCCGCATCCTTCGTACAACGCGGTGCGCCGGCGATTATCGATCCGTGGACAAGAGCGCAAATTGCGATCTCGCAGGGAATGGATCTCGTTATTGAGCTTCCCGCGGCATATTCCCTGCAAAGCGCAGAGCAGTTTGCTTTGGGAGCTGTTCAGACGCTTTCTCTAATACCGGAAGTTTGTGCACTGAGCTTCGGCATTGAAAAAGAATATCCCCTGTCCGGTCTTTATGATCTGCTCAAAAGCGTCAATCATGAGCAATCTCAATTACAGATACGGCAATCCATGCAAAATGGTCTTTCCTACCGCTCCGCCATGGAGCAGGCGATAGGAATTCCCTTGCGTCCCAATGCTATTTTGGCATTCAACTATATTCGTGCCATCGAAGCTCTGAAGCTGGATTGGGAAATCCTGCCGGTGGGCCGGATCGGCGCTCAGCATGATGAAGCGATCCTCCATCCCGAATGCTCCTCGGCTTCGCAGCTCCGTGCTCTTCTGACAAGCGGCCAAGATGTTTCCGATCAGCTTCCCGGACTGCCGAAGGAAATCCTGAAAAACGGCAGCCGGCTTACAGAATCCCTCAACGGATTGTATCCCTATCTCATCTATGCGGATGCATTGAAAAACCTGCATCTTGAACGCTCAGTCCACTATGAACAGGGAATGGATATTCGATTCCTTCGTTTCTTAAAGGAAACCGGCAATGTAGATCAAGCCGTCGAGCTTTCCGCCAATAAGAGGCAGTCCAAGTCTCGCTACCGCCGCATGATTCTGACAAGCGTGTTAAAGGTACCTAAACAGCTTCCTCCTGTGGACTATCTGCGTCCCCTCGCTTTCAATCAGCGCGGACGAACCCTGCTGCGAGGATGCTCGTGCAATATCCTTCAAAAAAAATGGAGCAGGCCTCCCTCCGAAAGTCAGCAAATGCTTGTGAGCATCAGCAAAAAAGCCGAACAGCTGCAATCCCTGCTCAATCCGCACGGCATCTTTACCTCCATACCGAAGTACTATTTTCCCGGCGAATCCAAAGAATAATTCTTGTTCCAATCATCGATCATTTCTTGTGCGATTCGGCTATCCGAGAGATAGAATTCATATTTTCCTCTGATTTTTTGTGTGTTCTCAGCACCCTTTCCGAGAAAGAGCAGAATCAGGGGATTTTTTTCGCTCAAATGCTCTCGTCCGATGCGCATCGATTCACGAAGAGCCTCTTCACGATCCTCGATACTCACCCACGGACAATGCATAAAATCCAAATATTGACCGATGTCCTGATTGATTTCCTGTACAGGTTCGTAATTAGGATCCTCAGCAGTCAAAACGCAATAATCCGCATATTTCCCTGCCACCTCTCCGAGATCTTTCCTTCTGTTCAACGCCTTTCCTCCTGCGCTGCCAAATACGAGAAGTACTCCTGCGTTCGGATGCATTTCTCGCACAGACTGCAGCAAGGTCTCGAAGCTCAGGCGATTGTGAGCATAGTCTACATAAATAAACAATCTCTCATCAAAAGAAAAATAGACCTCCATTCGTCCGGGAACAAAAGCATTGCTCAGACCCTCACGTATTGAGTCCCGATCTATCCCCATCTCCATGGCAATTGCATCTGCGACCAAAGCATTTTCCGCATTGAAGCTGCCATGTGCCGGAATCCATAATGTCTGTGTACATTCCTGATCGGATAAGGAGATGGTAAGTCCCCTTGCATCCTCCTCTACGGAATTCAAAATATAATCCGGCTTGCCGGAGCCTCCTCTTTTTCCTACATAAACTCTTTTTGACGATTTTGCGGCTTCCTCCTCAATCTCTGAAAAATGATCGCTTCCCATGTTCAGGATTGCGACATGGGACTGAGAAAAAATGCGAAGCTTGGATGTGAAGTAATCCGCAAAATCCGAATGCTCGATCGGAGAAATATGATCCTCCGAAATGTTTAAAAATGCGCAATATTGAAAATACAGCCCCGTCGTACGGCCATATTTCAAGGCCTGCGAGGACACCTCCATAATCACGGTATCGACGCCGTTTTGAACGCATCGATTCAGAAAAGAAAAGAGCTCAAAGGGCTCCGGCGTAGAAAGCGAGGAATCCTCCTTCTCCGCACCATCAAAATTGTAAATTGAGGAAATCATTCCGGAAGGTGCACAATGATGTTTCCTTGCCCATGCATCATAAATCGTATGCAAATAAACACAGGTTGTTGATTTTCCCTTTGTGCCGGTAATGCCGACAAGTCTTAATTTTGCCTCAGGGTGATCGTAAAACAAGCTCGCAGCCGGAGCCAGAACCCTGCGCATGGAAGTCACGATCATTCCCGGGATGGACACACCGTAATCCGCCTCGGAAATATAGGCGACCGCTCCCTTTTGAATCGCCTCCTCTAAGTATTCTTTCCGAAATGCATTCCCCTTGCAAAAAAACAGAGTTCCCGGTTTCACATCCTTGGAATTATAAGAAATTTCATGGATAGAGATTTCTGAAATGTCTCCGACATTTTTTATAATTTCTGATTTCAAATGCTCTTGAAATTGCTTCAGCGCAAACATGCTCATCTCCGTTCCCTTAGAATGATAAAAAAAGAGAGTCTCACGACTCTCTGGAAGGTTCTTACTTCAGCTCTGACCGATTATGATCCAGCTCGGCGATGACAGTGCGGAGATTTTCCTGTGTATTGCTGAGGACCTCATCAATATAGGAAAACACACCCTCTCGAATCTGGCGAGACTGCTGCTGCGCATTGTTCACCATCTCCTCCGCCTGACGAGTCGCCATCTGTGTGATCCGATGCTCGCTTACAAGCTCGTTGAAGCGGTTTTGTGCATCCCGATCCACCTCCGCTGCTCGATTTTTCGCTTGCTCTGTCAGCTGAGAGGCTTGTTCATTTGCCTCTTGTAAAATACGATCGCGTTCGTCATTCACCCATTTCGCCTGACGGATTTCCTCCGGCAAGCTTGAGCGGATTTCCTTCACAATCTCAAAAATCTCATCGGGATCGACGGCAACCTTTTTGGAAAAAGGAATGTTTGATGCATCATCCAAAACGTCTTCAAGCTCTTCGATCAATTGTAAAATATCCATGATTCCCCCTTAGATCTGGCCGCTCTGTTCCGATGGCAGAACATCACCGGCTATTGAAAATTTTTCCCGGAGCTTTCGTTCCACATTTTTGGGCACAAGACCGGAAACATCACCGCCATAGCTTGCCACTTCTCTCGCAAAGCTGGAGCTCACATAAGAAAAGCGTTCATCCGTAATCAAAAAGATTGTCTCCATAGAAGGTGCAAGCGATCGATTTAAAAGCGCAAGCTGCCTTTCATAGTGGAAATCCGGAGAGGTCCGCAATCCGCGTACTACCGCATCAGCATGCTCTCTTTTCACGAAATCGACCAGCAAGCCGGAAAAACTCTTTATTGTTACATTATCATAATCATACAACAGTTCCTCGAGCATTTCAATTTTTTCATGATCTGTAAAGAGTCTCCCTTTTTGCTGATTCGCAAGCACTGCAACAACAAGCTCTTCAAACATATGCGCCGCTCTTTGAATCACATCAAGATGTCCGTACGTGACCGGATCAAAGCTTCCCGGAAAAATCACCTTCATGACCGTTCCTCCTTAAAAATTTGGATTTGTGTATTTTTGTATATTCTCTGAAAAATACACCGAAACCCCTTAAGCCCGCAGGACCATGGATCCTCCGCAGCGCTTTCCACCACAACGATTCCATCCTTTTTCAGCTTTTTTGAATGCCGCAGGGCTTCTATCGCCTCAAACTCATACCCCTTTTGATAGGGCGGATCCATATAAACATAATCCAGCTGGCGATCCACACGTTCAATGCCTCGTCGAAAATCGCCATGCAAAATACGAGCATTTTCTTCCAGGCGCGTTTTCTGTAAATTTGCCTGTAGAATGGGAATCAAGGGCTTTGCAATTTCAGAAAAAAAACAATAACCCGCGCCTCTTGACAAGAATTCAATTCCCATTTGTCCGCTTCCTGCGAAAAGATCCAGAACGACCGCACCCTGTCGAATGGGCTGCAGAATATTCATAACCGCTTCTTTTACCATAGCCTCCGTCGGCCTTGTTCGATCCTGATTTTTCGGAGACTCCAGCTTCCTGCCTCTGCATTTTCCGGCGATAACTCTCATATTTCTCCATTCTTAGTTGAACGTGATTTCTTTCATTTGCTGATAGCTTTTTTTGACGAAGCTGCGCAAGGGCTCTTCCAATTCCCCTATGCTCTGTACCGAACGATAATATTGATTGAGAAACTCTCTTGCAATTTCACGTGCCTCCCGATCCTTTTTCAAATCGATTGCATCCGTCATGCCATGCTGTCTCAATCCCCATCTTTCTCCGGCGCCTCGGTCTCGTAAATCCATTTTCGCAATTTCCAGTCCATCATGCAAGCGCTCAAATCGTTTTAATCGTTTCAGGGCTTCCGCAGACCTTGTAGACGCTATAAGAATGCAAAAGGATGGATACTCTCCGCGTCCCACTCTGCCCCGCAATTGGTGAAGCTGTGCCAGACCGAACCGATCGGCGGCCAGCACAAGCATCATGGTTGCATTGGCAATATCAATGCCCACTTCAATCACGGTTGTCGCAATCAGAATGTCAATTTTCTTTTGCCGGAAAGCCGATAAAATAGCCGCTTTTTCATCAGCCCGATTGCGTCCCGTAAGAACTCCAAGTGAATATGGCAGACGGTTCTCTTGCAAGTAGCCGCGCAAGCGGCGCTCCACCTGCACAACCGACCAATGATCCTCCTCATCTTCAATACGCGGACAAACAAGATAAGCCTGATGTCCCTCAGCGATTTCCTGCAGCATACGCCGTATCGAGATCAGCTCTCCTGCAGGGGAAACGGCTGCCGTTTCCACAGGACGCCTGCCGGGAGGCAATCCTTTTATACGGGTGACAGACAGCTCTCCGATTTCGACAAGCCGGAGCGTGCGTGGAATCGGAGTCGCGGAAAGCACCAAAGCATTCGGAAATATCGCTTTTTGCTCTAATTTCGCCCGCTGCGACACGCCGAATCGATGCTGCTCATCCGTAATGGTCAGTCCCAGCTTCAGAAATGTAAACGACTCGGAAAACAAAGCGTGTGTCCCGATAAAAATTCCGGGTTGGCCTGATGCAGCAGCTGACAAGACTGCAGATCTCCGCTCGGCAGAATCCGCACCCGTACTCAAATAAACGGGAATATCCAACGCCCGGAAAATCGACCTTGCTTTATCATAGTGCTGTACAGCCAGAACCTCTGTCGGTGCCATCATGGCAACCTGAAAACCATTGCACACAGCTTCATAGGCAAGAGCAAAAGCAAGAACGGTTTTTCCGGATCCGACATCTCCTAAAAGCAACCGGTTCATGGGGATATCGCTATACAAATCCTTGCGAATTTCCGTTAGGGCATCTTTTTGCATTTTCGTAAGTGAAAAAGGGATCCGCTTCAAAAAAGGGGCGATATCCACTTTCTTCATGGACGGTCCGCATTTCTTGAATGCATCGATACGAAGCTGGCGCATTGCAAATAGCTCCACGATTTGTTCTCGTACCCGCATTTCCATCGTTGCTTTTTCCAAAGCCTCCCATGACTCCGGAAAATGTATGCTGTGAAGCAATTTCTCTATCGGAGTAAAGTCATGTCTGCGAAGAAAGGAGTCCGGCAAGATTTCAAGCTCTGATAAGGAAACTTCTTCTAATGCACGGCGAGTGATATCAACACGGAACCGGTTATTGATTCCATCTGTCAGCGGATATACAGGAAGAATTCCTAAAAAATCTGACATATCCTCCGATTCCCTTTGCATTTTCGGATCGGCAATCTGATTTTCCTTTTCCGAATATGTTCCATAAAGATAAAAGGAATCTCCGATTCGAAGATTCCTTGCAAGATATCTCTGATTGTGCCAGACCACGTTGATGGAGCCGGTCTCATCCGAGAAGACGGCTCTTTGCAGAGTGCGCTTTCCGGGTAAATAGAGAATGCGGTGCAAAGAAGTCAGCTTGCCGCGGACAAGGACGGTTTCTCCATCCTCTAAAGCATCCATGCACATTTTCCGACTGCGGTCTTCATATCGCCTCGGAACCTGCAGCAAAAGATCTTCTGCGGAATGAATGCCCAACTTCTCTAAAATTGCCTTTTTCTTCGGGCCCACGCCACGTAATGCTTCAATCTGCATAATTACTCTATGGAGAAAATATATCGATAAATCGGCTGTCCGCCCTCCAGCATCTGGAAGTCCAGATCCGGATACCGAGCTTCTAATTTTTCGGCAAGTGCTTCACACTTTACAGAGTCCGCTTCCTCTCCGCGGTAAAGATTGAGCAGTGAGGCCTCATCTGTAATATTTTCGGCGATCATTTTTTCCACCAGCTGTTCCGGATCCTGAGCGGAAGCCACGATGTCGCCATCGACCAATCCGATCTGATCTCCCTTATGAATTGTAATCCCATTGATTTCCGTATCTCTGATCGCATACGTAACCTGTCCTGTGATCACCGTTGAAAGGCTTTCCGTCATCTGCGTCCGGTTTTCTTCGGCACTGAGCGATTCATCAAACTGGAAAAGCGCGGTAAAGCCCTGCGGGATAGAGCGGGTCGGAATTACAATCACCTCGCAGTCCGCTAATTCATTGACCTGTTCGGCCGCCATAATGATGTTTTTATTGTTTGGCAGAATATAGACAGTCTCCGCCTTGACCTTCTGTACCGCTTTCCACAGATCCGCCGTGGAAGGATTCATAGTCTGTCCGCCGGATACGATTTCGTCCACACGAAGCTCACGGAAAATTGCATCAAAGCCGTCACCAAGGCTTACGGCAACAAAACCGAACTGCTTTCTGTTCTCAAGAATACTGCGCTGTTTCTCCTCCGGATTTTCCTCCTCTTCCATTTCCGCCGTTTCCCCGGAATGCAGCAGATGGTACTCTTCCACCGATCCGCGCCGCATCATACTGGATAAAAGCTTTGCCGGCTGATTTGTAAAAGCCTCAACAGCGAATTGCCGATCGGTTTCCGAAAGGGATTCCAGCTGTGCATGCAGCGCAATATGCCGCAGCATTCTCTCTTTTTCAATGTCCGAAATCCGAAAACGGACCGAATACGCAAATTCATCGGAAACCGCTTTTTTTTCTTCGGCAGGCTCCACTGTAAAGCCGGTCGAGACAGTTAAAAGGCTATCCAGTTCCTCGCCCGTCAAGGTTTCCGTAAAACCCTGCAAAAGATAGATCAGTCCCTGTCCGCCCGCATCAACAACGCCGGCCTCTTTTAATGTCGGCAGCATATCCGGCGTCTTTTGCAAAATGTAATTTCCGTACTGAAGCGTAGCCTTGAGCAGTTGTCCGATATCCTGATAGTCCGATTTGTGTTGTTCCGTAAATTCGCTGAAAGCACGCGCAACGGTAAGAATGGTTCCCTCCGTCGGCTTCATTACGGCCTTGTACGCCTTTTCCTTTGCAGAAGCAAAAAGGAGCGGAAAATCCTCCACCTCCAGATTTTCCTTTCCCTTCACCGCTTGTGCAATTCCTCGGCAAAGCTGAGAGAGAATTACGCCTGAGTTTCCGCGTGCTCCCATCAAAGAGCCGTTACCAAGCGCTTTTCCCATTGCTTCCGTCGTCGGTACCGCCTTTTCGACCGCTTCCATCGCCGATTTCATAGTCAGGGTCATGTTGGTTCCGGTGTCTCCATCGGGGACAGGAAAGACGTTGAGCGCGTTGACCTCTTCTTTGTGCTTTTCCAATTTTTCGAACGCACCCTTCAGGCACGCTCGCAGCAATTCACCGTTCATCCATATTCTCCTTAAAAACGCAAGCCTTGCACAATCAGATCAACAGAATCAACAGTAAGACCGGTCTGTGATTCCACACTGTACTTTACTTTTTCAATCACATTCTGTGCGACAATGGCGATGCGGATTCCATACTCCATAATTACGTGAAGCTGAATAATAATGGAATTCGGGCTTGTGCTCTCTACGCAAATTCCTTTTGTTGCATTCTCCAGCTTGAGAAGCTCATAGATTCCATCCTTCGCGTTGCGCGCCGCCAAACCGACAATGCCATAGGTTTCCAGCGTTGCCGCCGATGCGATGTTTGCAATGACACGGTCTTCTATCGTAACTAAGCCAAATTGATTTTTCACTTGCAAAGACATTACAACCTCCTTATTTTCATAGGGACTTTCGCTCAGTTGAAAATCACTCTTGATTCGTTCGTCAATTTGAATTCATTCTATTATACCGAAGAGCAATGATTCTTGCAAAGAAGACGGATAATTGCTATAATAGCATGGTTAGATTTCATCATGTACCAGGAGGAAAAAATGTCAAGAGTTTGTGAAATTTGCGGAAAGACAAAAGCATCCGGTAACCATGTTACCTTTTCCCATAGAGGAATTCGCCGTACTTGGAGCCCGAATCTGCGTCGTGTACGCGTTTATGATGAGAATGGAACGCCGAAGCGCATCAACGTATGCACCCGTTGCCTACGCTCCGGATTGGTAAATCGCAATCGTCCGACAGAATCTGTTTATACGGAGGAAGCGGTAGAAGAAGCGGTAACGGAAGCGGAATAACCGAAAAGCACCTTAGGTATGTCTCAGGACATACCTTTTTTGTTGTCTACTTTACCCGATTGGGTCCGTCAATCTTCCATCTCGTGTTTCCATAGCATAAACACCGGCGCCTTCCTCCACAATCACTCGAGCTCCCTTTCGATAATGATTGGAAATGCCCAGAGATGTCATCGGCTCCAGCACGTGATGCTTTAAAGGATATTCATAGCCGATGAGCGAAATTTGTGCATTTTTCCGTAAAGTCAGGAAGGAAAAATACGTGTCCTCATCTTGCAGACGCGGCTCTAATTCATATTCTCCGGGTAAAAGAAAATATAAAATAGCATCTCGCATATAAAGCTCAAGCTGCAACCCTTTCAAAGCATAACACTCCACCAGCGCAATATTGCACAAGGAATGATCCAGACGAGAACCCACAGCACCGATGACAGCGGCTTTTCTCGTATTTTTCTCCAATAGAAAATCCAATGCAAGCTCCATATCCGATTGATCCTTATGACCGGGAAATTGAAGCAGCGCATTTTTGTCTTGAAATTTTTTCAGAATGGCGGCATCCTTTTGAATTCTTTGAGAAGAATCAAAATCGCCGAGTAAAAGATCCGGCTCTACGCCCCGCGCGTTCAATATGTCATATCCGCCGTCTGCACATAGGATATTTTCCGCATGGTCAACAAGCCATTGAAAAATGGGAGCGGAAGGAATGGATTCTCCTGCCCCCACAATCAGTGAAAACTTTATATTTTTAGAGTCCATGAGCATAATTCACGATCTCCTGTAATTCTTTTGCATTTTCTTCCGTTTTTCCCGGCAGAAATACTGCAGATCCGGCCACCGCCCAGTCACAGCCTGCATGTAGAATTTGCTCTATGTTGGATGCCCCGATTCCTCCATCAGCCTCTAAAATAATATCTCTTCCGCTTCTCTCGATCATTGTTTTCGCATCGCGAATTTTGGTTAAGCACTGCGGAATCAATTTTTGTCCCCCGAATCCGGGATTGACCGTCATAATCAAAATTAAATCGATCTCGTCCAGAACATACTGAAGCACATCAAGCGGCGTTGCCGGGTTCAGTGCAATCCCGGCTTGCATGCCTGCAATATGAATCTCCTGTATTGTTCGATGGAGATGCCTGCAAGCCTCCGCATGAACAGTAAGCATTTGACAGCCGCTCTGCTTCATCGTGGAAAGAAAACGGATCGGCTCGTTCACCATCATATGGCAGTCAAAAAACAGATCCGTATGATCCCTAAGCCGGCGTATGATTCCCGGCCCGAAGGAAATATTGGGCACATAGTTTCCGTCCATCACGTCCAGGTGTAATACCTCTACGCCCGCACGCTCAATGGCGCGAATATCCTCCTCAAGATGCAAAAAATCCGCGGACAACAGAGACGGCGCTAATTTTTTTTCCATTCTCTTTCCTTTCTGTTTCCCTTTCAAAAGCGTTTTTGTTTTTCAATTTCTTCAAAAAGCACACAATAGGATTGATATCTTACGGGATCCAGCGTCTCCTGCGCCAGAGCCTTCCGGACCGCACAGCCCGGCTCATGCCGATGGGTGCAATTTCGGAAGCGGCAATCCCGGCTCAAGGAACGAATTTCCGGAAAGCATTGCATCAATTCTATGGGATCCGAGAAATCGCGCAAATCGATTGTGGAAAAACCCGGAGTGTCAAATAAGAAGGTGCTTGCGTCCAGTTCAAATAATTGAATGCGCCGCGTGGTTTGCTTGCCTCGAAGACCTCTGCGGCTTAAATTTCCGATCTCAATCGAGGATTTCCCTGTCATTTTTCGAATCAGAGAAGATTTGCCCGCTCCGGACGGACCCGAAATGGCCGTCACCTTGTCTTGAAGCGCTCTCCGCAGCTGTTCAAGATTCTCTCCGGTATGAGCACTGACCGCATAAACAGGATATCCGGCATCGGCATAACGCTTTACCCACTTTTCTGACAATGATGAATCCACCAAATCCTGTTTATTGAAGCATAAAAGAATGGGCAATCCTCTGCGCTCTAAAACTGCAAGCGAACGGTCGAAGGAAACGGAACTGATCATGGGTTCTACAATTGTCTGCACCACAAGTGCCTGATCCACATTGGAAACGGGAGGACGCAGTAAAACATTTTTACGCGGATGCACCGAGAGAATTCTCGCTTCCGAGCGGGCCGGACCATATTCGAAGCTGACCACATCACCCACCATGGGAGCAATATGCTTATTATTGCGAAGCGCACCTCTCCCTTTTGCAGGAATGAGCCGGTGTAATGACGCCCTGCCGTCCTCTCCCATCTCCGCGATGAAATAAAGATCCTTTTCCGCTGAAACGATTCGTCCGATCTTCACATGTCCCCTCACTGACCATTTGTCCCGGAGCTGATATCCGCCGGAACCCCATCGTAGTAAATGAGAAGCTCCGCCTCCTCATCCGCTTCTACGCTTGCGGAGATATATCCTTCTGCGGGAAAATCCGCCGAGGTAAATGTCTTGCGATAAATCGGCTCCGTTGTGGATTTTTTACGATCAAAGACCGTCACCTCGAAGCTCGACTTGTCTGCCGGCGGATAGAATTTTAAATTATAGATGGTCGTCTTCGGCTTTGCTGCGCTTTGCTCGGGCTCCGGTCCGGAGCTTACAACAATGTCAATCGTCGTATTGATATCGACCTCAGTACCTGGCTCAATCGATTGTTCAATCACCGTTCCCGATGGATAAGAGCTGGATTTGGCTGTAAAGTTGCCGAGCTTGAGATGACTCGTCGTAATCTCCGACATGGCCTCCGCCTGGGTCTTGTTCAGAAGAACCGGCACCCGGGTCGTAGATTTCTTCGGACCGAGGCTGAGAATGATGGAAACACGGGTCCCTGCGGCGACACTCGTCCCTGCCGCAGGATTGGTCCCGATGATTTGATCCTTTGCCACATTTTCATCATACTCGAACTGATTGGAACCGAGCTTGAATCCGGCGTCCGTTAAAATTTGTCTTCCCGCCTCCAGCGTTTTATTTTTCACGTCCGGAACAGTCATGTTCCCTTTTCCCGTGCTGATGCGCAAATTGACGGTCGAACCCTTCTCCACTGAGGTTCCGCTCACGATGCTTTGATCAATCACATATCCTTCCTGCACGGTATCGTCATTGACACGATCCACTACTTTTCCGACCAGTTCCTTGGATTCCAGCAAAGAAAGTGCCTCTTTCTCACTCAAATTCGTCACAGGCGGTACGGTAGTCATGGCATCCTGCGCTTTTTTCTGTGTACGGTTCATAAAGAAAAAGGCCAGCAGAATCAAAAAAACAATTGCCAGCGCTGTAAGCAATCCGTAAAAGAGCAGCTTCCGATTCTTTTTCGGCTCTTCTTCATACTCTTCATCATCGTACCGGCTCTCATAAGTCACCTCCGGCTCATAGCCTTGAACTCTTGAGACCTTTTCCGTCGCATCTGAATACGATGCAAAATCGTCCTCATCCAGCTGCTGATAGTGATGCAAATCATCAATCAGCTCCTGCGCCGAATCATAGCGGTTCTCCGGATCCTTTTCCATAAGCTTTAATATGATCCGGTTCAGTCCCGGAGAAAGAGATTCATTGATTTCAATGGGAGGCCTCGGGTATTCCTGAATATGCTTAATCGCAATGCTGACGGAATTCTCTCCGTCAAACGGGACCTTGCCCGTCGCCATCTCGTACATCACGACACCTAAGGAATAAAGATCCGACTTGTGATCAACGATTCTCCCCTTTGCCTGCTCCGGAGAAATATAATGAACCGTTCCCAAAATACTGTTGGTATAAGTGATCGTGGAGGATGATGTGATGCGTGCAATACCGAAATCAGCTACCTTGACATCCCCCGTTTTCATGATCAGTATATTGGCCGGCTTGACATCGCGATGAACGATATTGTGCTCATGTGCCCGCAGCAATGCCTTGGCAATTTGCTCGGCCGTACGCGCAATAACCGCATCCGACATAGGTCCCTGCGAGGCAATCGCATCCTTCAGGGTTGTGCCCTCTATCAATTCCATGACAATATAGTGCATGGGCATCCCGTTCACTGTATCGCTGCCTACATCATAGACATTGACGATATTGGGATGATTCAATGCGGCAGCGGAAAGAGCTTCATTTTCAAATTTATGCAGAAATTCCGCATCCTCCACAAATTGCTGTTTTAAAATTTTCACCGCAACCTTGCGTTTTAATGTCAGATCCTCCGCCTCATAAACATAGGCCATGCCGCCGACACCGATACGTTGCTCAAGCTTGTAGCGATTATTGAGTATTATTTGATCCATCATCATTCTCCTACCTGATAGAGCGTCACTGTAATATTATCCATACCGCCATGTTGATTTGCCAGCGCAATGAGCTGCTCACATTCTTCCTTTTCACTTGTATTTCTACCTAATATTTCAGTAATTTCCTCATCGGAGACCATATTTGTCAATCCGTCGGTATTCAAAAGCAACATATCCCCATCGGAAAGCTCAAGCTCATTAAAGTCCGGATCTACCGATTCATCCGTCCCAAGAGCACGTGTAAGCGAGCTGCGCTCCGGATGGTGCTTTGCGTCCTCCGGAAGCAGAAGGCCTCTTTTCATAAGATCCGCGACCAGCGAATGATCCTCTGTAATCTGCCGCAATTGATTTTCTCGGAACAGATACAGACGGCTGTCTCCTACATGAGCGATATAAGCCGTCTTTCCCGTAATCAGTGCGCAAACAATGGTGGTTCCCATGTTTGAATATTCCTCCTGATGACGCGATTCCTCAAAAATAACCCGATTGGCCTCGGCAATTGCCTCTCGCATCAGCTGCGGATAATCCTCTCGTTCCTTGTTTCGAACAATATACTGCTGCACCGTTTCCGCTCCCAGCTTAGATGCCACATCTCCTGCCTTATGTCCGCCCATCCCGTCACAGATAATGAGCAGGGAAAATCGAGAGTGAAAATAATTAAAAAAGCAATCCTGATTTTTCGATCGTTCCTTTCCACGATCGGTGAGTGAATAGGTCTTCATTCGCTCCCTCCTGTCTGTTCATACAATATGCGGAGCTGACCACAGGCAGCATCGATATCCTCTCCGCGCTTATTGCGTATGGTCGTATGAACTCCCTGTTGATTTAATTGATGCTCAAAAAGCTTTAATCGATTCATCCCTGCAGCCTTTCCTTGATATTCACGGATTTCATTCAAAGGAATCAGATTGATATGGAATTGCGGGCCCTTCAGGAGTGAGACCAATCGCTTCTGATCCTCGATCGTATCATTTTCTCCATGGATCAATACGTACTCAAAGCTTACGCGTCTGCCCGTCTGTTCAAAATAGTATTGCGATGCCGCAAGAATCTCTCGAATCGAATATTTTCTGGCAATGGGCATCGTCCTCTGTCGTAAGGCGTCCGTCGTTGCATGAAGAGAAATTGCAAGATTGATCGGAATTTTCTCCTCTGCCAGACGATAAATGCCGGGAACCAGCCCGGATGTGGATAGCGTGATTGCTCGCGCACTGAGATTTTTTCCCATTGGACTCGTCACAAGCCGAATAAAGCGTAAAACCTCATCATAGTTGTCAAGAGGCTCTCCAATCCCCATGAGAACAATATTATCAATCCGTAAATCGGTATCTTTTTCCACCAGGTAAATTTGCGCAAGGATTTCCTCCGCTTGCAGACGGCGTACAAAAGAGGCTTTTGTTGATGCGCAAAAGGTACATCCCATAAGGCATCCCACCTCAGAGGATATGCAAATCGTATTTCGATCCTCATAGGGCATAAACACCGTCTCAATAACAGAGCCGTCAAACATCCTGAACAAATACTTTCGGCTTCCATCCTGAGAATAAAACACGCGGGCAATTTCCGCACTGCGTATCGGATATTTTTCGAGCTCACGCCGTAAGGACACGGGGAGCGTTTGAGCATTGGAAAGGTCTGCCTGTTTTTCCGCGTGAAAGTAGTGAAAAATCTGGCGGGCACGATAAGCGGGTTGACCAAGCCCCTTTATGAGCTCTTCCAATTCTTCCGAATACAACGCATTTAATGCCCTTTCCATACTCTCTCCTTATTTTTTTCATTATAACATGCAAACTATGTCATTTTTATGAAACGACACATAAAAAAGCCATCCGCTCCTTCCGATAAAGGAGATGTGTGCATCGAGTCCTTTCCGTCGATCTCCTCTCGCTTCCATGATGCATCCGAATGCGAGAGAAAAAAATCGATGACATTTTCATTTTCCCGTTCTCCGTATGTACATGTGCTGTAGACAAGCCGTCCGCCCTTTTTTACATAAAAAGCGGCGTTGCTTAGAATTTTTTTCTGCAAGGAGGAAAGCTCCTGTAAATCGCTCTCTTTTCGATTCCAGCGAATATCCGGCTTTCTGCCGAGAAGGCCCAGCCCGGAGCAGGGAGCGTCCACTAAAACAACATCATACCTTTCTTTCCAGTCCGGGTAGAATTCGGCGGCATCTCGAGCAGAAACCTCCAATGAGGGATTGCCGAGTCTTTCAGCATTTTCCTTCAGGATCCGCAGCTTCTCCTCAGCAACATCATTCGCATGAATCCGTGCTCCCGATAAAATATGCATCGCCATCGACTTTCCTCCCGGTGCAGCACACAAATCCAATATCTTTGCATCGGGGCGAATCCCCTCTGCAGCAATTTCCGCAACACGGATACTCGGCTGAGACTGTATCGAAATCACACCCGTTTGAAAAAGAGAGGTCGCCGTAATCGGTCCACCATCGCATAAAATACAATTTTGGCTTAAACGGCTTTTTCGAGGATGAATCAACACATCCCGGAGCTCATCAATCACTTCTTCTCTTGTCATCCGGCCGGAATTCACAAATAGAGAAACCGGAGAAGGAGCATTGTTCTTTTTTAGAATCTCCTCAAGCTCCGTAATCGAAAACTGTCGGCGCATATATTTCAGAATCCAAAGAGGATGAGAATATCGTATGCTCAGCCTCTCCAGCTCATCGCCGGCCTTCACCTCGGCAATCTCCGGAAGGCTGCGGGACAATGACCGAAGCAGGGCATTCACATATCCTTTCGCGTAATCGGCCTTCTTGCGAGTAAGCTTCACCGCTTCATTCACTGCCGCATGAGCGGGAATCCTTGTCATCACGAGCTCATATGCACCCATACGAAGAATCCCTCGCAAGAAAGCCTTTTGTGAACGCATGGGCTTTGCCGAGAATTGATCCAAAATCCAGTCAAGATATGTCCGATTTTCTTCAACGCCATAGACGAGGCTCCGAAGCAAGCCTCGATCCCTTGCATCGGAAAATAACGAATCCGCTTCATTGAGCGCCTGCGCGGGAAAAACTGTCCCCGCTTCCACCTGAATAAGAATGGAAAGACTTTTTTCACGAACGGACTGTTTCATGCTTCCACCTGATCCCCAACCGGAAAATCATGTCCGTTGAGAAAATCACGACAGCTTGCCGCACGTCTTCCCGGCGCCTGAATGACATCGATCACGAAGGCTCCGTCTCCTGCCTGAATCGCGATTCCGCGTGCATTCGCCCGAAAAATCGTTCCCGGCTTCTGTCGAGAGAATTCCTCTTCGCCATGCGCCTGATGCACTTTATATTCAATACCATGATAGCGGAAGCGTGCGCCGGGCCAGTTCTTCAAGGTGCGAACCTGATTCAGCAGGTGCTTTGTTGTTTGATCGAAAGAAAGCACACCGTCTTCTTTTTCGATTTTTTCCGCATAGGTCACCTCTGAGGGATCCTGAGACCTGCGATGCTCATAACGATCAGAAAACGAAAAAAGCGTATCCAAAAGCAGATCGGGCGCCGCATTGGCCAGCTTATCCGTAAGCGAATCGAGATCATCTTCATCGGAAATGGGAACAACCTTCTTTGCCAGCATATCTCCGGCATCCATTTCCTTTTCAATCAACATCGCCGTAAGTCCGGTTTCCGGCTCTCCATCAAGAAGTGCTCTTTGAATCGGCGCCGCTCCCCGATACTTGGGAAGCAGGCTCCCATGAATATTGATGATACGATCCGGGAAGGCCTCAAGAAGTCTTTTTCCAATCAATTGGCCATATGCGATCACTACGAGAAAATCCGGTTTTTGAGCGATCAATCGATCGACTACATCTGAAGAATTGAGCCTTTCCGGTGTGAATACCGGGATATTGTATTCGCCTGCCAGCTTTTTGACCGGCGTCGGAGTCAAACGATTTCGAGACCTTTTGCGGTCCGGTTGCGTGATCACCATGTCCACCTGAATGCGAGAATCCTCCAATAGAGCCTGAAGCGAAGGAATCGCAAATTCCGGCGTTCCTAAAAAAGCAATTCTCATTCCTGCGCTTCCCCCTCATCATGGATCAGGCCGTTCTCATGTAAGTACTTGGTCATTTCTTCCGTGGGATTTTTCATATCAATGACCATCTCCACCCGATCCCGAAACAAAATACCGTCCAGATGATCAATCTCATGACAAACGCAGCGAGCAAACAGATCCTCTACCTCCATTTGTTGCTCTTCTCCATTTTCATCAAGATATTTTACCGTAATGCGCTTTGGCCGACGTACGGTACCGTTAAAATTAGGCAGCGACAGGCATCCTTCCACGTCCAGCTGCTCTTCCTCCGATCTTTCAATGATCTCGGGGTTGACCATTTTATAAGGGCCCTCTCCCACATCCACGGTGATCAGTCTGCGGAGAATTCCCACCTGCGGACCCGCAAGTCCGACTCCGTTATCGTCATACATCGTTTCCAGCATATCGTCAAGAAGAAGACGGATGCGTTCATCTACAGCCTGAACAGTACGCGCCTTCTTGCGCAATATCGGATCCCCTTCCTTTCGAATCTGTCGAATTGCCATTGTTACCTCCTCAAAAGATCGATACCGGATCGATCGTTACCACAACATGTATTTTTTCATTTCCGGGAAAATTTCGAATGACATACCTGCCGAGGCTTTCCAGCTCCTGACGGCTTTTTGAACGAACAAGAATCGCAAAACGATATCTGCCGTCAATGCGCTCCATCACGCAGGGACTCGGCCCATCGATACGCATCAAACGATACCGCTGCTCGCCGTCCAGCGCCTTGCGGATTTGTTGTCCCTTTTCCAAAGCATTTTTTCGTATGCGCGAAGTGATTCGAATGATAAGCTCCGAAACAAAGGGCGGATATCCGTTTTCCTCACGAAAGCGGATTTCTTTCCGATAAAATCCATCCACATCCTGATGCGCAGCTTCTACAATGGCGCTGACCTCCGGCTTATAGGTCTGTACAAAAACCTTTCCCGGCACATCGCCTCTCCCCGCTCTGCCTGCCGTTTGTGTCACGAGCTGAAAGGCCTTCTCCTGCGCTCGAAAATCGGGCAGATTCAAGGTGATGTCCGCAGAGACGATTCCTACTACGGTTACATTCGGAAAATCAAATCCCTTGGCTATCATTTGTGTACCCAAGAGTATGTCAATCGAACCGTCGAGCATTCTTTGATATACTTTTTGATACGAGCCCTTTGTGCGCATAGTATCGGCATCCGCCCGCACAATACGTGCCTTTGGGAAAAGCTTCCTCGTTTCCTCTTCAAGCATCTCCGTACCGGCACCGAATTCGCGGATAGCATTCGAGCCGCACTGCGGGCAGGTCTTTCTTCTTGCTTTTTCTCTGCCGCAATAATGACAGACAAGGCGATCCTTTCCCTTGTGATACGTCATCGCGACATCACAGGCATCGCATCGATAAACATATCCGCATCTTCTGCAAAAAACAAAGGATGTATGACCTCTCTTATTCAATAATAGAATCACCTGCTGTTTTTTTCGCAGCGCATCTGAGATGGCTTCCTGAAGAGGGAGAGAAAACATACTGCGATTATTTTTTTTGAGCTCCTCGCGCATATCCACTACCTGAATCTGCGGCATGGCCTTGTTTCCGACACGCTCCGGCAGATCCAGACGCGTGAGTCTTCCCTGCTCCGCCTGATAAAGCGTCTCAATCGAGGGCGTTGCAGAGCCCAGCACAAGCGGGCAATTATGATATTGTGCACGAAAAGCGGCTACCGCATTGGTGTGATACTTCGGGTTCTGATCGCTCACATAGCTGGATTCATGTTCCTCGTCCACAATGATGACACCCAATTTGCGGAACGGAGCAAAGATGACGCTGCGGGCACCGATGGCGATGGAAGCTTTGCCGCAGGCAATTTTTTCCCACTCTTCGGCTCTTTCGGACTGCGTTAAACGAGAGTGTAAAATCGCCACCTGCTGTCCGAATCGTCCTTCAAAACGCGCAATGGTCTGCGGTGTCAGCGAAATCTCCGGAACAAGTACGATCGCCTGTTTTCCCTCTGAAAGCGCTTTTTCCACCAGTTGAAGATATATTTCCGTCTTTCCGGAGCCTGTCACGCCGCGCAGAAGATAGAAGCCGTTTTTTGCCACGATTCGATCATAAACCGCCTGCTGCGCTTCTGTCAGTATTCTTTTTTCATAGGCTTCCCCAAGGGCTGCCGTTCTTCTGGAAGCTCGCTCCTCCGAACAGATCAGCCAGCCCTTCCCGCATAATGCACGAAGTGGAGCGATTGTGATGGCGAGAGCATCTCGGATTTCTTGTTCGGAGCGCGTATTGCCGTCACGCAAAAAATTCAATATGGCATGCTGTCTTTTTGCATTCAGGGGAGGCGCCGCTTGGAGACCTTCCTCTGAAATCCGATAATACCGGCGCAAAACCGGCTGATAGCCTCCCGGCTTTCCCGGCGGGAGCACGGCACGAAATGCCGAAGAAAAATCTGAAAGATACCGATCAATCAAAAATTTGGCAAGTGCAATGGATTCCTGATTGATTTGTGCCTTTTCTTCCGCAGCATGCAGAATCTCCTTGACAGAGTATGCAATCTGATCCTGTTCAAACAGACGCAAAACGATAGCTGTACGCTCTCGATTCCCTCTTCCGAAGGGGACGACCACACGCAAGCCCACGTGAATGTTCCCGACAAGATTTTCAGGAACCGAATACGTGTAGATCTGATCCGTAACTCTCGTTCCGGTGGAAACCACTACCTCCGCAAAAAGGCTCATAGCAATAAATCCAGGATACGATCGGCAACATCCTCCTTGCTCATCTTCGGTAAGGTCTCCTCCCGGGAATTTCCGAGAATGGTGACGATATTCGTATCCACATTAAATGCCGCTCCCGATTGCGTTACATCGTTTGCAACAATATAATCCAGCTTTTTTCGATCCTTTTTTTCCCGCGCATTTTTTAGAAGGTTTTCCGATTCCGTTGCAAAGCCGATGACAGTCTGATTTGTTTTCAGGGGCAACAGGCTGTAAAGAATGTCCGGCGTTTCCGCCAGCTCAAGGCTTCTCCTTGCTCCCGACTTCGTTCCCTTGATTTTGTGCGATTCTTGCTGTACCGGCCGAAAATCGCAAGGAGCGGAAGCCATAATCAAAGCATCATATGTCGGGAACTTTTCTTCTAAAGCATGGAGCATCTCCTCGGTGGATTCCACCGACACACCTTCGATGCCTTTTGGAGCAGGCTGTGACATCGGGCCATGCACCAAGCAAACCTGAGCGCCTCTCTTAAATGCTCTGCGGGCAATGGCAATCCCCTGCTTTCCGCTCGAATCATTTGTAAGAAAGCGCACCGGATCAATGCGTTCGCGTGTCGGTCCTGCTGTCACCAATATTCTTTTTCCCTCCAAATCCTTTTTCGTAAAAAAGGTATCCAGGACGTCCAAAAGCTCCTCCGCCTCAGGCATGCGGCCTTCCCCGATTTCGTTGCATGCCAAAAGCCCGGCACCCGGCTCGATCACTTCAATGCCATCCTGTGCAAGCTGCTGAATATTGCGCTGAGTCGCCGGATGATGATACATAACAGAATTCATGGCCGGAGAAACGATGACCGGACAATGTGCGGCAAGCGCCACTGTACTCAATAAATCATCGGAAATTCCAAGCGCCATCTTTGCCAAAATATCCGCTGATGCAGGCGCAATCAGCAGAACATCGTGTTCTCTTGTCAGGTCGATATGCGGAATAAAGCCGTTTTCTTCCATACCAAAGGTGTCCGTATATACCCTATTTTTGGACATGGTTTGGAATGCCAGCGGACGCACGAATTCCTGAGCTCCCTCCGACATGACCACCGTGGTTTTTGCACCTTTTTTATTGAGCGCCGAGAGCAGCGATAGGGTCTTATAAATAGCGATACCGCCACTGACTCCCAGAAGAATTCGCTTCCCTTCTAATGCATTCACACTATTCCTCCGTCTTCTTGACGACCTTGTGCGCCATAATTTCATCCAAAGCCACAGTCACCGGTTTTTGTCCTTCGCTCTCAACAAGCGGTTTGCTTCCGGCTACCAAAAGCTGGGCGCGTTTCATTACCATAACGCACACGTCGTAACGGCTGGAGCTGATTTTTGCTAATTCTTGAAATGATGGATTAATCATGAAATTCCTCCCAATATTCTTCCAATAGATTTCGATTGATTCTCCGGTTTTCCGCATCGATAATGTGTGAGATTGTCCTTCCACAGTCATCGACCTGATCATTGATCACGGCATAATCATAATCGATGAGCATCGCAATCTCCTTCTTTGCATTGCTCATACGAATCCGGATGGCGTCTTCCTCTTCCGTGCCACGTTGTCGGATCCTCTGCTCCAGGTCACAGCGATGAGGCGGCAGCAGGAAGATAAAAACTCCGTTTGCCATATTTTGCTTCACCTGCATTGCGCCCTGAACGTCAATTTCCAGAATCACGTCCTGCCCGCTTTGTATCTGCTCTACAACAAAGTCCTTAGGGGTTCCGTAATAATTTCCATGTACTTTGGCAAACTCGATCAGCTTGCCTTCATCAATCAACTGATTAAATTCATCCAGGCTGCGAAAAAAATAATTTTCCCCCTCCACCTCAGCAGGGCGCTTTGCTCTTGTCGTAGCGGAAATGCTCAGTCTCAAATCCGGACGAATGCGCATCAGCTCCGCACAGACCGTTCCCTTTCCGACTCCCGACGGTCCTGAAATTACAATGAGATGTCCGATTTTTCCCATTCTTTCCTCCTATTCCAAATTTTGAATCTGTTCACGAATCTGTTCAATGATGGTCTTGAGAGCAATGACATCGGCTGTAAGCGCCGCATCTCCGGATTTGGATCCGATGGTATTCGTCTCGCGATTCATCTCCTGTACAAGAAAATCCAGGGTTTTTCCTACCGGCCCCTTTCTTTTTAACGCCTCATGAAAGGAAGCGATATGACTTTCCAATCGCACAATTTCCTCATCCACATCCACGCGTTGCGCAAAAAGGGCCATTTCATTGGCAAGGCGATCCGGATCCACTGTCATTTGATTGAAAAGCTCCTGTACATTTTTTTGGAGCCTGAGATACTCCTCCTCCACTCTCCGAGGTGCGCGAGCCTTTATAGAGGACAGAAGTGTCTCCATGTCCCGAAGCTTTTCCTCAAGATTATGCGCCAGCCTTTTTCCTTCTGCCTGCCGCATTTGAATGCAATCCGCAACCGCCTGTCTGAGACCCTGTTCTAATAGCTGTAAAAGCGTTTCTTCCTTGAGAATTTCCGGCGTTTGCTCTATCACGCCGGGAACCAAAAGCAGAGAAGCCATCCCCTCTTTTAACGGGAAATGGGAGCGCTGTGAAGCATTCCATTCTTCGAGCTCCTCAACCAATTGCGTCAAAACATCCCCTCGCAGATGATAATTTCCCTGCGGCTCAAGCGAAAGTAATTTTACACCGAGATCAACACGCCCCCTGGACATCGACTCACTGATGATTTCTCGAATCCTTCCCTCTGTGAAGTGGAGACCATCGGAAACCCTCAGATGCAAATCCAAATAGCGGTTGTTGACCGTTCTCAGCTCTATCTCGAGCTGGGAATGCTCGTCATGAACAACCGATTTTCCATATCCGGTCATGGACTGTGCCATAAACCCTCCTTTATGTTACATGTGATGCACGTTCAACAGATTGAAATTAAAGGTATAATACAATATAGAAAAATAAAAATCGAGAGAATATTACAAAAATGAAATATCTAACGAAATATACGCTTTCGATTTTCGGATACGAAGGAAAGGAAGCTCCATGTCATTTGACGGAATCACCACACGAGCCATCGTCTATGAGCTGCAAAACAAAATTTTAGGCGGTCATGTAAAAAAAATCAATCAAATCAGTGCAAAACAGCTGACAATGCAATTCTATGCAAACGGAAGCAATCAGCTTCTTCTGCTTTCGGCGGATTCATCCGGCGCGCGTATGCATCTCAGCACAAAAAAATATCAAAATCCCGAAACGCCTCCGAACTTCTGTATGCTCCTGCGCAAGCATTTGGGACAAAGCCGCCTCTCGGAAATTCATCAGGACGGGCTGGATCGTACCGTACATTTTACCTTTTCAACACGCAATGAATTGGGTGATGAAGTGGAGAAAATGCTTCATTTGGAGATCATGGGAAAATATTCAAATCTGATTCTCACTGATGAAAACGGTAAAGTGATTGAGGCGGCGCAGCGCGTTTCTCACGATATGAGCCGAGTTCGTCAGATTTATCCGGGCATCCGGTACAAAAGCTTTCCTTCGGAAAAGAAGGATATTTTAACTCAGGATGTACATCTGCAGGATCTGATTGCACTTATATCCGAAAATGCGAATCCGAAGGTGCAGACCATTTTCTATAAAAATATCACCGGCTTTTCTCCCACCATCTCCTCTGAGATCTGTTTTCGTTCGTCGGTAGACCCCGAAAAAAATATTCGTTTTTTAACGGAGGAGGAAAAAGCCCTTCTGGATAAAAATCTACAGGACATAATGATTCAGATTCGTGAAAATCACTACATCCCGTGCCTTTATACAAAATCAAAACGCGAATTCTATGCTCTTCCGCTTTATCACCTGGGAACGCCGCAAATGCAGGATCCCTCTCTCAGCTTTCTCATCGACGCCTATACCGTGCAAGCCGGTCGCGACGATCGCATCGGTGTTTTGCGAAAAAGTCTTTTCGATAAGGTTACCGCTGTAATCGAAAAGAAGGAGCGAAAAAAAATACAGCTTGAGAAGGATTATGAGGCCACCCTGGATCGTGAAAGCCTTCGCGAGGAAGCCGATCTTCTTTCCTCACAGGTTCATGAAATCCAAAAGGGTGCGCAAAGCATTACCGTTGATGATTTTTTCCATGAAAACGCTCCAAGAATCATTTCTCTCGATCCGCGAAAAACGCCATGGAAAAATATCGAAGCGAAATATCACCAATATTCCAAGCTCAAGACAGCTCATGCGCTCTTATCAAGATCTCTTCCGGAATTGACGGAGGAGATCGCATATCTGCATCAAATTGCAGCTTTGCTCTCACAGGCCGACTCCATTGAGGATCTTGATGCATTACGCCGGGAAATGGAAAAAGAGGGAATCCTTCAGAAAAAAAACATGCGCACCTCATCCGGGAAAAAACGGCCGACAGCCTCCGAGCCCTCTCGCTATGTGACAACAGGAGGATTTACGATATTAGTCGGGAAAAATAATTTTCAAAATGATCACTTGACTCTGAAGGTTGCGAATAAAGAGGATTATTTCTTCCATTCCAAAGGGATCCCCGGTTCCCATGTGATTCTGCGAACGGAAGGAAAGCAACCCTCTGCAGAAGACATCGAGGCTGCCGCCTGGTTAGCGGCAACACATTCCTCTCAACGTGAAGAAGCCTATGTTGATGTGGATTATACAAAAAAGAAAAATGTATATAAGGCAAAGGGCGCAAAGCCGGGTATGGTCTACTATAATGATTTTCACACAATCACTGTAAACACCAATGCATCGCCGGCTTTGTCAGAAAAGAAATTGCAATGACGGGAAGGTGCCGGATTGCTGCTTCCAGCAGCGATCCGGCACCTTTCTCATAAGACTCGGCAGATCGACAGATTACACTTTGATTTTTCGGAGCAAATCACCGGGCTCCACCGGAGACGGCACAGGAATCCGGAATATTTTTCTCGGAACATTGGCCTCGGAACAAGGATTTCCCATTTCATCATAAATGGCATTCACGGAAAATTCGAGATATCCCGGCCGATTCTGTAAAATTTCGATCACATCGCCCACCGCAAAGCGATTTCTCTCCTCAATCACGGCGAGTCCGTGTACAGCATCATATTCCTTTACGATACCCAAAAAATTATAATTCTGAATATAAGAGGTGCTTTCATAATTTTGTCCCTCCGCTCCCGGATTTCCAAATAGAAAGCCCGTCGTAAAAGCGCGGTGACTTGTTTTTTCTAATTCCCGAATCAGTTCTTCACTTTTTTCCGGTGTCAGTCTCCCCTCCATCATGGCATCAATCGCTTCTCGATACGCATGAATCACGGTGGAAACATAATATTGCGTCTTGACTCTGCCTTCAATTTTCAGGCTGCTCACTCCGGCGCCGACCAGCTTTTCCAGATGCGGCAAGAGACACAGATCCTTGGAATTCATGAGAAAAGTACCATGTTCATCCTCATCGATCGGAAAATACTCTCCCGGCCGTGTCTCCTCTACAAGGCGGTACTTCCATCGGCATGCCTGCGCGCAGTCCCCTTGATTGGCATCACGTCCGGTCATGTAATTGGATAAAAGACAGCGTCCCGAATATGAAATGCACATCGCTCCGTGAGCAAAAACCTCCAGCTCCAAATCCGGATCCGTTTTTTTACGAATACTTCGGATTTCCTCCAATGAAAGCTCACGAGCCAGCACGACCCTTTTTGCTCCCATTTCGTGCCAAAACTTAACAGTCTCTGCATTCGTCACGCTGGCCTGAGTGGAAATATGAAGCTCCAAATCGGAATTCCGTTTCACAGCCATAAAGATTCCCGGGTCCGCTACAATCACCGCATCCACTCCGATCGCATCCAAAAAACGGATATAATCGTCAAGGCCGATCAGGTCCTCATTGTGTGGAATGATATTCAAGGTTACATGAAGTCTCGCTCCCTGCCGATGGATCAGCTCCACCGCTTTTTTCATGGCTTCCGCATCAAAATTTCCGGACGCTTTTCGAAGGCCGAAGCGTTCTCCGCCGATATAAACAGCATCCGCCCCGAAATGCAGGGCGGACTCCAATTTTTCAAAATCACCGGCAGGCGCCAGCAACTCAGGTTTGCTTCTATTTTGCATACTGCCCATCAGTCTCCATAATAATGGTGAGAATCATCGGATTTCTCTGAATTTCCGTAAAGACATATCCCTTAATCTCTTCACGAATCTGTGATTTCAGATAATTCCAATCTCCAATACGGCGCTTTTTCGCTTCATCAAAAACGGTAAGCACCTTCTTCTTCATTTCTTCAATCAGATCCACATTGTCCTTCATATAGATAAATCCCCGCGAAAGAATTTCCGGACCGGCAACAACTGCCTTGGATCGCTTATCAATGGTAACCACTACAGCGATCATGCCGTCATCCGCAAGGCGCTTGCGGTCGTTGAGAACAACGCTTCCGACATCGCCGACTCCAAGACCGTCAATCAGCACCTGCCCGGCCTGCACCTTGTTGTCCATATTGGCTTGAATACGCTTACCGCGGCGTTCAAATTCGAATACAGTTCCGTTTTCACCCAGAAAAATATGATCCGAGGGAATGCCCAGGGACTCCGCTAAACGCTTATGTGTGATCAGCATCCGCGGTTCTCCATGTGCCGGAATAAAGTAACGTTCCTTCACCAGAGAATGCATGAGCTTGAGCTCCTCCTGACATGCGTGACCTGAGACGTGCACCTCCGCAATCGAAGAATATATGAGGCGACATCCTTTTTGCATGAGTTTGTTAATCATGGCGCCGATGCTCTTCTCATTTCCGGGAATCATCGATGCGGACAGGATCACCGTATCGGAGGGCTGAATATCGATTTGCCGGTGCTCATTGTTGGCCATGCGCGAGAGGGCGCTCAAGGGCTCTCCCTGGGATCCCGTGATCAAAAGACAAATCTGGCTCGGCTTGAAATTTTTCACTTCATTGATATCGATCAGAGTTTTTGCTTTGACACGCAAATATCCGAGCTCCTGCGCTACTTGGACATTATTGACCATCGATCTGCCCGATAGACAGATTTTCCGTCCGTTTGCTTCTGCCGCCCATATGATCTGCTGTACTCGATGCAAATTCGAAGCAAAAGTTGCTACGATAATACGATCCTTGGTCTCCGAGAAAATTTCACGAAAAGTATCGCCCACAGTGCGTTCGCTCATCGTATAACCGCTGTGTTCGACGTTGGTGGAATCTGAATAGAGAGCCAAAACGCCCTCCTCACCGAGCTGTGCAAGGCGTTGTAAATCCGTAGGCTCATGATCGATTGGCGTGAAGTCGAATTTGAAATCGCCCGTGAAGAGCACGGTTCCTACCGGGTTATGAACAGCAATCGCGCAAGCATCGGGAATGCTGTGAGCAACTCGAATATACTCACATTCAAATGCTCCCAGCTTCAGGTGATCTCCCACCTTTACGGTTTTAATAAATTTTGGAGAAAGCCCATGCTCCTTAAATTTATTTTGCAACATGCCTGCTGTCAGGCGTGTGCAATACACATTGACAGGTAATTTTTTTAAAATATAGGGTACTGCGCCATAGTGATCCTCATGCCCGTGCGTGATGAGGATTCCGCGCAGCTTATGCTTATTTTTTTCAATATAGGTTACATCAGGGATTACCGTATCCACACCGGGCATAGTTTCGTCAGGAAATGTCAATCCGCAATCAATCATGATCATGTCATCGCCGTATTCGACAACAGCCATGTTTTTACCGATTTCACCGACTCCACCCAGCGGGATCACCCTCAACTTCTTCGGTTCCGCTTTTTTTCTCAAAATAGTTTCCTCTCTTATTTTAGTTTATTTTTCACCATTTGCGGTGTTATGCTCTTTTTCATACTCATCTACAAGCTCATCATAGATGCCAGCCACCTCAGCGAGCTCATCCTCATCGGTGACCGCTTCAAATTCCACATCATCATCGATCGTCCGATAACGAAAAAAATAGCCCTCATCATCGTCAGGCTTTGCCAAAAAACAATATTCTTTTTCTCCGACGCCAAAAGAGGCGATCAGCTCATATTCTATTTCATTTTCCCCATCAAACAAAAAAATGTGGTCGTTCACAAAATTCTCCTATCCAGCCATGCTTGTAAAATTACTGTTGCCGCAATTCGATCAATGTATTTTTTTCGGTTTTCCCGGCGTACGCCGCTCTGCTGCAAAACCTGCTCTGCGGTCACGGTGGACAGTCTCTCATCCTGATAATCTATCTCGAGTCCGGTTGCTTTGCGCAATTCAACGCCAAAGCTGTGCGCCCTCTGTGCTGAGGCGCCCTCATCATTGTTCATGTGCTTAGGAAGACCAATCACAACAATATTTACGTCATACTCTTCAATAATAGCCTTGAGCTTTGCTAAATCATCGCGAAACGATGAGCGCCGGATTGTTGTAACCGCTTGTGCAATTTGCTGCGTAGGATCGCTGACGGCAACGCCGATAGTACGCGTGCCTAAATCCAGTCCCATCGTTCTCGCCATGATTTCCTTCTTTACTTATCTTTTCCGATGCCGTTGCCCTCCAGATAGTAGGTCAGCAGCTCTTCCAACAGATCATCTCTTTCAATCTGACGTATCAGCTTACGTGCGCCGTTATAGCTTGTAATATACGTCGGATCTCCGGATAAAATATATCCGATGATCTGATTTTCCGGAGAATATCCCTTTGCCTTCAATGATTCGTATACACTTGTGAGAATATCAATCATCTCCCGGTTTTCATCATCGATCGGTGTAAAAAGCATTGTCTCGTTAAAATCCTTTGACATGAGAGCCTCCTTACCTTGCATGTATTGTTACCCATTCCTCTACCGTTGCTAACGCTTCTTCAATTTTTGAGGGATTTTTTCCGCCTGCCGTTGCAAAATTCGGTCTTCCGCCTCCGTTTCCCCCTGTAATCTGTGCCAGGCTTCGAACCAAATCTCCCGCTTTCAGGCCTTCCGCGTTGGACTGCGCATCCATGGCAACCACCCAAAACACTTTTCCTTCAACAGCTGAGCTTAAGACGATGATATAACGGTTTTTGCCATCTTTCAAGGCATCCGAGATTTCTTTGAGTTCTTCCATGCTCTTTCCCGGAAGATTTTGCTTCAAAACCGGAATTCCGGCAATCTCCGTCACCTCCTGCTCCAGCTTCTGAGAAAGCTCATGTGCCATCTTTGTCTGAAAGGATTCTATCTCCTTTTTTAGAGTGCGGTTTTCCTCAATCAGCTGCTCCGTACGAGAAAGAATCTGATCATTTGCGGCTTTGAGAAGCTCGGCCTCCTCATTCAGCTGATGTTCATATGCCAGATCCAATCGGTAGCAGGCACGTCCCGTAATGGCTTCCATACGTCTGACACCGGAGGATACGCCCTGCTCCGAAAGAATACGAAGCATCTGTATCTGTGAGGTGTTCTCCACGTGCGTGCCTCCACAGAGCTCCTTTGAGAAATCCCCCATGGAAACAACACGTACCACATCCCGATATTTATCCTCAAACAGACCGACCGCGCCCTGCGCCATCGCTTCCTGAAGAGGCAAAACCTCTGTTGTGACAGGGTAGGAGTCAAAAATCGCACGATTGACGATCTCTTCGACAGCCTTCACCTGTTCTTGAGTCATCGCCTCATAATGCGTAAAATCAAAACGCAGGCGATCCGGGCCCACATAGGAACCCGCCTGATGGACATGCTCTCCGAGCACCTCGCGCAAAGCACGATTTAACAGATGTGTTGCAGAGTGGTTGCGGCGCACATCATTGCGGTGATCCGCATCCACGGTCAATTCGACACAATCCCCCACGTGCAACGATCCGTCCTCAACAGATACATGATGAAAGAAGATCCCATCTTTATCCTTTGAAACATATTGTACGGAAGCGTCGCATCCGTCAGAATGCATGATTCCAAAATCGGAAATCTGTCCGCCGCTTTCTGCATAAAAAGGCGTTTGATCCAGAACGGCAATGCCCTCTTCTCCTGCGGCAATCTCCTCCACGCGATTTTTCCCGTGGAAAATCGCAACGATCTTTCCTCGGCATTGCAATACCTCATAGCCCCGAAAATCTGTTGCAGCGACTCCGGAAAGATCCAGCTTTACAGCGTCATCCCATGCTGCTCCGCCGGCTCTGCGCTCACGAGACTGAATGCGTTGCTGCTCCATTTTTTCACGAAAAGCCGCTTCATCCACTTGAATATTTCTTTCCGATGCAATCTCCTTCGTTAAGTCCAAGGGAAATCCATAGGTATCATAAAGGCGGAAAACATCCGATCCGGAAAGCGTGCTTTGCTTTTCCGAAACCGTCTGATCAAGCAGCTCTTTGAGCATGAGCAGACCCTGATCGATCGTTTGCTGAAAGCTTTCTTCCTCACGCACGACAACCTTGAAGATGCGTTCTAAGGAAGATTCCAATTCCGGATATTCTCCAAGGTAGACCGGAATGACCTCTCGGATGGTTTTTGTTAAAAATTCGCCCTCGATCCCCAGTAATTTTCCATGGCGGTAGGCACGTCGAATGAGCCTGCGCAAAATGTAACCGCGCCCCTCGTTGGAAGGAACAACGCCGTCCAGTGCCAGAAACGTCATTGCCTTCGTATGATCGATGATGACACGGAAGGATTCGTCCGTTTTTTCACTCTGCCCATATGTCTTGCCGCTCAGCTCACCAATGCGATTCCGAAGCGGCAAAAACTCTTCCAGCTCAAAAATATTTCTCTTGTTTTCGCAGACGAGCGCCAATCTTTCCAAACCCATGCCCGTATCGATATTCGGATGATCAATAGGGAGATAAGAGCCGTCCGCCTGACGATTGAATTGCGTAAATACGAGATTCCAGATTTCCATAAAACGATCCGAATTATCGGTCGGGCAAGAGCCCTCGCCGAATTCCGGACCTCGATCATAATGAATTTCCGAGCAAGGTCCGCAAGGCCCCTGTTCCAGTTCCCAAAAATTATCTTCTTTTCCGAGACGCATCATATGATCCTCTGCAATGCCCACCTCTTGCGTCCAAATATCATATGCCGTATCGTCATCCTGATAGACGGTGATCCAGAGCTTATCCTTCTCAAGGCCGATCTTTTCCGTCAGAAACTCATATGCCCAATGAATCGCTTCTTTCTTAAAATAATCACCGAAGGAAAAGTTCCCGAGCATCTCAAAATATGTGGCATGGCGGTCTGTCTTGCCCACATTGTCGATGTCCGCGGTACGCAGGCATCGCTGTGAGCTCGTGGCGCGATTTTTCGCCATCTTCTTTTCCCCTAAAAAGTATGCCTTCAAAGGTGCCATACCGGCGTTGATGAGCAATAAACTCTTATCACCCTTCGGAACAAGAGAATAGCTTTTCAGACGAATATGCCCCTTCGACTCAAAAAAATCGAGAAATTCTTTTCGAGCCTCATTCAAACCCAGATGCTTCATATGCTCTCCTTCATTACATTCGTTCTATGCGTTCTAAATAGAACTTTCTCTTTCTACAAGATCTGACAAATAGATATCCTTGACAGAGGAATAAATCGCCTCGTTGATTTTGGACATGATATACCGCGTAGCGCAATTGGTTCTGCCTCCCGGGCAATCCCCCGCTACGACACAATCGGCTAACCAGAAATCGCCCTCCAGAGTATTCAGCAGCTCCAAAACGCTGATTTGATCCGCCGGCTTGGCCAGAACATAGCCGCCGTTGACACCTCGTATACTCTTGAGAAAGCCGTCCTTACGCAGCAATCGAAACAGCTGCTCCAGATAGGATTCGCTCAAAAGCAGTTCCTGTGAAATTTCCGTTATGGATACAATGGAATCCTTTGGTTGTGAAGCAACATAAACGATCGCCCGCAGTCCGTACCGACTTCTTGTCGTTAATTTCATTTCTGATCCTCTCTAAACGGTAAGCACCTCAACGACAGACAATGTTTAAAATTTTTCCGGGAACGAAAATCACTTTCAAAATATTCTTATCCCGTATCTGACGTTGTATTGCTTCTGTTTTTTCCACCTCGGCCAAGACTTCTTCTTTTGTTGCATTCGGAGAAATCCGGAGCTGCCCGCGAACCTTCCCGTTGACCTGAACAGGCATCTCAATTGTATCTCCGACCAATTTGGATTCATCATAATCCGGCCATTGCACATCCGTTGCAATATGTCCGGAGAAACCTGCTGTTTCCCAAAGCTCTTCCGTAATATGCGGTGCTACCGGATTGAGCAGAATGAGATACGTCTCCCACTCCTTTTTCGTAATCGATCCTTTTTGACGGAATTCATTGGAAAGCGTCATCAGCTGAGCAATTGCGGTGTTGAATTTGAGAACCTCATAGTCGTCGGTTACCTTTTTAATGGTTTGATTCATCGGAATCGAAAGATCGTCGGAATAACAATCCTCATCGTTCACCAATTCCGCGAGCCTCCACACCCTTTCCAGATAGCGGCGGCACCCCTGAACTCCCTGCTCTGTCCAGGGAGCGCTCTTCTCAAAGTCGCCGATAAACATCTCATAGGTTCGCAGGGTATCCGCTCCATATTCCCGTACGATTTCGTCAGGATTCACCACATTCCCCCGCGACTTACTCATCTTTTCACCATTGGCTCCTAATATCATACCATGAGAAGTACGCTTTAAATATGGTTCCGGTGTGGATACGATCCCGATGTCATATAGAAATTTATGCCAAAAACGTGAATAAAGCAGATGCAGCGTTGTATGCTCCATCCCGCCGTTATACCAATCCACCGGCCCGAAATATTTTTCCGCATCCGGAGAAACGGGCATCTGATGATTGTGCGGATCCATATAGCGCAGATAGTACCAGGAGGAGCCTGCCCACTGCGGCATCGTATCCGTCTCTCTCTTTGCCGGCCGGCCGCAAATCGGACATACCGTATTCACAAAATCTTCCATCGCCGAAAGCGGTGATTCCCCATTTTCTGCAGGTTCATAATTTTCGACATCAGGAAGGCGAACCGGCAGCTGATCCTCGGGCACCGGCACCCATCCGTGCTCAGGACAATAAATCATAGGAATGGGCTCACCCCAATATCGCTGACGGCTGAAAACCCAGTCGCGAAGCTTGTAATTTGTTTTGCGGTGTCCGAGGCCCTCCGACTCCAGCCAGGCGATCATCTTCTCTTTGGCCTCGGCAACGGAGCATCCGTCTAAGAATCCGGAATGAATCATGGTTCCCGTTTCCACATCCGTATAAGGTTCTTCCTGTACGGAGCGCTCAGCGCCGCTCACCACCTCTAAGATATCCATTCCGAACTTGGTCGCAAATTCCCAGTCTCTGTCGTCATGTGCCGGAACCGCCATAATGGCACCGGTTCCGTAGCTGCTCAGCACATAGTCCGAAATCCATATCGGAATTTCTTTTCCATTCACGGGATTGATCGCCACAATGCCGGAAAGCATAACGCCTGTTTTTTCTTTATTCAGCTCACCACGCTCAAATTCAGATTTCATCATGGCTTCGCGCTGGTATTTTTCCACCTCTTCACGGTTATGAAGCTGCGCTGAATATTTCTTTACCAAAGCATGCTCCGGCGCTAAAACAATATACGTAGCGCCGAAAAGAGTATCCGGACGCGTTGTATAGACCGTAACGGCATCTCTTGAGCCATCCTCCGCCTTCAGAGTAAAATTCACCTCGGCACCGTAGGAACGACCGATCCAATTGATCTGCTGCTGGCGAATGCGCGGAAGATAATCCACCATATCCAAATCGTCAATCAGACGATCCGCATACTTGGTGATTGCAAGCATCCATTGATTTTTTACACGATGCTCGACGGGAGTCCCGCAACGCTCACACAAGCCGTTCACAACCTCCTCATTGGCCAGTCCGATTTTATCATTCGGACACCAGTTGATCATGGTCTCCTTTTTATAGGCAAGACCGTGCTTGAACATCTGTATAAAAATCCATTGTGTCCAATGGTAATAATCGGGATCGGTCGTATTGATCTCACGCTCCCAGTCAAAGGAAAAACCGATGCTCTGTAATTGTTTACGAAAATGCTCGATATTATCGTGCGTAACCTTTGCGGGGTGAATATGATTTTTGATGGCATAGTTTTCTGTAGGCAGGCCGAATGCATCATATCCCATCGGATAAAGCACATTATATCCCTGCATTCTGCGCTTTCTGGCAACAATATCCAGCGCCGTATATGGGCGTGGATGCCCTACATGAAGTCCCTGTCCCGATGGATACGGAAACTCTACGAGAGCATAGTATTTCTTTTTCTCCGATCGTTGCTCGGCATGAAAGCACTGTGTCTTCTGCCAAAAAGCCTGCCACTTCTTTTCAATTGCGGACGGATTGTATGATTTCATATCTCATCTCTTTCTAAATTTTCGATATCATCAGTCGCTTTGACGCATGGAACGGAAGGTTCTCGGATACGGGAGGACGTCCCTGATGTTGCTCATACCTGTGAGATACATTACGCATCGTTCAAAGCCGAGGCCATAGCCGCCATGCAGACATCCGCCGAAGCGCCGAAGATTGAGATAGAATTGATAATCCTCCAACTCCATATTCTTCTCCCGCATCATTGTCTCCAGCACATCCAGTCTCTCCTCACGCTGAGAACCTCCGACGAGCTCGCCGATCCCCGGCACAAGCATATCGCAGGCAGCCACCGTCTTTTTATCGTCATTCAGGCGCATATAAAAGGCTTTGATTTCCTTCGGATAATCCGTCACGAAAAGAGGTCCCTTCACCACCTCTTCGGTAAGATATCTTTCATGCTCTGATTGAAGGTCGCATCCCCAGGAAACCGGAAATTCAAAACGATCATTTACCTTTTCCAAAATTTCAATGGCCCTGGTATAAGTCATGCGCTCAAACCGAGAAGAACGAACGTGATTCAGGCGTTCCAGCAGGCCCTTGTCAATCCAGGTGTTAAAGAAGTCCATCTCCTCCGGAAGAGTCTCCAGAACATGGCTGATAATGTATTTGATCATATCTTCAGCAAGATCCATAACATCATTGAGATCGGCAAAGGCGATCTCCGGCTCAATCATCCAGAATTCCGC
>JALFST010000006.1 GCA_022779285.1 Peptoniphilaceae bacterium
TGAATTTCAAAAGTCCGGAACAGGTTGTGCAAGAATATTTTGAAACCGTAGTTGCTTAGGCGACTGCTTTTTCCGGGCAAAAAGGATAGGTGTGTCAGAGCCATGAGCTGAATTTGTAACATATGTCTTGACAGTTAAGACACATTATTGTAATGCTTTTCCTTTTATTGTTGAAATAGATATAATTAATCTATATTATAGAAGTTCTCTATATTTTCTCGGGATCTTCCCAAAACATACCTCAAGAAAGGATTTGCAATGACTTTTAATCAAATTCATTATGCGCTTGTTCTTGCCAGAACAAAAAATTTCACACAAGCTGCCGATGAGCTGTTTATAACACAACCCACATTATCCCAGCAGATCAAAGCCATCGAGTGTGAATTGGGCACGACATTGTTTTTCCGTGACCGGCGTCATGTCTCCTTGACGGAAAGCGGCAGAGTTTTTTTGGAACACGCACGCTTTTTATGGGATGAATGGAGCCGCTGCCGGGATCATCTGCTGCAACATCGATCTGAAGAAAGGGGAAATTTGAAGGTAGGGTTCCTGTGGACCTTCGGATATATTCATTTAGATCGGGCTATGGAACAATTTCAAAGCCTTCATCCGGGAATCCGCATTCAGCTGAGCATTGACGGATCTCGTGCACTTTTACGCAGAATTCATTCCGGACAATTGGATCTGGCATTTGTGACCTTTCACACTCTGAATAAGATTTCTCGGGATCCGTTGCACTCCATACCCGTTCACACTTCTCCTATGATGGCCATCGTATCGAGAAATCATCCGCTTTCATCAAAGGAATTCCTGACTCCTGAGGATCTCAAGGCCTGCCCGCTCATGCTTCCCTCGCCGAAATCCAACCTGTTCGTAGCATTTCAATCTCTTTTTCATCAGTCAGAGGATCTCAATATTGTAGGATACAGCTCTCAGGCGGATGCGTTAATACAAACGGCTCGAAGTAATTTGGCGATCGGTTTTCTCTCACAATCGGCAGCATCCTCATATGATATTCCGGATATCTGTGCAATCCCCTTCCATCCAACCGTCACTCGGACAATCCATATGGTATATCACAAGACAAATCCGAATCCCCAGATTCCTGTATTTGAGGATTTTATCGGAGAGTTTTATCAACGCTAAAAAAATATGCCGGATGACCGGCATATAGTAACCTTCTAATTTTGATACAATCCGCTGACACGATTCACATCGATGGTAAACAGGATTCCATTGCCCGGCTCCTCTAAAACCAACGCATCATCAATTGCCTGACATATTGCCGGTGCATCCGTCTCCGGAGCAATCATCATGACGACCTCCTTTTCAGGCTCAATCGTCAGATGGAAAAGCGATGCCGTTTCATGAATCCCCGCTCCTCTTCCATGTAAAATCGTACCGCCCGAAGCCCCCGCGTTTCGCGCTGCTGCAATGACCTCCTCTGAGCGTCCCCGCTCCACAATTGTAAATATCGCTTGATGATTCACCGGCTTTCCTCCTTGCGTTTCCAATTTGGAATGCACAGGACAGGAAAGGCGATGTGTCCCAAGCACTCCATTCAGTGAAATGGAAAACAAAATTCCATGATTTTTTTTATACAGCTCAAATTTTTTGGAAATGGCATCGTGTGCAGCGTCCTCAATCTCTTCCGGAATCACCATCATCAGCACTTCTTTTCTTTGATCCGTAAGGCCCAGCTTGTTTAAGATACCGCTGCTTACCGTACCTTCCGCTCGCAGAATGGTTCCCGCAGAAATCCCTATGGTTTTTCCATATTTGAGAACGGTACTTGCTTGTCCTGTTTGCACAATCCCTACCAGTAATACCGCTTGACTCAGCATACTCCCTCCTGAAATTTCCTAATCCTTCATGAAAGGCTCTTACACGCGTTCCTCCATGGATTCGCTGCTTCTTGCTTCCCGGCGCTGCTTCTCAATCCTTCTCATCTGTAATTTATAGAGCAGACCCAGGATTTGAATTGCCAAAACCGGAACCATCGCCACCATACCTATTATACCGAAGCCATCAACAAGCACATCGCTGCCCGGTGCCAGCGACGCAACGCCTTGTGCAAAGGAAAGAACAAAGGTCGTTGTCATCGGTCCCGATGCGACCCCGCCCGCGTCAAATGCGATTCCCGTAAAGATGCTCGGAACAAAAAAACTGAGAATCAGAGCAATCACAAAACCGGGGAGCAGAAAATGCCAAAGCTGCATTCCGGGGGTTAAAATTCGGATCAGGGAAAGCATAACCGCAAGCCCGACGCCAATGCTGAGGCTGGCCATAAGCGCCTGATTTTTAATATGTCCGCCCGTGACATCCTCCACCTGCGTTCCCAAAACGTGTACCGCCGGTTCCGCAAGCACCACAACCAGACCTATCAAAAGACCTAAAAAAGGCAGAAGCTTCTGATGATCGGTGATCAAAGAGGCTCCGATGAAGCGACCCATCTCCATAAATCCTCGATTCACGCCTGTGAGAAACAGCACCAGTCCCAGAAAGGTATATGCCAATCCCATAAAAATGCGCCTGAGCCTTGCAGGAGATAAATGATACTGTCTCCGATTCATGATCAGAAAGATCACCGTGATGGGCAAAAGCGCCAGAACGGATTCCAAAGCCAAATGAGGAATTGCATGAAGGAAGGGCGCGAGCAGTCCCTGTGTATAGACAAATTCCTCTGCCGTCCCCTGAAAATCCGATCCTGTAAAAAGCGACATCAGCAGTACAGCAAGAATGGGGCCGGCCGACATAATGCCGACAAGACCGAAAGAATCCGCTTCGGCCTCTCTTCCTCCTTTTCGTGCCGATACACTGCTGCACAAAACAAGCACAAAAGGCGTTGTCAATGCTCCGGTTGTTGCACCGGAGGAATCAAAGGCCATCGCAATAAATTCATTTTTTGAAAAAAAGGAAATGCAAAAAATAGCTGCATAAGCGATCAGAAAAAAACGATGAATGCCAAAGCCTCGTAAAATACGCAGCATGCCCAGAGCGATCATGATTCCCACGCCTACCGATACAATGAGCACAATTCCCGCCTGCGGAAGTGCTCCTCCCGTTGCCGATTCGATTTGCGCGCCGAGAATTGCGAGATCCGGCTCTGCCGCCGTCACGCTGAAGCCGATCAGAAAGCTCATGGCCATCAAGCTGAAATATGTTTTTGAGCTTCCTACGGTTTCGCCGAGATATTTTCCCATCGGGGTCATGCCAAGGTCTACTCCGACCAAGAAAACGGCCAGCCCGATCAGCAGAAACACGGATCCGATGAAAAAACGTCCCATCATTTCTCGTTCAATTTTCACCAGGGTCAGCGATAACAAAACTACAATCACTACAATCGGCGCAATTGCGGCAAGTACTTCTTTGAGTTTTTCTTCTAATAAAGTCAAATTTTTCTCCTGCGTCAAAAGTATTTTTTATATATTCTATATATGCCCCATTTTTCCGATCGGAAGCACGATAAAACAAAGCAGATCTTCCCAAACAGGAAGATCTGCTTTGTTTACTTCATTTCCTTTTGATTCAGCCACTGCAACGGTCTTTTGCCCCGGAGTACCGCCAGGGTGTTTTCCACCGCCTCTTTTACCATATCGGCACGGCTTTCAAAGGCATAGGTTCCGATATGGGGCGTCAAAACCGTGTTTTCCTGAGCTGCCAGCTCCTTGGAAATCATAGGCTCATTTTCAAAAACATCCAACGCCGCCCCGGCAATTTTCCCGCTCTTCAATCCCTCGATCAGCGCACCTTCATCAATCAGCTTTCCTCGGCCGGCGTTGACTAAAATTACACCGTCTTTCATGGTTTGAATCGCAGCTCTGTCAATCAGATGGTGATATTCCGGAACATAAGGGACATGAAGGGAAATGATATCCGACTGGGCAAACAACTCTTCCTTTTGGACGCGCCTTGCACCTAATTTTTCCACCAGAGCCGCATCCGCGTCATGTCTTTGTGTATACAGTATTTGAGCTCCCAATACGTGAAAGACTTCCGCTGTCTTGCTTCCGATGCTCCCCAATCCGAAAATTCCAACGGTTTTCCCGTAAATGCTTGTCGCTGTGGAATCAAAATAGCCATGCTCAAAGCGAAGCGATTTTCGAAGCCTTGCATCATAATGCTGAACTTTGCGCAGCAGATTCAGCGCAATCGCCACCGTGAGCTCCGCGGTCGGATAGCGGACGCTTTGGGGTGTGTTCACAACCGCTATGCCGTGTGCGGAACAATAATCAACGGGCAGATGATCATATCCCACGGAAACGGTGCCGACCACACGCAGAGGTCTCTCCGAAGAATCCGGATGCCACTTTTCCAAAAATTCTTCCGTGATTCTCGTTCCCACAGTGATCAAGGCATCCGCATCCTGTAACTCCTTAAGAAGCTCTTCTTCAGAGAAGCTGCTTTTCGGAACGCAATACTCCACCTCATGCGGCAATTGATCCACAATTTCCTGCGGTACATTTTTTGTAAAAACAAATTTCATTTTTTCCTCCATCATTTCATAAATCCTCTTGCTGAGGAAAGAGACATTCAATGCGAAGGATGTCCTGCATTGGAATATATCTTCCGTCCATAAAGATCAATCGACACGAATAAGAATCCGTGCGGCGCAAAATGCCCTCCGTCTCCTCGACACGCCCTCCCTCCTTGGATACATCGGCAACGAAATGCCTTACTCGGATTTTATTGCCGAACCCTTGTTGCTCCAAAAAAAGCAATAAACGATCCAGTGCATCCCGATCATCCTCCGACAGCTCCGGCTTTTTTTCCACAGCTCGCCCCGTCTCCCGAATGGCCTCATCATATCCCGTAAGTGCAGCAAAAGGAGCAAATTGAGCCGCTCTGCTTTTTCTGTCCATTCTTGGGTGTTTTCCGGATGTCGGATGCGGGTAATCCAAAAGCACCTGATCGGATTCGAATCGATCTTCCCCTCGAAAATCAGATGTACTGTTTTTATGATCTTTCTTGTTCATACCCACTTCCTATGCTTTATGTCCTCCGATTTGACGATTTCTTTCTCTCGCCGTTGCCCCCTCCTGCAAATTCATACCGCGAAAAATCGCATTTTTTCCATATCTCTTTTTAATCATTAAAATAGTCTCCTGCATACTCCGTTCTCTTTTTTTTCGAATTTTATCAGATTCCATATCCTCTGCCGAATGGAAAAAATCAAGCTGAATACGCAATTCCTCCGGTTTCTCCTGTTCCGGGAGCACATGATTTGCCACAACGACCATGCGCCTCACAAGAAGGCCGGGATCCACCTCTCGATCAAAAATTTCGGAAACGGCATCCATCATTTCCTGCGTGGAAGAGGTGTATTGTGAAAAATTTTCGATGCCGTGCGCCGCCTTCGGAATTTTCCTGCCATAATGATCCACCTTGATCTCCCCGGAATAGGCCTTCCGGCGCGCGGGATCCTTCAGATTTTCCATATCATACCCTACAGTGAGTTCCAGCTGATCTGTGACCAATTTCTTGCGCACAAGCTCCAAAGAAAGCAATTCCGCCATCTCCTTCACCACAATGCGCGCCATCGATGCCGTATATGGTTTTTGCAGAACCTGACCGGAGCTTATGCTATTGGTGCTCGGCTGATAGGCTCGAATGTCCGATATCGTCACGGGCTCCCATCCCCAGGCATGGTCAATTAAAAGCTCCGCATTGATTCCGAATAGACGATAAAGCAGCTCCTCGCTGAAACGGCTGCCCTCCGGTCCGATGGAGCAACGCGCAATATCCCCCATTGTATACAGTCCGTTTTTCTCGAGCGTTTTCGCATACCCCGGCCCGATACGCCAAAAATCCGTAAGCGGCCTGTGCTTCCACAATTTTTCACGATAGCTTCTTTCATTTAAGGCTGCAATGCGAACGCCGTTTTTATCCGGCGTCATATGCTTTGCCTCAATATCCATTGCAATTTTTGCTAAATAGAGATTGCTTCCGATACCCGCCGTGGCGGTAATCCCCGTATCCCGCAACACGTGCAAAATCATACGCATCGCCAACTCACGCGCACTCAATCGATACAAGAGTAAATATTCGGTAATATCCATGAACACCTCATCGATCGAATACACATGAATGTCCTCTGACGATACATATTGTAAATAGATTTGATAAATACGCGTACTGAAATCAACATATCGGGCCATGTGCGGCGGCGCAATGATATAATCAACCGAGCAATCCGGATTTGCCGAAAGCTCATCCCCGAAAAACGAAGATTGCTTCGCTTTTTTGCCTGCCAGAAACTCCCGTTTCCGATTGATCTCTCGAATGCGTTGCGCCACCTCAAAAAGGCGAGGCCTTCCCGGAATTCCGAATTTTTTTAACGATGGCGAAACTGCCAGACAGATTGTCTTTTCCGTTCTCGACGCATCGGCAACAACTAAATTTGTTTTCAGCGGGTCCAGTCCTCGTTCCACGCATTCTACGGAAGCATAGAACGATTTGAGATCGATCGCTAAGTAGGTTCTGTCCATAAATCCTCCTTATGCTGTCAAGCATGATCCCCCGCTCTTCAATTGTACATTCAAATTGTAAAAAATTTTATGATCCATCCGTGATCATAGACTCTATCCATATTATAATAGATGCATCACCATTCGTCTTGAAAATTTCATTGAGTCCATGAGTAAAGGAGCTGCGCATGAAACAATGCTTTTTCATTCTCAATCCCAAATCCGGTAATGAAAAAGGAGCGGAAATTGAGGATGCTGTCTTGTCAAAATTAGAGGAGAATTTCGATATTGTTACAACAAAAGCAACAAATGGCGCCGGCGATGCTACGGAATATGCCCGATATGCAGCGGAAAACCGGTATGATTGCATCTGCTCTTATGGCGGTGACGGTACACTCAATGAAATTTTGCAGGGGCTCAGAGACTTTCCGGATCCTCCCGCTCTGGCGATCCTTCCGGGCGGAACCGGAAATCTGCTTTCTCAAATGTTCCAAATTCCGCAGGATAAAAAAACAGCCGTTGCCAACATGGATTTCAGCAGGACGCTTTCCACCGATCTCGGAGTCACAGGCGATCATGTTTTCTCCTTGTTTCTGAGTATCGGGGCCATCCCTGAGGCCATTCACGGCGTCAGCCCCGAAGAAAAAACGGAACACGGTATGCTGGCCTACGTGAAAGAAACCTTCCGGCGCTTGCGAAAGCCTAAAACCTACAATTTGCGAATCACGACAGAAAATGAGACCTTTGAAGGCAAGGTGGACCACATGATTATCAGTCTTACCAACAGCATCAGCTTCCTCAAGTATTCCTCTCGCAATGGAGCCATGGATAACGGATACGCCAGCATCTTTATTCTTCAAAGCTCTTCTTTTTTCGAGAAAGTCGGCGTAGCCGGCAGGGCGCTGGTAGGCAAGGTTGAAGAGGATAAAAATATCAGGTACATAAAAGCGCGACATATACGCATTGAATCTATGGATGAGGATGTGGAAACGGATCTTGACGGAGAAAAAGGGCCTGCGCTTCCTCTCGACGTGGAAATCCTTCAAGGAAAAATCACCGTCTTTCTCCCGAAAAATTATAAAGAAGCATAGATGAAATTCAGAAAAAGGGCGGGATCCCGAGGGGATCCCGCCCTTTTTGACCATACTGTAAGACTGTTGAAAAAATTATTGAACAGCGTTCTTTGTGCGAATCGCACGAATTTCTTCCGTAAGCTTCGGCACCACTTTAAAGAGGTCTCCGACAATTCCGACATCGGCAACATGAAAGATAGGAGCTGTGGTGTCCTTGTTGATTGCAATAATATAATCAGACTCCTCCATACCTGCCAGGTGCTGGATTGCGCCGGAGATTCCGCAAGCAATATAGAGTGTCGGACGTACCGTCTTTCCTGTCTGTCCCACCTGAATATCCTTCGGCATCCAGCCGGCATCTACAGCGGCACGAGAGCTTGCGACCTCTCCGCCGAGAGCCTCTGCGAGCTCCTCAAGAATCTTGAAATTCTCCGGTCCGCCGACACCACGTCCGCCGGAAACAAGGATTTTTGCATCCTGGATATCAACCTTTTTCTGCACCTCTTTTACCGCTTCCTCTACAGTATAGTAGCAATTGTTCGGCTGCAGCTTGAAATCCAACCGCAGAATCTCGCCTTGGCGATGTTCATCGCGGATCTCTTTCACCATAACGCCGGGACGCACCGTTGCCATCTGCGGGCGATGATCCTGGCAAACAATGGTTGCCATCAGATTTCCGCCGAAAGCAGGACGTGTCATCAGGAATTTCTTGGTTTCCTCTTCCACCTCCAGCTTGGTGCAATCGGCAGTCAGTCCTGTATGCACACGTGCGGCTACACGGGGACCTAAATCGCGGCCGATCGCCGTAGCCCCTACAAGGAAAATCTCCGGCTTGTACTCATTGATCACATGAGCGATTGCCTGTGTATACGGTTCTGTACGATAGAGCTTCAGCTCCGGATCGTTGATCACGAAAACGCGATCCGCTCCGTATTCCACCAGCGTTTTTGCGAGCTCATCCACCTGATCTCCAAGAAGAATTGCGGAAACCTGAGTATCCAGGGCCTTTGCCAATTCCTTTCCCTTACCGATCAACTCGAGCGAGACAGGAGTGAGCTTGCCTTCCACCTGCTCCGCAAAGGTCAATACCCCTTTATAATCTTGAATTCCCATCTCTGCCTCCTTACAACAGGTATTTATCCTGCAGCTTGTCAATGATGAACTGCACCGATTCGTCTACGCCCTTTTCAATCTTCATTCCCGGTGCCTTTACCGACTTCGGAAATGATTTTGCAACACGTGTAGGGGAGCCTGTCAGTCCGATGTTTTCATCCTCTACCGGAACATCGGGACGTGTCCAATAGGGAATCTCCTTCTCGTATGCTTCCATGATGCCACGTGGAGTCATATAGCGTGGCTGAATTGATTCCGCCAATGCCGTGACAAGACAGGGCATGGTAACGCGAACCATATGATATCCGTCATCATACTGACGCTTAATCACAAGATCATTGCCGTCTTTTTGAATGCCTGCCGCATAGGAAATGTTGGGGATATGCAAATGCTCCGCGATCTCCGGTCCCACCTGCGCCGTGTCTCCGTCAATCGCCTGACGGCCGCAAAGAATTAAATCATAGTCCAGCTTGGAAACCGCCGCTGCAATGGTCGAGCTTGTCGCCCAGGTGTCCGCACCGCCGAAGGCGCGATCCGTAATCAAATAAGCGTTGTCGGCTCCCATTGCCATGGATTCGCGAAGCACCGCCTCCGCCTGTGGAGGTCCCATGGAAATGACGGATACCTCGGTCGAAGCATCCTGATCCCTTAACTGCAGAGCATACTCCAAAGCAGCCTTATCATCCGGATTCATGATCGAAGGTACTCCATCACGAATCAATGTTCCCTTGACAGGATCAATCCGAACCTCATTCGTGTCCGGAACCTGCTTTACACAAACTACAATATGCATGATGCCCCTCCTAGCTCAGCAAAGCGCCGGAGATCACCATTTCCATAACTTCCGACGTGCCCTCGTAAATTTCTGTAATCTTCGCGTCGCGCATCATCCGCTCGACGTCATATTCCTGCATGTAACCATATCCGCCCAATAGCTGGACACACTTCGTGGTCACATCCATGGCTGTACGAGCTGCAAAGAGCTTCGCTTGCGCAGCTTCCACCGAATAACGCTTCTGCGTGTCATGAGCCTGTGCAGCACGATATACAAGAAGGCGCGCAGCCTGAATCTGCGTATCCATATCCGCAAGCTTAAATTGCGTGTTCTGGAATTTCGCAATCGGACGTCCGAATTGCTTTCTTTCCTTGACATAAGCAACGGCCTTGTCCAAGGCGCCCTGTGCAATCCCCAGCGCCTGGGCCGCGATGCCGATACGTCCGCCATCCAGCGTAGCCATAGCGATTCCAAAGCCCTTGCCTTCTCTTCCCAAAAGATTTTCCTTCGGAATACGGCAATCCTGGAAAATCAATTCTCTTGTGGAGGATGCATGAATTCCCATCTTTTTCTCGGGAATTCCGAAGGAAAAGCCGGGGGTTCCCTTTTCTACAATAAATGCGGAAATTCCTTTGGTTCCCTTGCTTTTATCAGTCATTGCAAAGACAACATATGTATCTGCATATCCCGCGTTGGTGATAAAGATTTTCGTTCCGTTCAAAACATACTCGTCACCGTCTAAAACAGCCTGAGTTTGTTGTCCCGCTGCATCGGTACCTGCCTCCGGCTCTGTAAGCGCAAACGCGCCCAATTTCTTTCCAGAAATCAGCGGACGCAGGAATTTTTCCTTCTGCTCCGGAGTTGCAAATCCCGCAATGGCACCTGCACCCAGTGAGGTATGTGCGGAAACAATGACGCCTGTAGATCCGCACACGCGCGAGAGCTCTTCCACACACATTGCGTATGCCAAGGTGTCTGCGCCCTGTCCTCCATCCTCTTTGGAAAACGGAATGCCCAAAAATCCGTTTTTCTGCATCTTCTCCACGGTTTCCTCAGGAAAACGATGTGTTTCATCAATTTCCTGAGCAAGCGGCTCAACTTCATTCACGGCAAAATCGTGAAAAAGTTGACGAAGAAGAACGTACTTCTCTTCCAATTGAAAATCCATGATCCCTCCTATACAAATTTATATTGTTCTTCCCATCTCCCATAAAAAGAGATGGTCGGAAACCGCCGCCGGTATACGGCGGCGCCCCCTACCATTGCTGAGACAAAATTATTTGCTGTAATCGTAGAATCCGCGACCGGTTTTGCGTCCAAGGCGTCCTGCGCGTACCATTTTACGGAGCAGCGGATGTGGACGATATTTGGAATCTCCAAACTCTTTATAAAGAACCTCCATAATAGCCAGACAAACATCCAGTCCAACAAGATCTCCCAATTCCAAGGGACCCATGGGATGGTTTGCTCCCAGCTTCATCGCGGTATCAATGCCCTCCACGCTGGCAAGTCCATCTGCATAAATTCCGATTCCTTCATTAATCAGCGGAATCAAAATACGATTGACAACGAATCCGGGGCCTTCCTCCACACGTACAGGAGTTTTTCCGAGCTGTTCAGCCAGCTTCATAATCGCTGTTGTTGTCTCTTCCGGTGTATTCAGTCCCGGAATGACTTCCACAAGCTTCATTACAGGCGCAGGATTAAAGAAATGCATGCCGATCAAGGGACGAGAAAGTCCCTTTCCGATTTCCGTAACGGAAAGAGAGGATGTGTTGGATGCAAAGATGGTTCCTTCCTTGCAGATTTCATCAAGATGCTGGAAGGTTTCCTTTTTAATCTTCATATCCTCCAAAGCTGCTTCTACAATGATATCGCAGTCCTTCAAATCGTCATTCAGACAAGGTGTGATTCGCGCCAAGATCGCTTCCGCATCCGCCTGAGCCATCTTGCCCTTTGCGACGCGTTTTTCAAATCCCTTTTGAATCTTTGCTTTTCCGCCTTGAGAAAATTCTATCTTAATATCGGAAAGCATTACCTCATGACCTGCCTGTGCAAAGGTCTGTCCGATCCCGCTGCCCATTGTTCCGGCACCGATAACTCCTACTTTCATTATATCCTCCTTATTTGTTCAGGAAATTCTTTTCTTTTCGTTTTTCCAGGAAAGCATTCATGCCTTCTTTTTGATCCTCTGTGGCAAAGCAAGCACCGAAAAGCTTTGCCTCGATAACAATCGCTTCGTCCATGTCTTTCTCAAGGCCGTCATTGACCGCTTTTTTCGTATTTCTTACCGCAATCGGCGCATTGGATGCGATGCGAGATGCAAGCTTGTACACCTCCTCCATGAGCTGATCCTGCGGAACCACCTTGCTGACCAGACCTAAGCGCAATGCTTCCTCCGCCTTGATGTTTTTTGCGGAATACAAAATTTCCTTTGCTGCCGATGTTGAGCCGATCACACGCGCAAGTCTCTGCGTGCCTCCGAATCCCGGTGTAATGCCGAGGCCTACCTCCGGCTGTCCGAAAACCGCATTTTCCGACGCATAACGGATATCACAGCTCATCGCAAGCTCATTGCCGCCGCCAAGCGCAAATCCGTTGATTGCCGCAATGAACGGAATGGGATGCGTCTCGATTTTGCGGAAGACACGATTTCCGCCCTCGCCGAAGGCACGCCCTTCCTCTTCATTCAATTCGCTCATTTGCGCAATATCCGCGCCTGCGACAAAGGATTTTTCTCCGGCTCCTGTAATGATTGCAACATAGACGTCTTGGACATCAATAGCATCCACAACCTGCTCCAGCTCGCTGAGCACCTGAGTGTTGAGGGCATTGAGCGCCTTGGGACGATCAATTGTAATGGTTGCAATGTGATTTTCTGATTGATATTGAACAAATTCCATAAGCTCTCCCTTCAATTATGCAAAGCCCTAAGCGAACCTTAGGGCTTTGACACATTTCTATTTCACTTTACGGAATGCAGCTGCACAGCCCATGCCGCCGCCGATACACAGCGTGGCAAGACCCAGCTCCACATCGTCGCGTTTGAGCATTTCGTGAATTAAGGTTACCAGAATACGGCAGCCGGAAGCGCCTACGGGGTGACCGATGGCAATGGCTCCGCCATTGACATTTACTTTTTGAGGATCCAAGCCCAGCTCTCTGACACACGCCACAGCTTGCGCCGCAAAAGCTTCATTGGCTTCTACGAGGTCAAAATCCTGCGGTTGCATTCCGAGCTTCTTGCAGAGCTTCTTTGTCGCCGCGATCGGTCCGATTCCCATGATCTCGGGGGGAACTCCTGCAAGAGTTCCGTCAATCCACTCAACCTGCGGAGTAACGCCAAGCTCTTTTGCCTTCTCTTCGCTGAGAAGAACAACGGCTGCCGCACCGTCATTGATGCTGGATGCATTTCCTGCGGTAACCAGGCCCCCCTCTTTAAATGCAGGACGCAGACGCCCTAACACCTCTAAGCTGCTGCCCGGACGAGGACCTTCATCCGTATCAAAGACGATGGTGTTTTTCTTTTGCTTGACTTCCACTCCTACGATTTCATCGCGGAAACGGCCGCTATCTCTTGCCTCCACAGCACGTCTCTGACTTTCTACTGAAAATTCGTCCAAGGCTTTTCTGTCGATATTGTACTTTTCCGCAACGTTCTCGGCAGTAATTCCCATGTGATATTTATTGAATGCATCCGTGAGCGCATCATTGGTCATGGTATCCACGATCTTGGCATCACCCATGCGATATCCGTAGCGTCCCTTGGTCAAAGCATAAGGCGCCAAGGACATATTTTCCGTACCGCCTGCCACAACAATATCGGCATCGCCGGATGCGATCAAGCGTGCTCCCATATTGACGGACTCAAGCCCCGATCCGCAAACAACATTGATCGTAACAGCCGGCGTCTCTACCGGTAAGCCTGCATTTACGGATGCCTGACGAGCAACATTTTGTCCCTGTGCCGCCTGAAGGACATTTCCCATGTACACCATATCCACTTGCTCCGGTGCAACTCCCGCGCGGCGCAATGCCTCCCGAATGACAATTTCGCCAAGCTTTGCAGATGGCGTTGTGCCGAGAGTGCCACCCATGGAGCCTACTGCGGTACGTACCGCTCCTGCCAAAACTACTTTCCGACCCATTGTTGCCTCCTTAAAGTTTTTCACCTCGATCATTCATTTCAGATCCATCGATTTCTCATATTACTCCCTAATTGTACCCCTATGGAATTAATTGTCAATAGTTTGACAATCTTTTTTCCTATCGTTTATTGCTTGCCTTCCAGATGTGCATATCCTGCGCCTGCTTGATCAAGGCATCGCGGAAATCCGGGTGAGCAATGCTGATGAGCAGCTCTGCACGCTGCCACATCGATTTTCCTTTGAGGTTTACCATGCCGTATTCCGTCGCGATGTAGTGCGTCGTCGTACGGGTATCTGTCATAATGGTTCCCAACGGCATGGTCGGTACGATACGGCTTTCCACGGTTCCGTCTTTTTTCTTTCTGGTTGATGAGAATGCAATGATGGATTTTCCACCGTGCGACATATATGCGCCCATAACAAAATCAAGCTGTCCGCCCGTTCCTGAAACCTGGTTGTATCCGGCCGATTCCGCATTGACCTGTCCGAAAAGATCTACATTCATCGCATTATTAATGGAAATGAAATTCGGAAGCTTGGCCACCACATACGGATCATTGCAATAATCTACGGGCGCTGATAACAAGGCCTGGTTGTGATCCATCCACTCATAAAGCTCCTGAGATCCCAACGCAAAGGTAAAGACCTGCTTTCCGCGATTGAGCGGCTTGCATCTTCCCGTGACAACGCCCGATTTTGTCATTGCCATCATGCTGTCCACATACATCTCCGAGTGGATACCGATATCCTTGAGATCCGATTCGGCAATCATATATCCCACGGCGTTAGGCATGCCGCCGATGCCCAGCTGCAGGGTCGCCCCGTCCGTAATCTCCTTCATAATCAGCTCCGCGATCTTCTTGTCAACTTCATTGGGCGTGATGTTCGGAATGGTGTCGATAGGCTCGGATGACTCCACGATCGCATCCACCTGAGAAATATGCAGGTGATCATCGCTTTCTCCGAATACATAGGGCATATTTTCATTGACTTCTACAATGATATGCTTTGCGCGGTTTGCAACCTCAATCGTATGTGCAATGGAAGGACCCAGGTTAAAATTGCCGTTCACATCCATCTTACCGACCTGAATCATCAACACATCGACACGCTCAATGTCCTCTTTTCGGCGATAAAATTCAGGCAATTCCGCATATCGCATAGGAATAAAGCTCGTATATCCGTCCTTCAGGAGCTTGCGGTCCTGTCCCTGCATAAACCAGCTGTTGTAGAAAAAAACAGGTCTTCCTAAGCGCACGTCCGCCTCCAGGATTGCCAATGGATGATAAATCAAATATCCACGTACGTTGACCTGCTCAAATTCATCTGCCCGCTCTGCCAGAGCCCGGTCCAAAAGCTTCGGTACGGCTGTTGCATGCGAATAGTCGATCCAATCTCCATCCTTAACAAGTTTTACGGCTTCCTCTGCGCTGCAAAGCTTCTGCTCATACTCTTTTTGATAATCGTGCATATGGTCCCCTTTCAACTTCCTTTTCATCTGCCATCGAATTTTACCTCGGTTGAAAGCTGTTCATCAGAAAACGTTTGTCCGATTTGCAGACTCAGAATTCCCGAATTTATGGCTTTTCCCCGTGTTTTCAACCTATCGTTTAAAATCACGACTAAACTACAATGATTTCAAATGTATTCTACCATAAAAACGATATCCGCAACAAATATTACGGCTTCAGCCTTGCGCTTGAAAAAACACATTTTTACCCGCATATTCGCATACATTATTTGCAAATTTCTAAGGAATCCCTTATAATAAATAAGCATTTTTGGAGAATTAGCTCAGTTGGTTAGAGTACCTCGTTCACATCGAGGGGGTCGGCGGTTCGAGCCCGCCATTCTCTATCGCACATTTTGCCCAGTCCTTGAAATTACAGGGATTGGGCATTTTTCAATGGTTTACAAGGTTTTATATCGTCGGTATTTGCCGATATAAAACGAAAAAATGCCATCAAAAAATGGCCGAATTCTCAACGAATTCACGTGTTGTTGAGACCATCATGTCCATCTTTTTTTACTGCCATAATCACCTTCATCGACACCCGTTCTCGTAGTGCAGCCTTCTTCGGAGGACTTTTCTTGTACAAAAAAAGAGCGCACCCGAAAGGGTGCGCCCCGTTTCCTACTGCTCAATCAAAGACTTCCCGCCACTGTAGAGCCCCATTGCAGAAAGCCCCATCACAAGACCATACAACACGCTGTCCTGCCATGCAGAGGCTCCGGTATATGCCTTTCCTAAAAAGGCAAGGGCCACACGACCGCTAAGGCGGCCAGCGGCACAAAGCGGTTTTCCTTCATCAACTCAAAAAATCGGTGCCGGAACCCGCGGATTTGAATATGCGATGCTCGATGAAATTGGAAAAAAAAAGAGCCTCCGCAAAACCTTCGTTCTGCGATGACTCCTTTTTACATGAATCATACAGATATTTCAGAAAATCACTTCTCCTTCAATGCCTCGACCAAGCCGCCGAGTGAAGCCAATTCCGTTGGAATGACGATCTTCGTGGCCTGTCCGTTTGCTAAATCCTTGATGGACTTGAGCGTCTCCAGCTGGACAAATCGCTCATCCGGCCCCGCTTCCTTTACCTGCTGAATCCCATAAACCTCCGCTTCATAAAGAGCGCGCCTTGCTGCAGCCTCTGCTTCCGCCTCGAGAATCCTCGTCTGCTTCGCAGCCTCCGCACGCAGGATCTGCGCCTCCTTGGCGCCCTCCGCAACACGAATCTGCGACTCCTTTTCTCCTTCCGCAATCAGAATTTTTTCTCTCTTTTCGCGCTCCGCACGCATCTGCTTTTCCATAGCATTGCGAATGTCTTCCGGCGGCAGGATGTTTTTCAGCTCGATGCGGGAGATTTTAATTCCCCATGGATCTGTTGCTTCGTCCACGATAATGCGCATCTCGCTGTTGATGCGATCACGTGAGGTCAGCGTCTCGTCAAGCTCCAAATCTCCGATGATATTTCGAAGCGTTGTTGCAGTCATGTTTTCCGTGGCTTCAATCGGACGATTGACGCCATACGTATAGAGCCGGGAATCCATGACCTTGAGATAAACGACCGAGTCGATCATCATCGTGACATTATCCTTTGTAATCACCGGCTGCGGCTGAAAATCATAAACCTGTTCCTTAAGCGAGACCTTTTTTCGCACGACCTCCAGAATCGGAATCATGAAATGCAAACCGCTTTCCATGGTGCGATTGTACTTTCCAAGACGTTCGATTACATATTCCTTACTTTGCGGAACAATTCTGATTGTCGATGCGAGGACAGCGATGCATAGAATCAACAGCGGCAAATAGGTTAAATATTTCGGCATAATATATCCTTTCGGTTTGTGTTGTGCCAGCGCTCTTTTCGAGTGTGTTCCCCCAATATTTTACAATATTTTCCGCAGAAATGTCCTTTTGAGCCCATAGGAAACGGCCGAGGATATCGCAAGCAGTCCGACAAGAAATGCCGTAAACTGCAGGAGTGTCCATCTCGCATAAAAATTCCATCCCATGTAGCGCAGAAAAAGGCGAACAAAAAACATATGAATCAAATATATCCCGAAGGATACGGAGTCGATCCAAAGCAGAAAGCGCTCAAAGGCTCTCGGGGTATCCTTTTTTTCTCTGTCCCGTGTATGGTTTTGACACCCTGACAGTCCGAAAAGGCACAGGCTTTGGATCACAATCAAGGGAGACGAATAACCGAAGAGAAAATCCGGCACTGTATTTCCGCTTTTCCAACGAAGGATCGTAAAAAAAGCAAGAAGCACCGTAGAGCCGATCAGGCCCGAAAGAGAGAGCCTCGTCGGGATCGTGAGGATTTTCCTCTCAATTGCATATCCTGCGATAAAGTAGAGCAAATAGACCGTGAAAAAGAGAATATAAAAATTCACATTGCCGACGAATGCCTCAAGCAGGGGAATCAGCGACTGAAATAAAAAAAGCAGCGCCAGCATATACAAGATATCAGTTGTGGAGGCTCCATCGATCCAACGCTTCAAAAAAGGAACCATCAAATAGATCCCAATCAAAAGATACAGATACCATAGATGCGCCCACCCCTTGCCCTGAAAAAAATCCTTTACCAGGCTCATGACAGCCTCTCCTGTAAACGGCGTATGATTCATGACAAGATCAAAGCACCAATCCAAAACCGAGAAGATGACCAAAGCCCAAAACACTCTTGCAATATATTTCCGAAAGAGTTTTTGATAAGAGATTTTTCGATCCTTTTGCAATAAAAGGCTGCCGGACACCATAAGAAAAACGGGTACCGCCCACATCATCTCATTAACAACCACTCGCGAAATGATATTTTGCTGCGCAGTGATTTGATCCGCATACAATCCGTTTGCCGTAAAAACCGTGTGCAGGATCAAAATTGCGCAGCAAGCGACCACGCGAAGGTAGGATAGTTTTTTATTCATATGCAATCCGCAAATCAATAGAAAAGGGAATCGTCCCCTGCAGGAACACATCCGTCCGTATTATCCGACGGATCTGTCGGATTCGGCGCCGCCGGGGTTGGATCCGGGGCAGGCGTTGGATCCGACTTCGGAGCCGGTGTCGCAGCGGGCTCCGAAGCAGGTGCATTCTGCACAGACGGCTCCGGATCCTGCTTTTTTTCAGGAGCGGCTTTTGTTTGTCCGGCTCCTGCCTGTGCCGGCGTCTCGGCCTCTGTCTCAGGAGCCTTTTCACTCTCCTTTGCAGCCGGAGCCGTGCTTTCCGCACTCGAGCTCTTCACGGAAGAAACGCTCGCGCCGCTTTCCTCTTGACCGGAAATTCCGCTTTCCGTACTTTGCTCCTGTGTTTTATTGCCGCATCCCGTCAGCATCATGCAAAATGCCAATAGCGTAATGCCCATCCATTTTGTTTTCATCAGTATCCCTCTCAATCCATTGCACCCTTGAAATCAGCTGAATCGATCATAATCCACATATCGCCATGTGCCCTTGTCTCCATATTGGATTTGGTATCCGTTACGTTCCATTTCTGACGTAAAATCCGGATCGAACACATAGGTGTTGCCGTCCAGAATAATTTCCGTCCAGCTGTGTGGATTCCTGTGACTTGCCACATAGCCGAACATCCATCGGACATCATAGTTCATTAAACGCGCCATCTCGTAAAATGTCGCCGAATAGACAAAGCAATTGCCGCTTTGCGTATCGAAGCCTATGTTAGCAAACCAGTCCAGGCCGGGAGACGGATCTTTCTGAGCTAATCCCTTATATTGAAAGGAAGCGACCCAGTCGAAGGCCAATCGCAAATTCCAGCCTGTCTGATCAAGTCTGGCAATCGCCTTTTCAATTGCCGAATTATTGATAACCTGCCCCTCCGAGTTGAACTCATAGACAACATTGTAGATATTTTTCTTCGTTTCTCTCAACGCCGCCGGAAAATCCGCTTCGGGATCAAAGTAATAAAGCCGACGGTCAATTTGGCGCCATCCTCTTGCCATTTGATAATTCGGCAAAAGATAATAGATCTGACCGTCCTGATCTGTTACTTTCGCATCCGAATACAAGAGACCGGTATTGCGATCCGCAAAATATTGCGCCCCGTTGCCCATGATCGTACCGAAGGATTTTTGGCCCGCATGATTCATGTAATATGCCGGAGTTCCGAAGGTGATGATCCGGTCACGGTACAGCTTTCCTTCTTTGTCCGGAAAATAGTCCTTTCCATCAACCGTTATCCATGCGTTGTCCTGCGCAACCCTTCCGTCTCCTCGTAGGTAATAGAGATGATTCTCCACCTCGGCAAATGTATTCGCCGCCTTCGAGCCGTCATACTGCATATAGTAGGCCTCTTCGGAACCGAAGGTGATGATCCGGCCGCGATACAGCTTTCCTTCCCCGTTCGGAAAATAGTCCTTTCCGTCAACCGTTATCCATGCGTTGTCCTTGCGCAGGATTTCCGTCGTCTCATCGAAGTAATAAAGATCCGAACCAATGCGCTTCAGGCCCGTGGACTTGACCCCTCGGCTGTCCATATAATATTCGGTGCTTCCGAAGCTGATGATGCGGTCATGATATACCTTTCCCTCGCTGTTGGGGAAAATCTCTCCCAAAGACGTCTTGACCCACGCGTTGTCCTTGCGCAGGATTCCCGTCGTCTCATCGAAATAATAAAGATCCGGACCGATGTTCTTCAGGCCTGTCGCC
>JALFST010000037.1 GCA_022779285.1 Peptoniphilaceae bacterium
TGAATTTCAAAAGTCCGGAACAGGTTGTGCAAGAATATTTTGAAACCGTAGTTGCTTAGGCGACTGCTTTTTCCGGGCAAAAAGGATAGGTGTGTCAGAGCCATGAGCTGAATTTGTAACATATGTCTTGACAGTTAAGAGAAAATCACGGGAATCTTTCTTTGCAAGCTTGACATGCGATGTAGCGTTGGCTATGATAAAGACGTGACAAGTCTTCAGGGCAGGGTGCAATTCCCTACCGGTGGTAAAGCCCACGAGCCGCAAGGCATGATTCGGTGCAATTCCGAAGCCGACAGTACAGTCTGGATGAAAGAAGATACGGAAAGATGCAATGCCTTCTCGTACCCCCTGGATGAATTTATCATCCGGGCTTTCTTTTTGTTCACACCCTGGTGAGAAAGCTTGCATTTACTATGCCGCAACTGCTTTCTCGCGATTTTGTCCATACAAAATCTTTTATGAAAAGGAGAAAAGTATGAGCGAATTCAATTTACAACAGGCAGGCAAGGGTTCTCCCTTACAAGGCGGAGAAGAGACAGCAGCGAAAAGAACACCGGAAATGCAAAACCGGACGAATACCTGGCATTCCACCAAGGGAATCATTAAAATTGGTATATTGGCGGCGATGGGCTTTGTTCTAATGAATACTTTGCATTTTCCGATTCCGTTTGCTCCGGATTTTATGAAAATAGACTTTGGAGATGTTCCTGCATTGATCGGCGGCTTTGCGCTGGGACCTTTTGCGGGGTTTTTGATCCAGCTCGTTAAGAACATCTTGAATCTTTTTACGACAAAAACCGTAGGAATCGGTGAACTGTCCAATCTGATCGTCGGCGCGTCCTTTGTCATTTCGGCGGCATGGTATTATTCTCGTCATAAATCGCTTCGCGGGGCTGTGGTATCGCTGATTATCGGATCGATCACGATGTCGACAATCGCGGTCTTTTCCAATGCATTTTTTATCTTTCCGGCATTTGCGAAGGTTTCCGGGCTCAGTCTGGATGACATGGCACGTGCAGTGGGCTCTGCGAATCACCTTGTGACAAATTACTGGTCACTGATGCTGCTTTCGGTGTTACCGTTCAATCTGGTTAAAACGGCAATCGAAAGCATTGTAACATTCCTGCTATATAAGAGAATTTCGCCCCTTCTCCACCGTTAGTGGCAAACGCTCGGTAAGAGGGAGCGTTTGGAGGGCACATGCATATTCAAAATGAAAAAGAAATGAGGGCCTGGGCCGAGCAATTCGCCCAAACCCTGAAGCCGGGCGATGTGGTCTCCCTTGAGGGAGACCTCGGCGCCGGCAAAACACGTCTGGTGCAGTGGATCTGCGCCTTTTTTAATGGAAAGGAACCGGTGACATCCCCTACCTTTCAGCTGGTGAACCGCTACCATACGGATATCGGACATGTAAATCATCTGGATCTTTATCGACTGGAGGATCCGTTAGAGATCGAAGCGCTGGACTATGAAGAGCTTTTTGATCCGCAGGACGGGATCACATTGATCGAGTGGGCAGATCATGCCCGGGATTATCTTCCGCAGAAGCTGATATGCGTGGAAATAGAAAAGGGAGACGGAGAAGAGAGGGAGGTCCATGTACGATGAGAATCATTGGAATTGATACGTCCACATCGGCCACGGGTGTCGCAATCTATTCCTGGCAGCCGGATCAGGGGATGCCGGACGCGGGAGAACTGGAAGCGGAGCACATTGTGAAGCAGGATCGTCTGCATGCGGAAGGGCTGTTGAATGTGGTGGAGGAAATGCTCCGATCGTCACAACAGAATTTGGAAACCGTCGATGCCTTTGCCGTGGCAAAGGGACCGGGCTCCTTTACGGGGCTGCGCATCGGTGTCACCATGGCCAAAACCATGGCACAATTTACAGAAAAGTCCGTGATCGGTATTTCCACATTGCGGGCGATGGCGGCAGAGCATCGCTGCGGCCATAAATTGCTGGTGCCGCTGATCGATGCAAGATCCAGCCGGCTCTATGCTGCAGGATATTTGGATTCGCAAGAGCCGGGAGGATGGGCACAGCGCATGGCGCCCGCGGCGGCACGCTTTTCGCATTGGACAGAGATCCTGGAAGAGAATCTCTACGAGGAAGAGGATCTTGCCAAAGAAATCAATCGCTTTGTAAACGAGGAAGCGTTAGAGGGTGTGATTCTGGTGGGCGAGGCGATCGAGCAGCATCCGCATCTTCTGGAAATGCTTCGTTCCGATGTCGAGATCATGGAGAGTACACCGTCTTCGGTGCGGGGACTCTGTCAGCTTTCCGCCATTCGCCTTCAAAATGGAGATGTGGATTCGGTTTTGGATCTTACACCGAACTATTTGCGAAAATCGCAGGCGGAGATGGAAAGAGAGCGGAAAAAACGCTTGGAAATGCAAAACCATCTTGCAGAGGAGGCGTATGCTCTGGGAAAGGGATTAATGATTCGCCCTTTGACATTCCGGGATGTGGATCGAATCATGGAAATTGAATATGAGTCGTTTCCCAACGCCTGGCCGAGAGCCGGCGTGATCGAGGCACTGGAAAACACCAAAACGAATGAATGCTATGCCATCTTAAAGGATGGTGTCATGATCGGAGATTATTTTTCGTCTCACGTGGCAGGAGAATCCAGCCTTGACAGCATCGCTTATGCAAAAGAGGCGCGCGGACAGGGCTACGGGCGTATGACCGTTCAGCATTTTTTCAATCGGGCAAGAGCCAGAGGCTCTGAGGAAGCCTTTTTGGAATGTTCGGTTCATAATCCTGTTGCGCAGGCGCTTTATGAGAGCATGGGCTTTGAAAAGGTCGGCCACAGACGAAACTATTATGCGGATGATTTGGCGGATGCGCTCGTCATGCGAAAGGATCTGAAGCAATTCACCGGAGAAAATTCAAGTCCGAAGCAAGGCGAGCCTTCGTCTGATGGCGTAGAAAGGGGCGAGCAATGAACATTCTGTCGATCGAATCCTCCTGTGATGATACGAGCGTGGCCATTTTACAGGATGGCAGAAAAATATGCAGCAATCTGATCTCCTCTCAAATCGAGGTGCACCGGCTGTTCGGAGGTGTCGTTCCTGAAATCGCCTCCAGACGGCATTTGGAGTCGGTCAATAGGCTTTTGGCAGAGGCCTTTCGCGAAGCGGCGATGACTGTCAAGGATATTGATCTTGTGGCGGTGACAAGAGGGCCGGGACTTGTCGGAGCTCTTCTTGTCGGCATTTCTGCGGCCAAAGCGATCAGCTATGTTCGAGGCATTCCCATTGTGGGCGTCAATCATATGGAAGGGCATGTTTCAGCGAATTTCATCGCTTCTCCGGATCTGGAGCCGCCGTTTCACACCTTGGTGGTTTCTGGCGGACATACCTATCTCTGTACGGTTGCGGACTATGCAAGCTTCCAGGTGGCGGGCTCCACTGTGGATGATGCCGCAGGCGAGTGTCTGGATAAGGTGGCGCGAGTATTGGGACTGGGATATCCGGGAGGCCCCGCCATTCAAAAAATCGCTGAACAGGGAAATCCGGATGCTTTTTCTTTCCCTCGTGCCATGATGCGAGTGGAGGATGGCCTGCAGATGAGCTTCAGCGGCCTGAAGACGGCAGTGATGCAGGCGGTTCGGAAAATTCAGCAAAGCGGTGAGGCAATCCCTGTGGCGGATCTTGCAGCGAGCGTACAAAAAGCGGTGGTGGATGCGCTCATTAAGAAGTCCGTTCGTCTCATGGAGGAGCACCCCCTGCCGGCCTTTTGCTTATCCGGAGGAGTCGCGGCGAATGCCCTGCTTCGGGATGAAATGGCACAGGCCTGTAAGGAGAGAGGAATTCAATTTCATGTGCCGCCGGCCGTTCTCTGCACGGACAATGCCGCGATGATCGGAGCAGCGGGATATTTTCGATATAAAAAAGACGGGGCGGATGATTTGAATTTTGTTGCCGACCCTGATTTGAGCCTATAAAAAAACGCAAGGTTCAGGAATGCAAGATCTGAACTTTGCGTTACAATATTTTACAGGACTTTTAAAATTTCGGACAAGAGTCTCAGATGACTCAGGAAAGGACGGAAAATGGCCTATCAATTTTTGATGGATTTGCATACACATACGATCGCCAGCGTTCATGCGTATTCCACGGTGACGGAGAATGCGCGCGAGGCAAAAAAGAACGGTCTGGAACTCATGGGAATGTCTGACCATGGATTCGGCATGTCTCATACAACACTTCCGGAGTATTGGATGAATCTCCGGGTGATTCCGGACTATTTGGAGGGAGTGCGCGTTCTTCGCGGGATGGAAGCCAATATCTGTAATGCTGACGGCCGGATTTTTGAGGAAGATGCACTGGAGGGCTTGCAGTATCTGGTAGCATCCGTGCATGGCAATGCCTATGAGCATGCTCCTGCGGATGAGGATGATTTCACAGCGGCCATGGTGAATGCATTGGATCGGTATCCGCAGATCAATATCCTGGGGCATCCGGACGATGCCAGATATCATTTGAACTATGAAGAGGTGATTTCAGCATGCAAGCGAAACGGCGTTGCCGTGGAGGTGAACAATTCCTCTCTCAATCCGTTCAGTTATCGACAGAATTCGCGGGAAAATATGCAGGTTTATTTAAAGCTTTGCATGAAGCATGAGGTGCCTGTGATCGTCAATTCGGACGCACACATTGCAACGGCGGTAGGCGCATTTCGGAAGGCAGCGGAGGTTCTGGAGTCTGTCGGTTTTCCGGAGGAACTCTTAGTCAACAACTCCTGGGAAAAGCTGGAGGATCTGCTGGGAGCAGCACTATAGGAGGGCGCGGTGGCAATCTATTTGGATTCTTTGAATGCGCAGCAAAAAAAAGCCGTCGTTTCAGATTCTTCCGCGCTTCTGATTTTAGCGGGCGCCGGTTCCGGAAAGACGCGCGTGCTTACCACAAAAATTGCATATTTGATTCTGGAAAAGCACGTGGATCCGTGGGAGATTCTGGCCTTTACTTTTACCAATAAAGCGGCAACGGAAATGAAGGAGCGCGTCGCAAAGGCGTTGGAACGCCCTGTGGACAGCATGTGGATCGGCACCTTTCACTCGATCTGCGTGCGTATTCTGCGCAGAGAAATCGAGCGTCTCGGCTATACACCGAATTTTACGATTTATGATACGCAGGATCAAAAGACTCTGATCAAGGCAATCATGAAGGATCAAAACCTGAGCGATACGGGTATGAATGCGGGAGCTTATCTTTCGCAGATTGCGGCCCTGCGCGGGCGCGGAGTCTCCTATGAAGATGCTCTCAATGCAGCTCATTACGACAGAGAAAGAGTCATTGCACGTGTATATCGGGATTATGAGACGCAAAAGCGCAGAAATAATGCGTTGGATTTTGACGATTTGATCTTTCAGACGCTGGAGCTTTTGCAAAATTTTCCGGAGGTACGCGAAAAATACCGCCGGCAATTCCGCTACCTTTTTGTAGATGAATATCAGGATACCAATCATGCTCAATACGAATTGATTCTTGCGCTCACCTCGCCGGAAGCGCACATCAGCGTAGTGGGGGATGCGGATCAGTCGATCTATGGCTGGCGCGGAGCGGATATCAATAATATTTTGGATTTTGAAAAGGATTTTCAGAAGTCGCATACGATTTTATTGGAACAAAATTACCGTTCCACAAAACAGATTTTGGATGCAGCCAATCACTTGATTGATCACAATGAGCAGCGCCGAAAGAAAAATTTATGGACGGAAAATGCGGAGGGTGAGCCCGTGCGATTCCGCGCGACTCAAAGTGAGCATGAGGAGGCGATGACCGTTCTCGAATGGACGGAAAAAGCAATCCGGAAGGGATATCGCTATGCGGACATGGCCGTTCTTTATCGCACCAATGCGCAATCGCGAGCGATAGAAGAAATCCTTATGCGGTCGAGTGTTCCCTACCATGTGGTAGGAGGATTGAAGTTCTACGATCGTGCGGAAATCAAGGATCTGATCGCATATATGAATGTGGTTGTGAATCCCACGGACGATATTGCTCTCCAAAGGATCATCAATGTTCCGAAGCGAGGCATAGGAGCCGCTTCTGTCGAGGCTCTTCGTAAAGTTGCCGGAGAAAACGGGATGTCCATGATGGACGGGCTTGAGGATGAAGAAATTTTTTCGCTTCTGACGAGCGCTCAGCGATCCAAAATGAAGCCTTTCCGCGATTTGATTCTCTCTCTTCGAGAGCAGCTTGCAAGCATGTCCTTGGTGGATTTTGTGAATACCGTTTTTTCGGAGAGCGGCTATCGTCACATGCTGGAGATCTCCGAGACGGTGGAAGATCAGGCACGTATGGAAAATGTGGAGGCCTTCGTCAACGCCGTAGCGCAATATGAGGAGGAAGAGCCGGAGGCGAGTATCTCCGATTATTTACAGAATTTATCGCTTTTCAGTGATCTCGATAAAACAGAGGCAAATGAAACGGGAATGACTCTGATGACCATCCATTCGGCAAAGGGGCTGGAATTTCCGGTGGTCTTTTTAGTCGGCTTGGAGGAAGGATTGTTTCCAAGCAGAATGAGCATGGAGGAAGGTCATTTAGAGGAGGAGCGCCGTCTGATGTATGTTGCCATGACGCGCGCCATGAAAGAGCTTTATCTTACGGCGGCGACATCGCGGCGCATTTATGGACAGATGCTTCCGCAGCAGCAATCTCGCTTCATTCAGGAGCTGGGAGATACGATTCAGGACGAGAGCGTGATATTTTCTGCGCAGGGAGACTCCGATTATGCGGCTGACCGAGGGAAACGCTTGACAGGAGGACATCGTACAGGCTTTGCAGATGAAGCCTTGCGTGAGGAATATGAAAGACAGCGAGAAAATTTCCGAAGGAAAATCCGGGAAAAGAAGGAACGCCTGGATCGGCAGCTCAAAACGCCGTTTCGTGTCGGCGATAAAGTCACACATCCCAAATTTGGACAGGGAACCGTCGTTTCCGTCGTGCCCAATCCCGATGGAGACGAATTGACCATTGCATTCGACCGCAGGGGACTCAAAAGACTCAATGCGCTTGCAGCGCCGCTTCAAAAGATGTCCCGGTAGAGAAGAAGTGCTATGGAAAAAGCCTCAGAAAGGACCGAGCGTATGTCAGATCGCATGCAAGAGCTGATCCGTCAGCTCAATGATTGGGATTATCATTACTACACCTTAGATGAGCCGATTGTTTCCGACAAGGAGTACGACTCGGCTTATGATGAGCTGGTGCAATTGGAAAAGAAAACGGGAAAAATCCTTCCGGATTCTCCTACACAGCGTGTGGGAGGCGCGGTTCTGGATGCTTTTGTCAAGCATACCCATCTCGCGCCGCTCTATTCCCTGGGTAAGGCGAGGACGGAAGAGGAAGTGCAGGCGTGGGTGGAAAGAGCCGAGCGCGGTGTGCAGGCATATAATCGGATGCACCCGGAGTCGAAGCTGCCGGCCCTTCAATTTTGCATTGAGCTCAAATTTGACGGATTGACAATCAACTTAACCTACGATGAGGGCAGGCTTCTGATGGCTGCCACCCGCGGAAACGGTGTGATCGGGGAAGAGGTATTGGCGCAGATCCGAACCGTATCGTCCATCCCGCTCTCCATTCCCTATCAAGGGAAAATCGAGGTGCAGGGGGAGGGCATCATGCCCCTGTCTACGCTTCGCACCTATAATGAGACGGCTCCGATTCCATTGAAAAATGCAAGAAATGCCGCGGCGGGAGCCATACGGAATCTGGATCCCAATGTGACGGCGCAGCGGCATCTTGATGTTTTTCTGTATCAAGTGGGATATCGGGAGGAGAGTCTTTTTGAGACGGAACTGGATATGATGCGGTTTCTCAGGGACAACCATTTTAAGGTACATCCTTTTTTGCGAACAGCCTCCGATATTGAAGGGATTTTGCAAGGAATTCGGGAGGTAGATGCTGTTCGCCATCAGCTGGATGTGTTGACTGACGGCGTAGTGATTAAAATCAACGATCTCAGAACTCGTGAGGCTCTGGGATTTACCGCTAAATTTCCGCGCTGGGCGCTTGCCTATAAATTTGAAGCGGAGGAGGCTTCCACAATCCTGGAAAATGTGGAGTGGAATGTCGGAAGAACCGGAAAAATCACACCGACGGCGCTGCTTTCTCCTGTGGACATCGGCGGCGTGACGGTCTCTCGAGCTACGCTCAACAACTATGATGATATCGTACGGAAGCAGGTGCAAATCGGAGGAAGAGTTCTCATCCGGCGATCCAATGAGGTCATTCCGGAAATTTTAGGAGCGATCGAGGATCCCTCGCTCCGTACCGTAAAAATTGAAAAACCGACGCATTGCCCTTCCTGCGGCAGTGAATTGGTCTACGGAAATGTGCATATCTATTGTCCCAATTCGCTCTCCTGCATGCCTCAGCTTTTACAGCGTCTTGTCCATTTTTCATCCAGAAATGCCATGAATATCGACGGCCTTTCTGAAAAAACGTTAGCGCGTCTGATGGCAAACGGATTGCGGGAAATGGCGGATCTCTACCATTTACAGGCAGAGGATCTGCTTTCGATCGAGGGATTTCAGGAAAAGCGGACCGCAAGACTTTTAGAAGCCATTGCGAAATCCAAACAGACCACGCTGGCACGTTTTCTGTTTGCCATCGGCATTCCTGAGGTGGGGGAAACGGCAGCCAGAGATCTTGCCGCACATTTTCGGGATTTTGATACGGTGCGCAATGCCACACAAGAAGAGCTTGAGCAGCTGGAGGATTTCGGCCCGGTGACGGCGGGAAATATTGTGGAGTTTTTTCACGATGAGCATATTCAAGGTGCTTTGGAGCATCTGCTTTCCGTGGGAATTGTCATGGAAAATGCGGAGGGGCCCTCTGCCGGGTCTCTTTCCGGCAAAAAAATTGTTGTAACAGGAACCATTGAGGGATATTCTCGCAATGTCCTTGAGGAGGCGATTCGTTCTCAAGGGGGCAAAGCGCAGGGCTCTGTTTCCTCGAAAACCGATTTGGTGCTTGCCGGAGAGGCGGCCGGATCGAAACGGACAAGAGCGATCGAGCTGGGCATTCCCGTATTGGAGGGGGATGCACTCTACGAATTTCTTCAGGAGCATTTTTCATAATCAGGAGGCCATATGAAGCAAAAAGTGATTCTTTCTACGGGAAATCCCAATAAAGTGCGGGAGCTTGGAGAGCTCTTAGGAACCGATCGATTTGAGGTCGTTTCCAAAGCGGAGCTTGGCTTCGAGGATTTGGAAATCCCGGAGACGGGCAATACGCTTCAGAAAAATGCCCGCCAAAAGGTGGACGGACTTTGTCAGGTGCTTTGTGCATCGGGTGATCACTGGGAGAATGCATGGATTCTTGCAGATGATACCGGACTCTTTGTGGATGCTCTCGACGGTGCACCGGGGATTTATGCGGCTCGTTATGCCGGAGAAAATGTGACGGAGGCGGACAATGTGAATAAATTGCTGGCGGAGCTTCAGAATGTAGCCTGGAGCAATCGTACCGCTCATTTTGAAACCTGTATCGCCGTGCGCATCCACGGGCATGTGCAAATGTTCATCGGACGATTGGATGGACGCATTTTAGAGGAGCGTCGCGGGACAAACGGCTTCGGCTACGACCCTGTTTTTTATGTTCCGGAGGAGGGAAAATCACTTGCGGAAATGAGCGATGAGGAAAAAAATGCCATTTCTCATCGTGGACGGGCGTATCAGGCATTGCTTCAAGCAATCGAAAGGTCGGAAAAGGCGGATGCGCAATGAGCGAGGCAATGCTGATTTTTTCCGATACGCACGGCTTCATCGATGCCATGCGTCAGGTGATCCTGTCGGCGCATGGGGTGGATCGATTGATTCATCTGGGAGATTATGCGCAGGATGCTGCGGAGCTGGAGAAGCAGGTGGGCAGGCGTATTCTCAGCGTTCGCGGCAACAATGATTTTGGCAGTGATGTGCCGAAGGAAAGAATCTTCACCTGGGCGGGTTATCAATTTCTCATGGTGCATGGGCATTATCACGGTGTGGATTTCGGTCCCCGACGTCTTGCCGCCTATGCACGGGAGCATGGCGCGGATGTCGCTCTTTTCGGACATACACATCGCTATTTTGCGGAGAAGGTGGATCATGTTTACTGCATCAATCCGGGCTCACCATCCTTCCCAAGGGGTGATCGAAAGCCGTCCTATGCCATTTTGACGGTGGAGGAGGGAACTATCCGGGTGAAGCGTGTTTTCTTATAAGATCAGTCGGAAAAGTCGACCGGCTTTTCAAACATGGAAAAATGAGTTACAATAGTCTCACTGCGATCCCTGAGGATCGTGTGAATGTGCCATTAGCGCAGTGGAAGCGCGCCACTCTCCGGAAGTGGAGGCCCGGGGTTCGAATCCCCGATGGCACGTGTTTTGAACCCGTTGAGATCACTGAATTTCAGCGGGTTCCTTGTTTGTTGAAGGCTTTGATTTTCGGATTTTGCACCGGTTTTTTCATTCGGCTTGCAATCCGCTTTTCAATCGGCATCAGGCAGGAATGCCTATAAATATGATTGCAATTCTGCCAAAATGGTGTAGGATAGAAAGCCGAAAGTGAGGAACCAATGCAAGAACACGTAGAACGCAAAAAATTTTCAACATTTCAGCTGATCAGCTTAGGGTTTTCCGCTGTAGTGTTGCTGGGAAGCTTCCTGCTGATGCTCCCCATTTCCAGCAGAGAGGGTGTGGTGACGCCGTTTTTGGATGCCTTATTTACTTCGACATCCGCAGTTTGTGTGACGGGGCTTGTTGTGCACGATACCGCAACCTATTGGTCATCCTTTGGACAGGCGGTCATTCTCCTTCTCATTCAAATCGGCGGCATGGGTGTGGTCACCTTAATGACATCCTTTTCGTTGATGCTCGGGCGAAAGATTTCACTCAAGCAGCGCACGACGTTGCAAGATGCAATTTCCGCGCCGCAAATGGGCGGCATCATTCGATTGACCCATTTTATTTTAAAAGGAATGTTTGTGATTGAGGGACTGGGCGCGGTGATCATGGCGCCGGTATTTATTCGGGATTTCGGATTGCGGGGCATTTGGATGGCAATCTTCCATTCCATCTCGGCTTTTTGTAATGCCGGATTTGATTTGCTCGGCGTCCGCGGACCCTTTTCCTCCCTCACCATGTATCGGGATAACCCGGTGATTAATTTGACGATTGCACTTCTGATCATCATTGGCGGCATCGGCTTTTTAACCTGGCATGATATTCGGACACATGGGACACATTTTTCCCAATACCGGACACAGAGCAAGGTGACTTTACTTATGACGGGAATTCTATTGCTTCTGCCATTGCTGTATTTCTTCTTTATAGAATTCAACACGCTTCCGTCCGGTTCACGCTTTTTGGCATCTTTCTTTCAAGCGGTAACGCCGCGCACAGCCGGATTTAATACGGTGGATTTGACAAGAATGTCTGAGGGCGGGCGTTCGATTCTCACTGCTTTGATGCTCATCGGCGGAGCTCCCGGATCCACGGCGGGCGGACTCAAGGTGACGACGCTGGCGGTGCTCTTTGTTGTAGCTGCGGGCACATTCCGCAGAGAGGATTTGCCGCACCTGTTTCGGAGAAGATTGGAAAGCGGTGTGATTCGGCAGGCCACAACGATCTTTTTGATGTATTTGAGCCTGTTTTTCTTAGGAGGACTTACAATCAGCACAATTGAGCATCTGCCAATACTGACCTCGCTTTTTGAAACAGCCTCGGCTTTGGGAACTGTCGGATTGAGCTTGGGCATAACGCCGGGCTTAGGTGTCGTATCACACATCATTTTGATCTGTTTAATGTTTCTCGGCCGCGTAGGCGGCTTAACGCTGATCTTTGCCGCGGTTGCCGGCAGACGAAAGGACGGCTCCCGCTATCCTTCGGATCATATTACAGTAGGTTAAAAAGGAGAGAAAATGAAATCCATTTTAATTATCGGCCTCGGCCGTTTCGGAAAGCATCTTGCCCGTCAATTTAATGAGATGGGAGATGAGGTGTTAGCAGTGGATATTGTGGAAGAAAGAGTCAATGATGTGCTGCCCTACGTCACCAGTGCGCAGATCGGGGACAGCACGAATCGAACCTTTTTGGAATCCATCGGAGCGCGAAATTTTGATGTGTGTATTGTAGCGATCGGAAGTGATTTCCAAAATTCCCTGGAAACCACATCACTCCTCAAGGAAATGGGATGTCCCTTCGTAGTGGCACGAGCGGCGCGAGATGTTCAGGCAAAGTTCTTAGCGAGAAATGGAGCCGATGAGGTGCTGTATCCCGAACGAGAGCTGGCACGCTGGGCGGCAATGCGCTATAGCTCGGATCATATCCTGGATTATATGGAATTAGGACAGAATCACGCGATTTTTGAGGTTCCCGTTCCCGATGAATGGGTGGGGAAAACCGTGGCGGAGCTGAACATACGCCGGAAGTTCAATCTGAATATTTTGGGGCAAAAGGTAGACGAGCAGCTGGAGCTTCTTACGGGAGCGGATTCCAAGCTGCAGGAGAACGCACACCTGCTCGTATTAGGCTCAACAAAGGATTTTTTGAAATGCTTTAATGACTGACGCTGACAGCTGCTAAAAAAGCCGGAAGCTCTAATTCCTCGGAAGGATTGTCCCGATGGAAAAGTGCGGTCGATTCCCTTGCGCTTTCATTGTGGCAGCATCACCTGCTCCTTGTCAGTGCCGCTGAAGCAGCATCCGTCTTTTGATTTTTCTGCATGAAATGGTACAATAAAAATACTATATGTTCAAAAGACTCCTTGTTTTTCACAGCTGTTTCCGACAAGAAAGGATCGATTTTCCGGCAGAGAGACGGTGTATGGCTTTTGAACCGGATATTCCTGAGTAAGCATGGCAGGCTTTGACGAGGAATTCAGGAAGAGCATGAATAGAAAGAAGATTCTATGGAAGCGAATAACCAATCTGTATGCAAGGCGTTCGAGCTGATTGAGCAACTTTCGGAGCATCCGGGCGGATTGACTCTGACTGAATTAAGCAAGGCGCTGCATTCCAATAAAACTACCCTGTTTCGCTTTTTATCGAGCTTAAAAACCCTGGGTTATGTCGATCAGGCCGAGGACAAACGCTACTTTCTGACGCTGAAGCTGTACTCTGTAGCGAGTCGCGTAGTCAATGAAGATTCTCTGGTCATGACGGCGAAGCCCTATCTGGAAACGCTGGCACAAAAGGTGAACGAGGTGGTGCATCTTTTTGTGGAAGACGGAATTTATGTGCTTTATATTGATAAAGTGGAGTCGGATCATACGGTGACCATGCGTTCCAAAGTGGGCGTGCGTGTGCCGATGATTACGACGGCCGCCGGCAAGGCGATGATGGCCGAAAAATCGGATGAGGAGATTCGGCGAATCTGGGAGAACTCGCCCCATGAGCTGCTCACAGATTATACGATTCAGAGCCTGGATGCGATGATGGATCGCATCCGCCGTATTCGGGAAAGTCGGATTGCCTATGATCTCGAAGAAAATGAAAAGGACATTATGTGTACCGCCACCACAATCCACGGAGCTAATCGGCAGGTGTTGGGGGCAATTTCGGTCAGCGGACCGACCTATCGTATGCAGAAAAAGATGGGAGCGGAGCTGGATCGACAGGTCAAGCAGACGGCAGAGCTGATTTCGCAGGCAATGGGAAGCTGATGCTGTCAGCCGTGTTTAAAAAATCATGAAGAGGAATTAGGCCAAGAAAGCCGGCGATATTCCGGAAGTAACCGAAGGGAAACGGAGATCCGTGATCCCTTCTTTTTTTTAGGAATTTCGGCGTTGCGCCCTATTATGAAAACGTTTTAAGAATGCGTGGGCAACAATAAAATATTTTTATCCGTCATTTTCAATTTCAGTCGGGGAATGCGAAACAGATTTTTTATTGAAATGAAGATTTCCGATGAAGTGTCTCTTTTTTATCCGATTGATCGAAAGCAAATTGCATTAGGAATTGGAGAAGGCTTAGAATGATACTGAAAACGGAATAACGGACAGGCTCGAAAAATCAGACGGTGAGCGGAAGACAGAGCCGAAAAGATGAAATATAAGATCTTGTTTCCGGCAGATGAAAAAAAGATCAGAAAAAGATTGGCAATTCTATTGACTCGGACTTGACAATTACCCCGAATGTGTGTAATCTGTTAATAGTTTCGTTTATAGAAAATAGATTTCGATTATCGAAACAAATAGGAAGAAGGACATCGCAAAGAAAAAGAGAAAGAAAAGGAAAGGGTATGAAACGCAGGAAAACATTTTTAGGCTTGATCATGGCGCTGATCCTGAGCAGCACACTGGCTGCCTGCGGCGGATCAGGTCAGGTGAAAGGTCCCGAGATCATCCGTATCTCGCATGGACAGCCGGAAACGCATCCCATTCACATTGCACTGAGTGGGTTCAAAAAAGAAATTGAGGAGCAGCTCGGAGACAAGTACGAGGTGCAAATCTATGCAAATGGCCTTTTGGGCGATACGAAGAACGCATTGGAGCTGGTTCAGACAGGGGCACTGGATTTTGTGGTCGGCAGTGCGTCGAACATGGAAACGTTTCATCCTATATATTCTATCTTTTCAATGCCGTACCTCTTTGTTGATGAAAACGCTTACAAGGAGGTGATGGAGACGGAGCCGATTGTTTCCAAGATCTATCAATCGACGGAAGCGAGCGGCGTGGTTTCGGTGGGATGGTTTGATGCCGGCACTCGAAATTTCTACGGTAAGAAACCGTTTGAGACGGTGGATGATCTTCGGGGTCTGAAAATTCGTGTGCAGCCCTCTCCGATGAACGTCATGATGATGGAGGCCTTTGGCGCCGGCGCCGTTCCGATGTCATTCGGAGAAGTGTACACGGCGTTGCAGAACGGAACGATTGATGCCGCTGAAAACAACGAATTTGCTCTGACATCCGTAAAACACGGCGAGGTGGCAAAGTATTTCAGCTATGACCGTCACCAGATGGTGCCGGATCTGCTCGTAGCCAATGCGGCATTTTGGAATCATCTTCCGGAAAAAGAAAAGGCGATTTTCCAAAAAGCCGTTCGACATGCGGAAGAGGTGGAGCAGGTGGAATGGAAAAAGGCAACGGAGGAAGCCATCGATACCGCGAAAAATCAGATGGGTGTAACCTTTGTTGAGGTGGATACCAAATCGTACCGCGACCGCGTCATGCCGATGCAGAAGGAAGTGGTTGAGAAAAATCCCGCATTGAAGGAAATTTACGATATGATCCAGCCCATCAATATGAAGCATGAGGAGGGCGCACAATGAAAACGCTTAGAAACACCCTGATTAAGATTTTGGAGTGGCTCAGCATCTTCTTGCTGATCGCGATTACTGCGCTGGGCACATGGCAGGTATTTTCCCGTTTCCTGCTGCACAAGCCGTCGGCGTGGTCGGAGGAGCTGCTTTCGTATGGATTCACCTGGCTGGTATGCACTGCCTCGGCGTTGATTTTCGGAAAGCGTGGGCACATGCGCCTTACCTTTCTCCTGGATCGATTTTCGCCGAAGGTACGCAAGTGGATTGAAATTCTGCTGGAAGGCATCAGCGCGCTCTTTGCGATTCTGGTGTTCATATATGGAGGCTTTAAGATCATGGGTCTGACGATGCCGCAGGTAACGCCGGCATTGCAGCTGTCAACCGGCGTGCTCTATTCGATTCTGCCGGTAACGGGCGTACTCACGGTGATATTCTGCGTACTGAACATGATTGAAATCGCCAGGGGGGAGATTTTCGTCGCTCCGTCCGATGAGGAGAACGGCGCCGAGGCGCCGATGGGAACAGAGGGAGGAAATCAATGAATATCATCGTTTTATCCGGTCTCTTGATGGTCATTGTCCTGGTCATTCTGCTTTGTCTGGGCACGCCGATTGCCGTAACGATCGGTCTTTCGTCCATCGCCGGCATTTTGCCTACGTTGGCCTTTGAACCCGCGCTGATTACGGCGGCGCAGCGAACATTTTCCAGCGTATCCGTCTTTACGCTGCTCGCGATTCCGTTTTTCATTTTTGCAGGCAACATCATGAATCGCGGGGGTATCGCACAGAAGCTGATCAATCTCGCCAATTTGATTCTTGGAAGAATTCCGGGCGGATTGGCACTGTCCAACATTCTCGCCAACATGATGTTCGGTTCCGTTTCCGGTTCGGGATTGGCGGCGGCCTCGGCTATGGGGTCGGTAATCGGATCAGAAGAAAAACGTGCAAATTATGACATCAATTATTCCGCAGCGACCAATATCGCATCCGCGCCGACGGGACTTCTCATTCCGCCCTCCAATGTATTGATTACATATTCTTTGATATCAGGGGGAACATCCGTTGCCGCTCTGTTTATCGCCGGATATCTGCCGGGGATTCTCTGGGGTCTTGCCTGCATGATTATCGCCTTTATCATCGCACGCAAGCGCGGCTATGTAGGAAAAGCGCGCCCGAGCTTGAAGGAAAGCGGCAAGATCGTTTTGGAGGCGATTCCTCCCCTGTTCCTGATCGTGTTGATTGTCGGCGGTATTTTGTCCGGAATGTTCACCGCAACGGAGGCTTCCTGCATGGCGGTGGTCTACTCGCTGATTCTATCGATTTTCTATCGAAATATGACGTTAAAGGACTTTCTCCGGATCGCACTGGATTCGGCGCAAACGACGGGCATCATCATGCTTTTGGTCGGCACGTCGGGGATTATGGTCTGGGTTCTCAGCTTTACAGGCATTCCGCAAATCATTTCCTCAGCGATTCTCGGTTTGACCGAAAGCAAGATCCTCATTCTTCTGCTGATGAACCTGATTCTTCTCGTTGTGGGAACCTTTATGGACATTACGCCGGCAGTCCTGATCTTTACTCCCATCTTTTTGCCGATTTGTCTGAAAATGGGCATGCATCCGGTACACTTCGGTATCATGATCACCTACAACCTTTGTATCGGCGGAATCACTCCTCCGGTTGGAAACATCCTTTACCTGGGTGCACATATCGGAGGAACCACGGTGGAGAAGGTGATGCCGGAGCTGGTCAAATACTATATCGGAATTTTGATCGTGCTGCTCATGGTTACTTTCATTCCGGAAATCTCCATGATTTTGCCGAATATGGCGGGTCTGATTAAGTAATTCTGTCAGGAGGATACTATGGCTTATATTGATGAAAAGTTTCTGTTCGACAATGAAAGAGGGAGGCGGCTCTATGAGCAATACGCTCGGGATCTGCCCATCTACGACTTTCACTGCCATCTGAATCCGCAGGAAATTGCTGAGGATAAAACATGGAAGAATATCACGGAGATCTGGCTGGGCGGTGATCATTACAAATGGCGTGCCATGCGTATTCATGGCGTACCGGAGGAGAAAATCACAGGCGATGCCGATGATTTCGAAAAATTTGAGGCCTTTGCCGATACGCTGGATGCCGCCCCCGGCAATCCGCTCTACCAGTGGAGCCATTTGGAGCTGGCACGTTATTTCGGCATCAATCGGCTGCTGACCAAGAGGAACGCGCGCGAGATCTATGATGAGGCGAACGCGAGAATGGCGCATCTGTCTGCGCGACAGCTGATTCGTGAGTCCAAGGTAACGCACCTGAACACAACCGACAGCCCAACCGATGATTTGCGCTGGCATAAGAAGATTCGGGACGATGCCGACTTTGATGTACAGGTTCGTCCGGCTTTTCGCCCGGATCCCGGATTTAAGCCGGAACAGGCAGGCTTTACGGACTTTGTACAGGCCTTGAGTGATGCGGCGCAGATACCGGTGAAGGATCTGGATGATTATGAAGCGGCTTTCCGTCAGCGAATCGACTTTTTCGACAGCATGGGATGCAAATTGGCAGATCACGGATTTAACGCCTTCGATTATGTGGCGACCGACCGGGCGGAGGCGGCTCGAATCTTCCGGGATGCCTGTGCAGGACAGTCCGTTTCTCTTGAGGAGGCACGCCGTTTCCGCTCCTATCTGATCGTTTTTCTCGCGGAGGAGTATGCAAAGCGGGACTGGGTGATGCAGATGCACATCGGCGCACTGCGAAACAACAATCGCAAGGCCTTTCGCTCAGTCGGTGCGGATGCCGGATTTGATTCCATGGGCGATTGGGAAATGGCGGAGGTGCTGAACGGCTATCTGAATGATTTGGAAGAACGTGACGCCCTGCCGCGTGTGATTGTCTATAACCTGAATAATAAAGACAATGATGTTTTCGCGTCCCTGATGGGAAATTTTGCAAAAGCGGGCGTTGCGGCTCATGTGAATTATGGATCGGCCTGGTGGTTCTACGATCAGAAGGACGGCATTGAAAAGCAGCTGACATCTTATGCAAACTTCGGCTTATTGGGACATTTTCCGGGCATGGTGACGGATTCCCGTTCTTTCCTCTCTTACACACGACATGATTATTTCCGTCGTGTTGTCTGCAATTTGCTTGGAAGATGGATAGAATCACACATGATTCCGGATGAGGAAACGCTCCTCAAAAAGCTCGTTCAAGGGATCTGCTATGAGAATGCTCTTGCCTTTTTCGGCTAAATCGGGGCAGCACAGAAAATAAACAAAGGAGAAGCACATGAAACTGAATCTTGTCGATCTTGAACAATTGAAAGAGGTGCTGGATCAAGGACCGAGCTATGATGTCGAGGCGGTTCGGGAAGAAACGAAGAAACATCCTCAATGGTTTGCCTTCGGCATCGGGAACATCTTTCGCGCCTTTATCGCCCGTATCAATCAGGATTTGCTCAATGCAGGGCAGATGAAAACGGGAATGATCGCCGCGGAGACCTTTTCAGATCAAAATGTGACCAAGCTGATGCAGCCCTTTGACAACCTGGCCATTTCCGTTACGCTGGATAAGAAAGGAGCATTTTCGACCGATTTGATCGCCAATCTTGCCGAGGCGCTCTTTTCCGGAAAGGACTATGCACGTCTGGCGGAAATTTTCCGCAATCCCAGCCTGCAGGTAGCTTCGTTTACGATTACAGAAAAGGGTTATAGCGTTACGGATGCAAGCGGTGCGTTGTCCGGCGCTGTCAAAGCGGAAATCGCAGGAGATCCGAATCAGGCGAAAAATACAATGGTGGTGGCGACCTTTTTGATGAAGGAGCGCTATCAGGCGGGAGCAACGCCTCTCACGCTGCTTTCATTGGATAATCACTCCCACAATGGAACGGTACTTCGCAATGCCGTTCTTGCCGTGGCGGAGGAGATGGTGGCACAGGGCAAGGCAGGAAAGGACTTTTTGGAGTGGCTTTCCGATACCGCCAAGGTATCTTTCCCCTGGACGATGATTGACAAGATTACGCCGGCTTCCTCCGAAGAGGTGGCGAAGCATTTGGTTCGGGATTTCGGCATTGAAAATGCGGGGAGAATCGATCTCGGCAGAGGCCGTTTTGCAGCGCCCTTTGTAAATGCGGAAGAGAAGGAATACCTTGTGATTGAGGATGACTTTGTCAACGGACGTCCTCCTTTCGAAAAGGCGGGCGTTTATATGGGTGATCGCGAGACAGTCATGAATGTGGAAAACATGAAATTGACGGCGGCTTTGAATCCGTTGCATACGACGATGGCGATTTACGGAAGCCTGCTGGAAGAGCCGACGATTTACGACTGTGTACAGAATCCTCTGATTAAGGACTTGATTGAGAAGCTTTGTTATCAGGAATTGCTCCCCATGGTCAAGGATCCGGTCATCCTGGATCCGAAGCAGTTTGCCCATGAGGTGATTGAAGATCGGTTTGCCAATCCCTACATTCCGGATCAGCCGGCGCGCATTGCAACGGATACCTCACAGAAGATGGCGATTCGTCTTGGTACGGCACTGAAGAAGTATCAGGCACAGGGCCGGGCCGCCGAGCTGGAGGAGATTCCGCTGGTTTTTGCAGGATGGATTCGTTACCTGCTGGGCAAGACGGATCACGGTGCGGAGCTGACGATCAGTCCCGATCCGTTGCTGCCGATGCTTCAGACGGCGCTGCAGGGGATTGCGTGGGATCATTTTGAACGCACGGAAGGATTGGAAAATTTGCTGAGGGATGCAAAGCTCTTCGGCGCGGATTTGTACGAGGCCGGTCTGGCGGAAAGGGTGCTTTCGAATCTGGAACTCTTGTGCCGGGGAGAGGGCGCTGTAGAAAAAACACTGGCAGAACACAGGAAATAATGAGGAGGGCATATGGAACTGACTTTTCGTTGGTATGGTAAGGATGATCCGGTGACACCGGAGTATATTGCTCAGATTCCCGGCGTTACCGGTGTTATGGGAATGATGAACGATTTTGCGGCGGGCGAGGTCTGGGACAAGGAAACCTTTCAGAAGGATGTGGATGCCGTTCAAGCCGTGGGATTAAAGTATGAGGTGATCGAGTCGGTCAATGTCCATGAGGACATCAAGCTCGGAAAGCCGTCCCGTGACGAGCTGATTGAGAATTACAAGCAATCCGTTCGCAATGTGGCGGCCTGCGGCGTGAAGGTAATTGTCTACAATTTCATGCCGGTATTCGATTGGCTGAAAACCGACCTTGCAAAGGAATTGCCGGACGGCTCCAACACGCTTTCTTACAATCAGGCGGATCTGGATGGACTGACGCCGCAGAATCTGGCCGATCGGGTGCTTTCGGGCGCCGGCAATCTGACATTGCCGGGCTGGGAGCCGGAGCGACTGTCGGAGCTGACAAAAACCATTGAGGCTTATCGCTCGGTAGATGATGAGAAGCTGTTTGAAAATTATGTCTACTTTTTGAAGGCCATTACACCGACCTGTGAAGAGGTGGGCGTCAAAATGGCGGTGCATCCCGATGATCCGGCTTGGCCTGTTTTCGGGATTCCACGCATTACGCATACGCAGGAACAATTTGACCGTCTGTTTGAGGCGGTGCCTTCACCGGCCAACCAGCTTTGCCTTTGCACGGGTTCCCTGGGATCGGATCCGGGTCTGGACATTCCCGGAATGATTCGTCATTTCGGTTCGCAGAATCGCATTGCCTGTGCTCACGTGCGCAATGTCAAGCACACCGGAGAGCGCAGCTTCTACGAGAGCGCTCATTGGTCGGAAGCAGGCGATCTCGATATGTATGAGGTCATGAAGGCCTTTTACGAGGTGGGCTTCCGGGGCTACATTCGTCCGGATCATGGCCGTATGATCTGGGGTGAAAAAGGACGCGCCGGCTACGGTCTCTACGATCGAGCGTTGGGAGCAACCTATTTGAACGGCCTATGGGAAGCCTTGGTAAAGGGCAATAAAACCGAAGGGAGGACCCGATGAAGAAATACGAGGTCTTGCAGAAAATGCATGATCTGGGAATCATTGCCGTGATTCGCGGAAAAAATCGTGAAGAGGGAATTCGCTTTGGACGAGCATGTGTACGAGGCGGCGTGAATATTTTGGAAATCACCTTTACCGTACCCGGTGCATTGGAGGTACTGAAGACGCTGCGCGAGGAATTCGGCGAGAAGGTGTTGCTGGGAGCCGGCACGGTGCTGGATGCGCCAACCGCGCGTCTGGCCATTTTGGAGGGAGCCCAGTTCATCGTTTCTCCGCAGTTTGATGTGGAGGCCGCACAGCTTTGCAATTTATACACGATTCCCTATACTCCGGGATGCATTACCTTGACCGAAATGACAACGGCGCTTCGCTATGGCTGCGATGTATTGAAGGTATTTCCGGGGTCGCTGACGCATCCCGGATACTTCAAGGATGTACACGGTCCCTTGCCGCAGGCCAATCTGATGCCGACCGGCGGCGTCTCATTGGACAATGTGCAGGAGTGGTTTGCCAATGGCGCATTTGCCGTCGGCGTAGGCTCTCAGCTGGTCAAGGGAACCGAGGAAGAAATCATTGAAAAATGCGGGCTTTTTTTAGACAAAATCCGGGAGTGCCGATCATGAGAAAAAAAGTTGTGACCATGGGCGAGCTTTTGCTTCGCCTTGCGCCACCGGGTGCCAAGCGCTTTCTGCAGGCGGATTCCTATGAGGCCGTGTACGGCGGCGGTGAGGCGAATGTGGCGGTCAGCCTTGCACAATTAGGCTATGAGGCGCATTATCTGACCAAGCTGCCGAGCCACGCAATCGGACAAGGCGGAGTCAATCAGCTCCGCCGCTACGGCGTGCACACGGAAGGAATCGCCCGAGGCGGACATCGAGTCGGCATCTACTTTTTGGAAAATACTGCGGGAACGCGCGCTTCCAACGTGATCTATGACCGGGCCGCATCGGCATTTGCCGGCGCGTCGGCGGACGATTTTGACTTTCCGGCGATTTTTCAAGATTGCGCATGGTTCCACAGCTCGGGAATCAGCGCGGCGGTCTCTGCGGAAGGAGCGGCATTGACGTTGGCGGCGGTACAGGCGGCGAAGGAGGCCGGAGCGACGGTTTCCTTTGATGTCAACTACCGAGCTTCTCTTTGGACCGCAGAGGAGTCGCAGGCGTTTATGAAAAAGCTGATGCCCTATGTCGATGTCTGCATTGCCAATGATGAAGATATCTTCGGAGGACTCGGTGTGCTGCCGGAAGGCATTGATCCGGGCGCGGATCTGGATGCGGAATCCTTTCAACGTGTACAGAAGGCGATGGCGGAGGAATTCGGATGCCAATATTTTGCGGGCGTATTCAATCTGCCGGTCGATGGATTGGACAAGGTGTGGCAGGGGCTGCTCTATGATCGATCCGATTTTTATCTGTCAACGCCCAAGCTGACGCACATTATTGATCGCGTCGGAATCGGAGATGCGTTTTGTGCCGGCCTGATCAGTGCGATGCTGGATGAAAAATCACCGGTTGAGGCGATTCAATTCGCAACGGGCGCACTTGCGTTGAAGCATACCGTTCCGGGTGATTTTAACCTGGTAAGCCGGGAAGAAATGGAACGTGCGGCGGGCAGCGCCCATTCGGTGCGTATTATTCGATAAAAAAAGAAGGAGGGGGTTCTGAGGCCCCTCCTTCTTTTTTTGATTTACTCTGTTTTTTTACAGTGTATCGTAGGTTTCTTGATTCATGTTTTCAATGATGGCACATGCCAGCCGGACGGCATTCTCATGATCTTCACAGGTGGAAAATCCGATGGGAGCGTGAATATATCGTACAGGAATTCCGATGACGATTGTCGGGACGCCCATCGCGCTCGTATGAATGATGCCGCCATCCGTCCCGCCTCCTGAACGGACAGCCTCTTGAGCGGGAATTCCCAATTTTTTGGCCAGCCTGAGCGCATAATGCTGAAAGCCCGGATGGGTGATCATGCTGGTATCCAGATGACGCAGCATCGGTCCCTTTCTCAATACCGTCTGCGGACCGGATGGAGTGGAGAAGGTATCATCTGCGGGGCAGCCCTCAAATACGATGGCAAGATCCGGACGGACTCGATTAGCCGTGACAACCGCTCCGCGTTCGCCGACCTCCTCCTGTGCGGAGAGAGTACCGAACACATCGATCGCAAGGTCTTTTTGATCGAGACGAATCATGGTTTCCAGAAGGGAGGCACATCCGGATCGGCAATCAAAAGCCTTGCCCATAAAGAGCGCACGGGATTCGTCAAATGTGCAGGTCACATCAGGAAGCACGGGCAGGCAGAGAGAAACGCCGAGTCTTCGTGCCTCCTCGGCGGAAGAGGCTCCGATGTCGACAATAAGATTTTCCATGGAGATTCCTTGTTTTTTCTCCTCCGCGGAGAGAAAGTGAGGCGACTTGCTGGCGATGATTCCCGGAAGACTCGTTTCCTCATCGATGTGGACACGCACCTTTTGTGCGGCAAAATTATGACTGACCATGCCTCCCAGCGGAAGAATCCGTAGAGTTCCGTTGGGGAGAATTGCCTGCACGACAAATCCGACCTCATCCAGATGGGCGTCCAGCTGAAGACGCAATTTCCTGCCGGAGGCTTCTTCGGGAAGGTCGGTTGTCAGCGGGGAAACGGGACTGTCCATGGTTTGAGAATTTTTATTGCGGAGCAGATAGACATTGTTCATCTTATCGATCAGGCTTTTTCCGAAAGACTTCCATTCCTGCTGAATCAGATTTGAAACGGGTTTTTCAAAACCGCTGGCTCCGGCAGCATTCGATAAGTCTTGAATTCTCTGAATAAATTTCGGATCCATAATCCCTTCCTTTCCATGGATAAGGCAACATATATGATTGCAACAAGTATATATGAATTCAAAAAAAGAAAAAAGCGATTTTGAAGAAAAACAGCATGAATGAAAATACGGAAAAACTCCATTTTGCAATCCTTCGGGCGGCTCATCTTTCCTTGTGTCATCGGGGTTTCCTTGTGAACGGTCATTCTAACGATTTCGAGAATAGGATACTGTTCCGGAAATGAAATCAAGGGGAGGAAAATGCGCAGACGCTCCGGCGATGACGCGATTGCCGACCGGCTCCAAACGATAAGAAAGGCTTGAATATCAGCAGATATTCTCATATAATGTCAATGTAAGCGAATATTAACACATATAAGTGAATATGAATACACAGGAGGAGAGAATGATGGAGGAGATGCGGATCTCAATCGTCGTGATTTTATGTCTGATTCTGGGGTGTATCAGTGTGTTTTTTCCGTTGCTGGTGAAATGGAAGAGAAGAGAAGAGAAAGAGAATACGAAAACGATGTTGATTTCCCTTGTGATCTTCTTAAGTGCAACGATGTTCGGAAATATTTTTATAGCCATCGCGGGGGATTCTGCTTCCGTGATGGATGCGGGCAAAGGCTTGCTCAAGATACAAGGGATCATTCTTTTAGGCTATCTCCTGTCCCGGTATTTCTTACAAGGAAAACAGCAACCGATGTCGACTCTCATTGTGGGCTTGACGGCGGTCATAGGATATCTGTCACAATTTGTCAGCGGTTTTTGCGCAATGGTCGGGGCGAGAGACTGGAAAATGGCAGACCTGACCATGCTCGTGGTAATGATAGGAATTGTTGATGTCATTCTCACGGCTCTGATTCAAAAAAAGCTAAAAAATACAAGTAATTACGAGTAATATAAGAATCAGAGAGAGTAAACCAAACGGCGTCGGAGATCGGCCTGATCGGGTTTCCGGGGCAGAGAAGAAAAGTCATATCTTTGGAAAAACCGGACAGTTTTCTGTCCGGTTTTTTATTTTTATGGAAATCGATCGAAATTCTGCTTCTGAAGAATGCATTCGGCTTTTTGTACAGAAACTGTAATCTTACCGGATCACGGCGGTGGATGTATTCAGTTGAAGACATGTTCGAGACATCGTCAATAAAAAATCCGATTATGAGACGAGAACGTTTTGGAGGATTGTGAAAACAAGTGGTGCAGGAATCCCTCAAAGCGCAGATCGATGGACACTCTGATTTTTCGGAAGAAAAGAATCGGCAAGCTTTTTCTCCCTGTTCAGGGATTCCGGTGACGGGATTGCCGGGAAAACCCTCCAAGTGTCAGAAGTATTTTGAATAAGGAATGTAACCGATGTTTTGATAGTTAAGAATTCTTTGCTGCTGTTGACTCCTTTTGGATTTATTTCATTCTTCGATAGGTAATAAATCTATATAGACAATGAAGAATGAGATAAAGCACAATAATTGCGCCAGCTGATAGAAGGAATAGCAAGGCTGTAGAAACGGAATGATTCATGATTTCAGCAATGAACGCAGCGCTTGAGGTAATCACCGCAATTACAATGCGAAGTATTATGCGCTTGTAACTTAATTTGTAATAGGCTTGTGTAACCTTTACTGCTGGAGTATCAAAATCAGATGTCATCTCATCGTTTACAAGATAATCAACAGAAACACCATACAGCTTGCTGATGAAAACAAGATTATCAAGTGTAGGGATGGCAGTCCCTAATTCCCATTTTGAGATTGCCTGCCGAGAAACATCAAGAGCTTCCGCCAATTCAAGCTGTGACATCCCATTTTTTTTCGCAATTGAACGAGTTTATTCTGTAGTTTCATTTTTATCCCTCCCGTTTGGTCTGATTATAGAAAATGGGCCGCTGAAAATAAACCATCTACTGTAGACATTTAAGCAACCAGAGGTTGCACTTCCTTAAAAAAAGAAAACGCTTAAGTCACTCCATGATATCGGCATGGCAGCGAATGATCTATTCCTTATGATAACCTTCAGAAAAAATAGTCATTATGGCGGGCGATAAAGAAGCCGCCAAAGCCGGGAAACTCATTTTTAGGTTACTTAATGGAGGGGAAAAATCACAATTGAGTTTCGGTTGCATGCCACGTCCCGGAGAATTTTTTCAGGGGCTAAGTACCGGAAATGGGCAAAATCGTCTGCAGATTGTGTAAAATGAGCGGTGAACAGTAAGCGGAGGGAGCAAAAAGCAAGAGCTTTTTCTTGGCTAAAGTCACCGGAAAAGCACTTCATTTTAAATTGCAATTTGTTATTCTACCGATTTTAGGATTCGGAGATGTCAAGCGTCAGCGATTTTGTCACTTTTTCCCCCTTGTTTCTGTCAGCGATTTTGTCACTCTTGGTCTGTCCCGGAGCTCTGCCCCGAACCCCGTCCAGCCGAAGGCAGGCAGCCCCTTTGAGCTGCTTCTCAACCAGGATTTTGCTGTCCTTCCGTCAAGGGGAAAATACATGCGCTGTGCGCACCCTTGACGGGAGTCGAACATCACTTGTAGCCGAAACGCCAAGGAGAAGCAGCTTTTCCCTTCCGGCCATTTTCGCGGCGAATGCGCTGCAATTCTTCCTTGGTATACTTGGCTTTTTTCGGTATACTCATTTTGGGCTGAATGATCTCGGGAGTGAGATATTGTTCAGTTCCCGGAATGAGTACCCGCACGCCGAAATCTGCATAGTGAACGACTTCGACGGAGGAGGTTTGGGCGGGTACTTTTTTTATGTCTTTCTGCGTAAGGACA
>JALFST010000004.1 GCA_022779285.1 Peptoniphilaceae bacterium
TCTCTTGTATTGGTTACCGTATAGCCATCTTTCATACTTCCGGTAATCACACTTGTGTATCCGTTTCCGATCGTCTCTTCCTTTACCGTGTATTCAATTTTCTTTCCTGCATTGTACTCATCAAGGTTTGTAAAGGAGCCCATCCAGTGATTCGCCTTTGTCAAGGTTAAAGTTTTCTCTGTCTCTTTACCATCTACCAATAAACGAATTGTTACGCTGTCCGGTCTTTTTCCGTCTTGGTCATTTTGATCTTTCCAAACTTTTGTGACCTGTACGCTCGTCTTGTCGGGAATTCTGGTATTAGTGACTATAAAACCATCTTTATCAGTTCCACTGATTTCACCACTATATCCTTCTATTTTCATTTCCTTTACGAAATAGTTTATTTGTTCTTCACCTGCTTTGGCAGGCAAATCCGTAAAAGTTGTTTCCCAGCCGTTTTCTTCACTTAATTGTTTCGTTTCTATTTCATATTCTTTACCGGCAACATTTGCAATCAATTGAACCGTAACAGCTGTGGGGCGTTTTTGATTCACGTTATTGTCATCGACCCATTTCTTTTTTACCGACACACTTGTCGTTTCTTGTGTCCCCATCGTAACGCTTCCGTTACTGCCAATGCCACCGCCACGAGTCTCTGATTTGTTACCACTGATCAATACCTTTTCGAGAGTCGAAGTCAATTCATTGCCTGCTTCATCTGTATGCAAACCAAGATATTCATTATTTTTACTGAGTATACCCTTATGCTCCTTTTCCGCTAAAAAAGAATTATCTTCCTTTTTCCAGTTGTAAGGTACTCCGCCCAGCATTCTTTTTGAAATATCATATTCAGGGTTACCTCCGTGGAGTCCAAGATTATGATTGCATAATATAAATATTTCATTAATATTTTTTGTGTTACTTTTATTGCCGTAAATGGCCGCTCCATTTGTTACATAAATTTTGGTTATTGATATAGGGCAAGAAGCATATCCTGCTCCCTCCAATTTCGATTCATTATCAGTTATTACTGCATTCTTTAAATAGAGCTCACCATTAGCCCCGTTAGCACCATATTTTTGATTTGCACCATTGACGTAGATTCCGCCTCCGCCAAACATGTCTTCAGTGTATCCCTGGGCATTCATTTGATTGTTTATGATTTTCCCACCATAAATATAAGCTTTGGACGCTCCCCCACTAAAATATTTCGCTTGCACAAAAATTCCGCCGCCGGCTGCCCCTGCTGTATTGCCTTCTACTGTGCCGCCGTTCATATTTAAAATATTTGACGCTCCCCATTGATTGGAGCCTAAACTGATTCCTCCTCCAATTTCTTTTGCAGAATTATTTAGTACTTTGGCATCTGCGGACATGTTTATAGTAGAGCCTTGGTTTGCAATGATTCCACCGCCGGCAGAATAATACTGAGCCGGAGTCACACTTCTGTCTATAACAAGGTCCGATCTGTTATTCTGAATCATTCCACCGGAAAAATTCATTATAGACCCGTGCAAATGAATTCCTCCGCCATATGTGGCTTGGTTATTTTCAATAGATCCGCCACTCATATTGATGGTAGAAGAATTCGCATAGATAGCGCCTCCATCGGTCGAGGTATCCTTTATCGCTTTAATTTTGTTATTCCTTAATACCGCACCCGTTTCAATGTTGATCATGGCATTGCTTTTCACTTCAATCAAAGATTTTTCTATATTTCCGTTATTAACCGAATTGCCATCTACAATGACATTGGACAACGTGGCAGACTTTCCGGAAGCTACGCGGAACAAATAACCATTAAAGTCTTCTCCTCTTACTATTTGTGCATTTGTCCCGGATAGTGATATTTCTCCCTGAATCTCTGTTGTTCCAATTACAATGATCTGTTTAATATTCTGATTGGCAGCGGATAATTCTTTTGCTTTTTCAAAACTTTTTACAGCTTTTTCAGGGGTGGATCCATCAAAATGATCATCTCCTGCTTGCCCGTCTAAGTACAAAGTTTTGACCGTAGGGTTGAGCTCCTTAATATTCATTTTATCTATATTAAGTATTTTTTCATCCCCTGTAGGATTTTTATAATTTTCACGTGGACTTAACTTTGGAATGCTTAAAATCATTTTATCATTTGTCTTTTTTAGATATAGATTATAGTGAAGAAGGTATGGTTCCACAAAACCTCCATTATCTGCACTATAATATTCAACATCTACCTTGTCATAAGGGATTTTTATATTCTCAAAAGAGATCCTTTCATTCCAACTGGAATCTGCCGATGAATAAGACATCGACTTGACGATAGAATCGATTTGACCGTCAATATGAAGTTCATATTCTACAGAAAAATCATTTAACTGCCACTGATCTCTATTGAAAATGTCATTTTCAGGCTGATTCATCCAGTGGTTATTATATGTTGCTATCAGATTTTCGTACTCAGAAAATTGCTCTCGTGTCACCTCAAAGTTTAGGATATATCTTTCCTGTTCTGTCTCCTCAGCTTTTACCGTCGAGGAACCTAAAAAAATCGTAGAAAACATTAATATTGCCATGAAAATAGCCGTGATCTTTTTTATTTTCATTTTACTGCCTCCTCAATATTATTTATAATCCGTCAAAAAAATATGGCAAGAGTATGTACCTATCCATCGGGTACATACTCTTGCCAATTTAAAAATACACACAAAAAAACAATATTATCTGTCTGTCTGTCTGTCTGTCTGTCTGTCTGTCTGTCTGTCTGTCTGTCTGTCTGTCTGTCTGTCTGTCTGTCTGTCTGTCTGTCTGTCTGTCTGTCTAATGATTATGTTCATGTCCTTCATAAGTTGTCAACTCTTTTCATGTATTTTTTATATAATATCAAAAAAAATGTCTTTGTTTAAAGATTTTTTTGTTATATGTGCATTTTCATTTAAAAAATCTTCCAATATTTATATCGTGACTTTGTATATTGAAATGCCTCAAGTAACGTCGAGCCGTCAATCCTTGTCTGATGATCCAATCTGCATATCGTTTTTGCAACGCGCATCAGATTTTTTTGTCCGCGTCGGGAAATCGGAAAATGGCTGCAGAGATCCTCGAGTACTTTTTGTCCGTCCTTTGAGCATGCAAGGGATATTTCGGAATCCTTGATCGCGGATCGAATCTTCGCCTTCATCTCCCAAGTTCCCTCGCTTTCTATCGGCTTCCGCATAGAAGAGGATTCTTCTTTCCAAGGGATTTCATAGATGATTTCTATGCGATCAATGAGAGGCAAAGGAATGCGATGAAGATATTTCTCCCGTTCCCGATCACTGCACAGGCATTCGTGCACGGATGAGCCATAAAATCCGCAGGGGCATGGATTCATGGCGGCCAGAAGCTGAAAATCTGCCGGAAAAATCCAATTGCGGTTTCCACGTACGAGAGAAATCTTCTTTTGATCTAATGGCATACGGAGAGAATTCAAACATTCTTTCGAAAAAAGCGGAAGCTCATCCAGGACGAGAATCCCGTGGTGCGCCAATGTGACTTCACCGGGAAGAGGCGGTTTGCCGCCTCCGATCAGCCCGGCGCGAGTAATTGTAAAATGCGGAGAGCGATACGGAATTCTTCCGGACTCTTCGAAAGACGCTCCTGAAATCGAGTAATACTTTCTTGTCTCAAGCAGCTCCTCCCGATGAAGATCCGGCAAAAGATCTGAAAATCTTTCCAATGCCATGCTTTTCCCCTGCCCGGGCGCACCGCACAGCAAAACCGAATGCCTCCCCAGCGCTGCAATCGTTAAAATTCTTTTTAAAACTCTTTGTCCCTGAATCTCTGAAAAATCATGGTTTTCCGTATTATCCGAAATGCGTTCTTCACCCTTCACGATATTCGGCAAAATTTCCTTTTGATTCTGAAAATGATCCACCAGGTTCTGTAAGTGCCGACAGGAATACACCTGAATTTTAGGAATGCCAGAACACTCTTCCGCATTTCGAATCGGCAGATAAAACTCCCTCACTCCCTGCTCCTTCAGTGCCAGTACCATGGCCAATGCCCCAGGAATTGCCCGGCAGCTCCCATCCAGAGCCAATTCTCCCAAAAAAGCGGCATTGGCTACTCTCTTGCTTGGAATGACACCCATGGATGCTAAAAGAGAAATGGCAATGGGAAGATCCCAATGTGTCCCTCCCTTTTTCAAATCTCCGGGACACAGGTTTACCAAAATTTTCCCCGGAGGAAGCCGAAGGTTCAACGAAGATAAAGCGGCACGAATCCGGTCCCTGGATTCCAATACCGGCACTCCTGCAAGTCCGACAATAATAAAGGACGAAAAGCCGGGAAGAAGCTCCGCCTCCACAGTCACTTTCTCAGCAATCATTCCGTCCATACGACACGATATGGTTTGGGCAAGCAAAACAGTCTCCTTTCAGGCATAAAAAAAAGCGGAGAATCCCGCTTTTTACCGATTATAAATTGTATTCCAGGCATCCGTGAAGCCTTGTGCATGAATCCAATGCATCATAGTGGCGTCCGGCATTGCACTCAGCCGGATTTCTTTCCCCGTGACGGGATGTGTAAAATGTATTCGAAACGCATGCAGCAATTGATGCTCAGGATGAAACCTGCTTTTCCGAAATCCATAGAGCTCGTCACCGGCAATCGGATGTCCCATATAGGACGCATGAACACGGATTTGATGCGTCCGACCGGTTAAAATCTGCACCTTCAGAAAGCTCAGAGAATCGGAAAGCGCTAAGGTATGAAAAATGGAAATGGCGTTTTTTCCATCCGGGAGTACGGCTCGTTTTTGCGGGTTCTTCGGATTTCTTCCTATCGGCTGCTCTAAATAGAGATGATCTGCATGCCATCTTCCCTCACAAATTGCTAAATACTCCTTTTGAATCCGATGCTCCCGAAATGCCGATGCCAGCTTTTCGTGTGCAAGGTCATTTTTTGCAATCAAAATCACTCCAGTGGTTTGCGCATCCAAACGGTGAACAATTCCCGGCCGATCCGGATGACTTCCTTGGCTCAATTCTCTGCCTGAGCCAAGCAGGTAGTTGACCAGCGTATGCTTTCTAACCGTCTCCGTCGGATGAACAATCATGTCAAATGGCTTATTGATCGCCATCAGATAGTCGTCCTCGTAAAGAATGGGAAGCTCCCATTTCTCAGGCAAAATCGGAGCCGTCACAAAATAAGAAAGATCCGCCTCAAGAAAATCTCCGGCTGCGAGAATCGTTTTCGGCCGGACCTTGCTTTGATTTTTGAGAATCCATCCCCCTCGAATGGCTTGTGCAATTTTAGATCGGGAAAACTCCGGTAATAATAAATGAATCGCTACGTCCATCCTCTGTCCAATACAAGGATCCTCCGGCTTCACATGATAATGAAACATCTCAGACATGTCGGATTCCTTCAGGCAGCTTCCAATCGATCGGCGTTTCCCCCTCAGCCTCCAAAAAAGCATTAATCTTAGAAAAAGGAGCAGAACCGAAAAAACCTCGATGTGCAGAAAGCGGAGAGGGATGCGGGGACTCAAGGATCAAGGAATTCGGGTTGGTAATCAGCCGACGTTTCGACTGCGCAAATTTTCCCCAGAGAACAAATGCCATTGGCTTCGGACGCGCCCCCAGCAATTCGATAATGTGGTCGGTGAGAATCGTCCAGCCGAGATCTGCATGCGAATTCGCCTGATGCGCTCGCACGGTCAACGTCGCATTGAGCAATAAAACACCTTGCTCCGCCCAATAGCTAAGATCTCCGTGATGCGGCGGATCGATATTCAGATCACTTTTCAACTCTTTATAGATATTGATTAAGGATGGTGGAATTGGAGTTCCCTGAGGAACGGAAAAAGCCATACCATTTGCCTGATTCGGCTCATGATAAGGGTCCTGACCTAAAATGACCACTCGACATTGAGAATAGGAGACCTTTTTCAAGGCATCAAAAATATGAAATGCATCGGGATAAACAATGCGTGTGCGATATTCCTGAATCAACATCTTTCTTAAACGTTGATAATAGCCTTTTCCCCACTCTTCTTGTAAAAGGATATCCCAGTCATTTCCGATCTGTACGCTCATTTACGGCTTCGCTCCTTTCCGGGAATGAAAAGCTCATAGAGAATCACGATAGCGGTTCCCAGGGTGACTCCGATATCGGCAACGTTAAAAATCGGAAATTCATAAAACGATACCAGATCCAGCTTGATAAAATCAATAACATATCCCAGTCGAATTCGATCTATGAAGTTCCCCAGTGCACCGAATAAGATGAGTGCAATCCCTAACTGAAACCAAATCGATGCATTTTTTTCTTTCCGTAACAGATAAATCAATAAACCGACGGCAAATATCGTAATCAGCACAAAAAAAATCATTTTTCCTTGTAATATACCGAATGCCGCTCCACGATTTTCCAAATAATGCAGTTTTAAAAAATCTCCGATTATGGAAATGTCATTTCCGCCTGCCAAATACTTAGCAGCTGCCCATTTACTGATTTGATCCGCGCCAAGCCCTAAAATAACCGTCAAAATGATACCAAGCATTTTCCTTCTCCATAATAACACATTCAAAAAGGGGATTCGTCCTACATCTATTTCCCATGATCTCATTTCAGATAAAAAAATAGGGGTCGTTGCCGACCCCTTGTCTTCTTATAGCTGATACAGATTTTGTCCGGAAACAGAATCCTTCAGTGTCGAATCGATTTCGATTCCCTTAGGAACGATGACATAGATGTCTTTAGTAACCTTTTGAATTTTGCCTCCCAGCGCATATACACCGCCGCTGACAAAATCGAAAATCTGACGTTTTTTGTCTACCTCCATCATTTCAAGATTCAAAATGACGGTGCGCTGCTGGGCAGTGTTATCGATCACCTTTGTACCGTCTTCATACTCAAGAGGCTCCTGAATGCTGATACGCATTCTGGACCCCGTCGACATGCTGACAATGTTGGAAAGACGAGATCCATGTGCCGCTTCTTCTGTATTTGTTGAGCTGTAGCTCGTATTCGCAAACGATGATGCGGGCGCTTCTCCTGCCGGCTCCGAGCTTGTCGCTTCGTAATCCTCAGGATAATCCTCATCATAATATTCGTCTTCAATTCCGACCATATTCTTTACTTTATCCCACAAACCCATATTATCCCTCCTATGCGTTGGCTGTGCGCTCGCCGAAAATAGCGGATCCGATGCGTACCATATTTGCACCTTCTTCCAGCGCAACTTGATAATCATGTGACATACCCATCGAAAGTATGTTCATTTGCGTATTATTATACCTCATAGACCCTATATTTTCGAAAATTTTTCTCATTTTTATAAAGTACGGTCTGGTTTCTTCGCTATCTTTGAGATTCGGCGCTACCGTCATAAGGCCTCGGAGATGTACGCGCTTTAGATCCTCCGCATAATCCAACAATTCTTTCAGATTTTCCGGCGCAACTCCGCCTTTCTGCAGCTCTCCTGCAATATTGATTTCCACCAAACCCGTAAAGTGACAATGATCTCGCTCACCGATTCGTTCCATTTCCTTTAGCAGGTCAATCGAGTCAATGGATTGAATCAATGCAATGCTTTCCGTAAGCTGACGAACCTTGTTCTTTTGCAGACGGCCAATCATATGAATATCGGCACCGATGAATGCATCTCTTTTTCGATTGAGCTCCTGTACGCGGTTTTCGCCGACGTTCCGGATTCCACAGGAGATCGCTTCACGAATTCGCTCTTCCTCTACGGTTTTAGTTACCGCAACCAGGGTAACCTCCTCCGGACGGTGACCGAAAATCGCGGCATGCTTCTCAATTTCAATTTGAATTTGTTCAATTCGATTCTGAATTTCCTGATGACAACTCATCGAATATGATCTCCCTCCTGCACGCCCTCCGGCTTTTTCAACACCTCGTCAAATTGCTTTATTTTTCGGCTTTTGGAGTCCGTATCCTCCTTAGGAGGTGTTGCTGCTATATAAAAAATTCCTTGCTCCAAATCGGAATCGATTGGAAAAACTTGTGTTTTGACAGCGGTATTGGAGCGATTGACAACATAACAATAATATTTTTTATTCTCTCGCATGACAGCTGCAATCGGTAAGGAATACGAGGCCGCCTTCTGCACGTCCAACGTCACATCTGCAAAACGTTTGTTTCGTATCAGCTGAAATCCGTCGTCAAAGGAAAAAACCAATAATTTTTTTCCATGTTCATCCGTTTTTATGCTGTTCAGCTTTCCCTTTAATACAGCGTCTTCATCGATATGCAAAACATATTCGCGGCCGATGCCATATTCACTTTCCCTGCTTTTGGAAGGCAACGAAAGGGCAAGAAAAAAACGACGGTTATCAATAAACTTGATCCCCTGCATCGGCGTTTGCTTGAAATTCGTCTCTATGTCTTCCGGCAGCAGCATGGCCAGATTTTCAACTCGATAAAGAGATTCCAGGCCGTCCAGCTGAAAGGAAATCATACCGGAAAAGGGCATGATGAGTTTTTTTGTTTGAAGCAGCATTTCCAGATATGCCTTATTGCGGAGAAAGGACAAATCCTTCGATATGTCCTCCTTTTCCTTCCAATGCTGTAGGCGCATATTTTCATTGGAAATTCGAGCCAATTGCTCTTCAGATAAATCCGCAAGCTCGGAGTTGACACGATAACGCTCCTCCGTATGAATTTCCGAGGAAGAAAAGCTTTCTCCTAAAAAAATCGCGGGCGCATATTCCTGAAAATAAAATACACCCCTTCCCTTTTCCTGAATGATGTGCTCTTCCGGCTTGGAAAGTATGATTTTTGGAGAAGCAAACGCATATCGCGTTGCAAATACTGTAAAAATTCCGAAACAGGCAAGAATCCATATGATCAAAAAAAACCTGTTTTTCTTTTTTTTCGCTGACTTTTTTCGGGGAATCTGTGTGTTTCGGTTTTCCTCCGCTTCCTCTGAAACAATGTTTCTGACAGCTTCCTTGGGTCTTATTTCCGCTTTTTGCCTTCTTTTCGGCTTTCCTGATTTTCCGATTCCGATTTTGCTCTCTTTGCCATGAAGCAAGCGCTGTATATTTTCTCTATGACGAAATACGATAAGAATTGCGCACAGAAAAAGAGCCGGCCCGACCGGAAATTGCTGTCTAAGGAAAAAAAGCGCTGCCGTTCCTCCTAATAAAGAGCAGAGTATGCTTCCCAGCGAGACGAATTTGGTACTCGCCACAATGACAAGAAAACACAGAATCACTACAAGAAATAGGCGCCAATCCAACAGAAACAACAACGCCGCGGTCGTCGCAACACCCTTGCCTCCCCGAAATCCTAAAAAGATGGAGTAGCAATGTCCGATCACAACGGACAACATCGCCGCAGCAATCGCCCAATGATTGCCGGGCGAAAGAGCTTTGGCAAGAAAGATGACGAGAATTCCCTTTCCAAAATCACATAGGAAGGTGAGCCCGCCGATTGCAACACCAAAAGATCGCAGTGCATTTGTAGAACCGGAATTTCCGCTTCCGAGCTTTCGAATGTCCCTGCCCGTAAATATTTTTCCGAAAATATAGGCAAAAGGAAGACTCCCGATCAGATACGATAGAAAAACAATCAGAGCATACTTCATCTTCTCTCCTCTCGTTTGCGTATTTCAATCAGTAAGGGAACGCCTGTAAAGGGAAAATTTTTCCGAATTTGATTTCCCAGATACCGTTGATAGGAAAAATGAAAAAGCTCCGGATCATTACAATATAGGATGATTTTAGGAGGTCTTGCCGTAACCTGCTGAGCATAGAAGATCTTCAGCCGTTTTCCTTTATCCGTCGGCGGGGGCGTCATCGAGGTGGCATCTCGAAGCAGCTGGTTGAGAGTTCCTGTAGGAATACGAAAGCTATAATTTTCATTCACCTGCTGAATTGTTTGGAAAAGCCGATCAATGCGCTGTCCTGTTTTTACTGAGACAAAAAGAATAGGAGCATAATCCAAAAAAGCAAGCTCGCGCCGAATCATTTCCTCATATTCCTTTTGTGTATTGGTGTCCTTCTCGATCAAATCCCATTTATTGACCACAATAATGGAGGCTTTATGACTTTCATGCGCATATCCTGCAATTCGAGCATCCTGATCTGTGACTCCGACAGCGGCATCCAGCATGAAAAGGCATAGCTCGGCACGATCGATGGAAGAAAGAGTTCTCAAAATGGAATACTTTTCGATACGAGTATCTACGGAACGCTGTCTGCGAAGACCCGCCGTATCAATGATGACATACTCTTGTCCGTCACGTTCATAATAAGAATCGATCGCATCCCGCGTAGTGCCCGGAATGTCCGTGACGATCATCCGTTCCTCACCTAAGAGCTTGTTGACAAGAGAACTCTTTCCAACATTGGGCTTGCCGATCAGACAGATTTTCAGCGCATCGCTTTCCTTTTGCACATCTTGGTCATCCGGGAGATGCTCGAAAACAAGGTCCAGCAAATCTCCTAACCCATACCCCTGCTCCGCAGAGATTACATTCATAAGCTCAAAGCCCAATTCATAAAATTCATAAACCGATGCCGGCGTATGGTGTGAATCGATTTTATTGACGACAACGATGCAATCACGTCCGGCTTTGCGAATCTTATCGGCAACCATATGATCAAGCGGCATCACCCCGCTTTGACCATCCACCAGAAAAAGAATGAGATCGCTGGTCTCTATTGCAATATCAACCTGCGCTTCGATTTCCTGAGACATAATATCGTCAGAACCGAGCTCCAGTCCCCCGGTATCCATCAGCAAAAAAAATCGGTTCTGCCATTCCACTTCCTGGTATAGCCGATCTCTGGTGACACCCGGAGTATCCTCCGTAATGGAAATCCGTTTTCCCACAAGACGATTGAAAAGAGTCGATTTTCCTACATTCGGACGTCCGATAATGCTGACAATAGGTCTGCTCATCCCTCCTCCTTATACAAAGGAAATTTTTTACAAAGCTGCAATACATCCTCTCTTGCATCTTCCGGAGTACGCTTTTTTGTCAATACATCCACAATAATATCCGCTATCTGTGTGCATTCTTTCTCTTTCAGCCCTCTGGTGGTGACGGCGGGAGTACCGATGCGAATTCCCGAGCTGATGTTGACACCCAGCGGATCATGAGGAATGGCATTTTTATTGGTAGTGATATGCGCATGTTCCAGAAGATCCTCTGCTTCCTTGCCATTGACTCCGACAGACGTAACATCAAGCAAAAGCAGATGATTATCCGTTCCTCCCGATACCATGCTCATACCACGCTGCGCAAAGTGCTCTTCCATAGCCTTTGCATTGCGTACGGTTTGATGCTGATCCTCAATGAATTCTTCAGAAAGCGCCTCTTTGAAGGCAACGGCCTTCGCCGCAATGACATGCATCAAAGGTCCGCCTTGAGAACCCGGGAAAACCGCCTTATCTATTTTCTTTGCGTGCTCTTCTTTGCATAAGATGAAGGCGCCCCTCGGCCCACGCATCGTTTTATGCGTTGTCGAGGTCACAAAATCCGCATATGGAATCGGAGACGGATGATCTCCTGAGGCTACCAGCCCCGCAATATGCGCCATATCCACCATAAGATAAGCCCCCACCTCATCTGCAATCTTCCGGAAACGAGCGAAGTCGATAATTCTCGGATAAGCACTGGCGCCGGCAACAATCAGCTTCGGTTTTGCTTCCAATGCCAATCTCCGAACCGCATCATAATCAATCCTTCCCGTTTCGGCATCCACCCCGTAGGAAGTGAAATGAAAGTATTTTCCGGATATATTTGCCTTGGATCCGTGTGTTAAATGTCCGCCTTCGGATAAATTCATGCCTAAAACGGAATCTCCCGGCTTCAGCACACTTAAATAAACGGCAATATTAGCACTTGACCCGGAATGCGGCTGAACATTGGCATGCTCCGCACCGAATATTTTCTTCAATCGTTCGATAGCAATGGTTTCCACCTCATCCACATATTCACAGCCGCCATAATAACGAGCACCGGGATAGCCCTCCGCATATTTGTTTGTCAAAACCGAGCCCATGGCTTGCATAACAGCAGGAGAAACATCATTTTCCGAAGCAATCAGTTCCAAATGATTTTCCTCACGCTCTTTTTCTTTTTCAATACATTGAAAGATTGCAGCATCCTCTACTTTTAAGCTTCCCCTGCGCATGTTTGCCTCCTTAAAAAATATAAATTAGTGGGTGGAACAGCATGAATCGGTGATTTGAGATCCTTGAGCATTCGATGCCTGAGCAAAAGAAATCATTCGAATCATTGTCTTCGGGTCGATTTTTCGATCCATGACACGAGCAATGATCACGTAAATTCCAAGACCGGCAAAACCTCCCAATAAACCGATCAGCTCGTTTTGTTTGCCGAATTGCGCACTGATGATCATAGCCGCCGCAATCCCTGCAAAAAACAATACAAGAGGCAGGCCGTATAATTTGAGCAAACCTCCCAGAAATTGTTCCGTTTTCATTTCCACATAAACAGAATCGCCTGCCTTGGCGTGCAGGAGGTTCTGTACCCACTGTGTTTGCGGCTTTTGGTCACAAGCACTGCATGAGTCACAGGAACCGCACGCCTCAGCCCGATACACCAATACCTCAGCCATATCTTTTTCTGTTTTCACCACAAGTGCCTTATTTTTCATTTTTTCTCCTGCTCTTCCTCAATCAAGCGAATTTGCAGCTCATTTAGCTGTTTCTGATCCACCGTAGTGGGAGCATCGCTCATCAGATCCGTTGCGGTTTGTGTTTTCGGGAAAGCAATCACATCGCGAATATTGTCGATTCCCAAAAGCATCATCACAAATCGATCCATGCCATAGGCAATCCCGCCATGCGGCGGCGTGCCGTATTGCAGGGCCTCAACAAAGAACCCGAAGCGGTTTCGGATCTCATCCTCGGATAATTTGAGTATTTCAAAAATTTGATTCTGCAAATCAGCATTATGAATTCTAATGGATCCTCCGCCACGCTCATCACCATTGATGACGATATCATATGCCTTAGCACGCACCTTTTCAGGATGCGTCTGTAAAAGCGAGATATCTTCATCCTTCGGCGCTGTAAACGGATGATGCTTTGCGACATAACGCCCTTCCTCTTCAGAATATTCAAACATCGGAAAATCCACAATCCATGTAATCGCATACTGATTCGGATCCAGCTTCAAATTTTCATTCGCTACCGTCACGCGCAAGGAGCCCATAAGAGGAAGCGTATGATCGCGATCACCAACCATCATCAACACCAAATCCCCATCCTGAAAATGAAGCGCATTCTGTAAATAATGCTCCACATCTGCCGTCAGGAATTTATTGAAGCTTGAGGAAATTTTCCCTCCCTCATTTTTTACCCATAGGAGACCCGATGCTCCGATTCCCTTTGCATAGCTGACAAGAGCGTCCAATTTTTTCCGGGCATATGCCGAGGCGAGTCCGTCAAAATTGATGGCAAATATCGAATTGCCTGCTTGTATCGCCGATTGAAAAATCGGAAAATCGGTTTTTTGAGCGATTTCCTTGATCTCATGAATGTGAAAGCCATACCGCAGGTCAGGTTTATCCGTTCCATAATTTGACATGGCATCGTCATAGCTCATCCGCCGAAACGGTGTTTCCAATGTAATGCCTTTGAATTCGCGGAAAATATGTGCCATCAGTCGTTCATTCATCGCTAAGACATCTTCCATATCGACAAAGGACATCTCAATGTCGACCTGTGTGAAGTCCGGTTGGCGATTTGCACGCAGATCCTCATCCCGGAAGCATCTCGCAATTTGATAATAACGATCCGTACCGCCCACCATCAACAACTGCTTATAAAGCTGAGGACTTTGCGGTAAAGCATAAAACTTTCCGGGATTGACTCGAGACGGTACGAGGTAATCACGCGCTCCCTCCGGAGTCGGTTTTCCCAAAAATGGAGTTTCCACCTCAATAAAATGCTCGCTGTGCAGGAATTCGCGAAACAGACGGGTAATTTCTGCACGATCTTCAAGCATTTTCTGCATCCGGGGCTTGCGCAAATCCAGATAACGATATTTTAACCGCATCTCTTCCTTCACGCTGTCATCATCCTTGATATAGATTGGCGGTGTTTTCGCCTTGTCAAGAATAAAAAATTCCTGTGCGTCGATTTCAATATCTCCCGTTGGGAGCTCCGGATTTTTTGAGGATCTCTCCCTGACACGACCGACAACACAAATCACATATTCCGACCGCACGGAATTGGCTTTTTCATATAAGTCAGGCGCAGTCTCCTGGCTGACCACCACTTGAACGATGCCGCTGCGATCACGCAAATCGATAAAAGCTAAAGAGCCTAAATCTCTGATTTTCTGCACCCATCCCATCACGGTTACAATCGTTCCGATCTGCTCCCTACGAAGCGTACCGCAATAATGAGTGCGCTTATGATTTTGCATGATATCCATCAGTGACCTCCTTGAATGCGCGAGCGATTGAACTTGACACGCTGCATCATTTGATAAAAAGAATTTGTTTGCCGTTCCTTTTCAATCGACGTGGAAGGGCCGTGACCCGGATAAACCGTAAGCTGTGCCGGCATATCCATTAATTTTTGTATGCTGTGCATTAACATGTGCACATCCCCGGTCGGTAAATCCCATCTGCCGACGCTTCCCTGAAAAAGAGTATCGCCCGAAAAAAGCACCGAACCGATCTGAAAGCAAGAACAGCCGGCAGTATGACCGGGAGTATGAATTACGCGAAATTCCAGGGAACTGAGGACGTCACCTTCCTCAAAAAAATGATCCGCTGTGGCGCTGAGTGCTTCCCCCATCGGGGATTCCGAACCGTTCATATACGGATCCTCAATGAGCCTCCGGTCATCGCCATGAATCCATACTTCAATCGCAAATTTGTTTCTATAATAATCCGCTCCGCCAATATGATCAAAATGGCCATGCGTCAGAAGGATCATTTCCGGTATCAGTTTCTCTTCCGCAATGATTCGATCAAAGGATGCGGAAGGCGCACCGGGATCCACAATCACTGCCTTTTTTGTGGCTGCATCCCAAATCAAATAAGCATTTTCTTCCGCAATCGGATTCAAAGCTCGAATAATTTCCATGAAATCTCCTTATGCATTTGCACGATAAACATTGATTGTATCCTTCAACGAACGGATTTTTGTCATCAGCTCCTCAACCTGATCCACATCCGCAATCTGTACGGTAAGTGTGATTCGATGCGTCCGATCCGCATTGGGGAAGGCGTTAACGCCCTCGATATTGAGCTTCATTTTGGTAATCATCTCAATGACAGAAGCCAGATATCCGGGATGATTTACTGCCAGAATATGAATCGTCGCATAGAACTTTGATTCGGTAGTCTGATCCCACTCGACCCGTATCAATCTCTCCGGCGTTTTCGTATGCAGGATATTGACACAATCACTGCGATGGACGGAAATTCCATGTCCCTTCGTAATATATCCGGTAATGGGATCTCCGGGAACGGGAGAGCAGCAGCGTGCCAGCTTAATTTGTAGATTGGAGACATCATCTCCTCGAATACGAATGGCTTCATCGCGTACATGAGATGTCGTTTTCTCGTGCACAGCACTCTCGGAATTCTCCTCATCCTGCAAATCCAAGGCAGCCTTCGCCTGCTTTTCGTTATAAAACTCCTTAAGCTTTGTCGTGACACTGCCGATGGACTGCGACCCGAAGCCGATCGCCGCAAAAAGGTCCTCAGCAGAAGAAAAGCTCATGCGCGCAATCACATTTTCCATCGCCTCCGGTGTCAGAAGCTCATTCGGGCGGTATCCGTCTTTTCGCAGATCCGCCACAATCATATCGCGTCCGACCTGCTCATTTTCCTCGCGGTTTTTATGCTTGAAAAACTGCCGTATTTTATTTTTCGCAGATGGACTTTGAGCAATTTTCAGCCAATCTCTTGAGGGGCCCACCGAATTTTTGGAGGTGATGATTTCCACGATATTCCCGTTTTCCAGGCGATAATCCAGCGGCACAATGCGTCCGTCCACCTTTGCACCTACACACTTGTTTCCAACTGCGGAATGTATGTGGTATGCAAAATCGATCGGAGTTGAGCCTCTTGGCAGCTCAAATACATCGCCTTTCGGAGTAAATACATAAACCTCGTCCGTGAAAAAATCACCCTTGAGGGTTTCCATGTATTCATTGGAATCGGTTGTGGTTTTTTGCCACTCCATAAGCTGACGGACCCATGTCAGCTTTTGATCAAAATCCGATTTTTTGCTTTTTCCTTCTTTATATTGCCAATGTGCTGCAATCCCGTATTCTGCAGTCTGATGCATCTCACGAGTACGAATCTGTACCTCGAACGTTTCTCCGCCCGGCCCAAGCACCGTGGTATGCAGGGACTGATACATGTTCGGCTTCGGCATTGCAATATAGTCCTTAAACCGTTTCGGAATGGGCTTCCACATGGTATGCACCAGCCCCAATACGGAATAGCAATCCTTTACAGTCTCAACGATAACTCGAATTGCAGAGACATCGAAAATTTGATCAAAGGTTTTATTCTGATGATACATTTTTTCATAGATCGAATAAAGTGACTTCGGTCGTCCGGTAATTTCGAAGGGAATGTCGAATTCGCGAATTTTATCGCTGAGGTCCTTGATAATGGCCTGAATATATTCCTGACGATCTTCGAGCTTTTTGTGAACAAGATCGGAAACCTCATAATACGCATCCGGATCCAGATATTTCAGACACAGATCCTCCAGCTCCGATTTAATCTTGGAAATACCAAGACGATGCGCAATCGGAACATAAATTTCTATGGTTTCCTTTGCCTTTTCAATCTGCTTTGCACGATCTTTATAATCCAGTGTTCGAAGATTGTGAAGTCTGTCCGCCAATTTGACAATGATCACACGAATGTCGTTGGCCATTGCCATTACCATCTTGCGATAATTATCAACCTGGTTTTCCACCTTGGATTTGGACTGCAATTGCTTGAGCTTTGTAACGCCGTCTACCAGGGTTGTAATTTCGTCACCAAAGTCCTCGCGCATTTGATCCTCAGACACGCCGGTATCTTCCAGAACATCATGCAAAAGTCCTGCACATATCGTTGCATCATCCATATTGAGCTGCGCCAGAATATATGCCACGTGCAGCGGATGAATGATATATGCCTCTCCGGAATTTCGTTTTTGCCCTTTATGAGCCTCCTCGGCATAATGATAAGCGCGTCGAATCAGAGCTTCATCCGAATCCGGATTGTATGATTGAATTTCTTGAATTAAAGATTCCAGATCCATCATGCCCTCCTTTCAAACGCTTCCGGAACACCCGTCTCCGGCAAAATCTTATCTTCAGATTATACCCGAAAACATCAGAACTTACCATTCCGGCTATCAGGGCGTTTTGGAAAAACGAAGATCCAGTACACGAAGCTGAATCGATTGATTCCCCTGGAACTCATTCCATTCCGGACGATAAGCAATATCGAACGAAACCGGAGCCTCCCGTCCCTGCAACAATAGAGAAAACAGGTGACCCTCCGGCATATTCTGCAATTCTTGTATTTTCTTATCTCCCTGAAAGAGAACTCCCCGGAATGAGATTCCGTCCTGTTCTGCAATTAGCTGCAAAACATTTTTTCTGGCGCCTACCAGACGAAGCTGTCGAAGATTGACGCCTGCAGTCACGAAATTCGGCGCTTGATTGGCGCTCCCGAAGGGCTGCATTCGATCCAGAATATTCATCAGACGGAAGTCGATATGACGAAAAAGCAGCTTGGTGTCCATCGTAAGAAAGGGCTTCCAGTCGGCGTTTTCCAATTCCGGATTTTGATTCAAAAGCGTCCTGATTGCATCAAAATCCGCTTTGGCAATGGTCATTCCACAGGCCATTGCATGACCGCCGAAAGCGACATATCGGTCTCGGTATTGATTCAGCTCTTCAAACATATTATAAGGGGGAATGCTCCGTCCGGACCCCTTCAAAAGCGCTTGCCCTTCATCCTGCGCATCCGTGAAAATCAATGTCGGTCTGTAGAATTGATCCTTGATCCTTCCGGCGATCAAGCCGCATACGCTTTCATGAACTTCGGGAAGATATTGCACAATCACGTGTGGAATCTTTGTGTCCTTCAGGTTTTCCAAGGCCGATTCCACCCCTGAACCGGTAAGCTCCTGCCTTTCGTGATTTAATGTACACAGCTCACGTGCGTACTGCTCCAAGGTGCTCTCATCCTCTTCGAGTAAAAGCTCTACAGCCAGTCTTGCAGTAACAAGGCGCCCGGAGGCATTGATACATGGGCCGATCAGAAAGCCCACCGCATAGACATTCACCGGGCGATTCCAGCCCTGTACTCTCAGAAGCATATCAATCCCCGGATTTCTGCGCTCGTTGAGAACGCGAAGCCCCTCGCGAACAATAATTCGATTTTCCCCCCGTAGCGGTACCACATCGCCGATAGTTCCCATAGCCGCAAATTGGACAAGATCCCGAATTTCCTGCGAGCTGTCCTTCAGGGCTATGGCAATTGCATAGATCAATTTCAAAGCAACGCCCGCGCCGCACAAATCCGCAAAGGGATATCCGCTCCCCGTATAATGTGGATTCAACACGGCTTCCGCAGGGGGAAGCTGTGCTTCCCCGTTTTCCATGCGAAGCTGATGATGATCTGTAACAATGACAGGAATTTGTTGCTCAAAGGCGTACTCCAGGGCATCAAATGCGGCAATGCCGTTGTCGCACGTAATAATTAAACCGCAACCCTCCCGGATTGCCTGATCCACCATATTCCGATTGATCCCGTAGCCGTCTTCCATACGATCGGGAATTGCATAGCTTACGGCAGTATCGGCATCCAATCCCAATTTTCGTGCGAAATGACGAATCCCCCGCATTAAAATGACGGTAGCCGTTACACCGTCCTGATCATAATCTCCGCAAATGCGTATGGGAATTTCGGATTCCAAACATTCCAAAATATATTGAACGGCAATCTCCATCCCTTGAAATAGAAACGGATCCGGTGCGTCCTCCATGGTCGCATGATAATATTCATTCGCATCCTTCAGCGTTGCAATGCCTCGATTGCCCAAAAGAATGGCTTCCAATGGCGAAAATTCACCCGTATCCATCAAGGACTTTATCGTTTTTCTTTTCTGCTCAATAAACCAATCCATACCGCTCCTCTAAAAAAGAATAGGAGACGGGACCTTGCCCGCCTCCTGTATCCATTTCAAATTACTGATCCTCAGAGGTCTCTTCAGCGGACTCCTCGTTCGGTTCCGTCGTCTGAAGCTCAGAATCATCCTCCCGGTTGCTATCTGCAACAGAAGGATCCGGGGTTACAACATAGGAAAGTGCATTCTTCAGAAATTCAATTCTTGTATGATCGCTTCCTGTTTCAATCTCGAATGCAACATCATCAATGCGCGTGATGCGGCCGCGTACCCCGCCGATTGTTACAATCTGATCACCTACCTTGAGAGCCTCGCGCTGCTGCTGCATTTCTTTGGCGCGCTTTTGCTGCGGACGAATCGTCAGAAAATACATCGCTGCAAACATCGCTACCAAAAGAACAATTGTAAATCCGCTTTGTGGCATTACTTCCTCCTTAGACTATTCTATACAATATTCTAACATAACTGTTCGCCGTTGGAAACGAAAGTAGATTTTCTATGACTGATATCGTGACAAAAACTTCTTTTTGAAATCGAGGAAACGATCCTCTAAAATCGCCTGCCTCATCTCCGTCATCATTCGGATCAGAAAATATAGATTATGAATGGTGAGAAGACGAGATCCTAAAATTTCATCGACATTGTTCAAATGGCGAATGTAGGCGCGTGTATAGTTTTGACAGGTGTAGCAATCACAATCCGGATCCAGTCGTCCAAAATCCTCACGATATTTCGCATTGCGTATATTGAGCTTGCCGTCATGCGTCATTGCCAGTCCGTTGCGTGCCACTCGTGTAGGCAAAACACAATCCGCCATATCAATCCCTGCTTCTACGGATTCAAACAGATAGTCCGGTGTTCCGATCCCCATATTGTAACGCGGACGGTTTTCCGGAAGATGCGGGGTCGTATAACGAAGAATTCGAATGAATTCTTGCTTGGGTTCTCCTACACTGATTCCTCCCACGGCATATCCGTCCAGATCGCGCTCAATGGTCCTTCTTGCAGATTCTGCCCGTAAATCCTCATAGAAGCCTCCTTGGACAATTCCGAAAAGTGACTGATCGCCTCTTGTTTGCGCCTGCATGCACCGGTCAAGCCAGCGCAGAGTTCTCTCCATGGATTGTTCTGTGTAAGCATGATCCGCCGGGTAAAAAACGCATTCGTCAAAGGCCATCATAATATCGGACCCCAGATCCGTCTGAACCTGAATGGATTTTTCCGGCGTCAGAATTTGTGTTGATCCGTCAATATGTGAATGAAATTTGACCCCGTCTTCTGTGATATCCTTGGGCTTTGCCAGACTGAATACCTGATATCCTCCGGAATCCGTTAAAATCGGTTTGTCCCAATTCATAAAAGAATGCAGACCTCCGGCTTTGGCAATTAAATCATTTCCCGGGCGTAAAAAAAGATGATATGTGTTGCTCAAAATAATTTGCGCGCCTATTTGCTTGAGCTCATCGGGCGTCATTGTTTTTACCGTGGCTTTTGTGCCTACCGGCATAAATATCGGAGTCAGGACATCGCCGTGAGGCGTATGCAAAATGCCTGCTCTTGCCCCGGTATCCTTATCTTTATGAATCAATTCATAGGTTACTGCTCTTGTCATAGCTCTCCCAATTCAATATTTCGTGTTCATCCTCATTTTGATAATCCTCCGGATGCGCAAGCTCTCCCCTGTCTGCATTTCTCGGCAAAGAATCTCGCCTCGGCACAATGAGCATGGCATCACCGAAGCTGAAGAAACGGTAACGTAGCGCATTTGCCACGTGATAAGCGTGCAGAATTCGTTCACGCTGTGTCAATGCGGAAATCATCATAATCAAAGACGATTTCGGCAAATGAAAATTCGTAATGATTCCATCAATGACTTTATACTGATACCCCGGATAAATAAAAATGTCCGTCCATCCCGAGTCCTCACGCACCTCGCCAAGCTTGGAAGCCACGCTCTCAAGCGTTCTCGTGGAGGTGGTACCTACGGCAATTACGCGCCCTCCGCGAGCTTTCGTCTCACGAATCGCATCCGCTGTTTCCTTTGGAAGCTCATAATACTCGGCATGCATTGCATGATCTTCAATTTCATCTTCCTTTACCGGACGAAAAGTACCGATGCCGACATGGAGCGTCAGTGAAGCAAAGCGAATCCCCTTTTGCTTCAATTCCTGTATCAATTGCTTGGAAAAGTGAAGGCCCGCTGTCGGGGCTGCTGCCGAACCGTCCACACGTGCGTATACCGTTTGATATTGACTCTTATCCTTTAATTTTTCCGTAATATAAGGCGGCGTGGGCATCGTTCCCAATGCATCGAGCACTTCTTCCCACACACCGTCATAATGAAATTCAATCAGACGCTGTCCGTCATCCGCAATGTCGATGACCCTTCCTTCCAGTAAATCCCCAAACTGAACCTCAGCTCCGATTTTCATCTTTTTGCCCGGCTTTACCAGAGTCTCCCAACGGCTGCTCTCAGTATTGCGTAAAAGAAGAACCTCAATGGATTCTTCTTTTCCGGGACGATGTCCGAAAAGCCGAGCCGGAATGACCTTTGTGTCATTGATAATGAGGAGATCACCCGGATTCAGATAATCCCCAATATGATAAAAATGATCATGAGTCATTTCTCCGGTTTCCCGATCCATGATGAGCAGCCGGCAGGCTTCCCTTCGATCTGTCGGATGCTGGGCAATTAATTGCGGATCCAGTTCATAATCAAAATCTGAGGTTTTCATTCATTCTCCTTCCGCGGCGGAAGCGAATAATGCGCATATGCTTTCTGCGTCAGCATACGCCCCCGCGGCGTTCTCGTTAAAAATCCGATCTGTAATAAATACGGTTCAATCACGTCTTCAATCGTATCCCGCTCTTCTCCGCTGGAAGCGGCAATGGTATCCAGTCCCACAGGCCCTCCACCGAAATTTTCGGCCATCATCTGTATAATGCGACGATCACTGCGATCCAAACCCAATTCATCCACCTCAAGCATAGCAAGCGCCTCTCGCGCAACAGGTAAGTGAATGACACCGTTTCCGCGTACCTGAGCATAATCCCGCACACGCTTGAGCAGCCGATTTGCAACACGAGGAGTTCCCCGTGAACGGCTGCCGATCTCCATACATGCTTCCGCATCAATGGCAACGCCTAAAATTTCCGCCGATCGCTTTACAATACCGGCAAGCTCGGCATTTGTATAAACCTCAAATGAAATCAAAACGCCGAAACGATCTCTCAACGGCGAGCTGAGCATTCCGGAGCGAGTCGTTGCACCGATTAAAGTAAACGGCTCAAGATCCAGACGCAGGCTGGTCGCCGTAGTTCCCTTGCCGACCATGATGTCCAGGGCAAAGTCCTCCATTGCAGAGTAGAGAATTTCTTCAATATTTCGATTGATGCGGTGAATTTCATCAATAAAAAGGATATCCCCCGCCTTGAGATTTGTGAGTATGCTGGCAAGATCTCCCTGGCGTTCAATGGCCGGCCCGGAGGTTACTTTAATATTCGAACCCATTTCATTGGAAATGATTGTAGCTAACGTGGTTTTCCCCAGTCCCGGAGGGCCGGCGAGCATAACGTGATCAAGGGGTTCCTTACGTTCCTTTGCAGCATCAATGAAAATTTTGAGTTTTTCCTTTGTCTTTTCCTGTCCGATATATTCTGAAAGCCATTTTGGGCGAAGACTTCCCTCATATGCGCGATCTTCTTGCTGAATACCTGCACCGATGATGCGATGTGAATTCGGTTCCATGACTTCTCCTTTTTATTTTCCCGATTCGGGCTTATGCCAGTTCCTTTAGAGCGTATCGTATGATCTGCTCTAAAGGCAAGGCAGGATCCGCGCCGCGCAGTGCCCGATCCGCCTCATTTCTTGCATAGCCCAAATTTACAAGCGCTTCCAGGGCAACAGAAAGAGATCCGCCGGTTGAGGAAGCTGCCTCGTTCATCTGTTCGCCTTTCGACACAACAGGTCCTAATTTTTTCATGTCATCGGCCAGCTCTAAAATAATTCTGGAGGCCGTCTTTTTGCCGACGCCGGGAGCCTTTGTCAACAAAGCCATATCATTATTCAGTATAGCTGTCCGAATCGCTTCTGCAGAGAATGCAGATAGAATTCCGATCGCGGATTTCGGTCCGATAGCCGATACCTTCGTCAGCATCTCAAACATATTCCGTTCTTCTTCATCGTAAAAACCGTAAAGATAGAGGCCATCCTCTCGAACGATCAGTCTCGTATAGACCTTGTACGTTTCTCCGGTCTGAAAATGCGATATCGCCATAGTAGATGCCGAAATTTCATAGCCGACCCCGTGATTTTCCAGTACAAAAGCATCGCTTCCGATAGAGACTACCTCTCCAACCAGATAGGAATACATGATTCACCTCAAAAGATTTTCTTCTTTAAATCGCTGTGCAAAAGCATGACATATCGCAACGGCAAGACCGTCTGCAGCATCATCCGGCGTCGGTAATACACTCAATCGCAATAGCGTTTGAACCGACCTCTGCATTTGCAATTTATTCGCCCTTCCGTATCCTGTGATCGTTTGCTTGATTTGAGAGGGAGTATATTCAAAGATCGGAATGGATCGTTTTGCCGCCGCTAAAACCTCCACCCCGCGTGCTTGCGCCACCAGGATGCCGTTTGTCTTATTTTGATAGAAAAAGAGCTCCTCGAATGCCACATCATCCGGACGGAAGCTGTCGAAGAGCCGGTTCATTTCCTGATCTATTATGGTTAGACGCTGCGGCGTCGTAAGCCTGGAGCTTGTTTCAATAACGCCATATTCCAAGCATCGGATGCGGTTTCCGTCATAATCAATCACTCCATATCCAACCAAAGCAATCCCCGGGTCAATTCCGAGAATAACCATTAAGAGTACCTCTCTAAAACTGCGTCATTGATTCCATCCCAATATGCATGCTTATATAATTTTGTAACATTGGTAAAAAGATATCGATTCAATTTATTGTAAATTAAATTGAGATCTCGTATCGTCAGTGCGCCCTCCTCCGACTTCAATTGATCCGGATGATCAAAATCCAAAACAATTTGTCGATCCAGGTAGTCATTCAAACGATAGATTTTCTTTTTCAAGAGCTTTCGACAATAAAAATTAGAAAGCCGATGCAAGTCCTTTGACTTTTTTTCGTCTTCATGCATCAAACGAAAGGCTTCCGCCTGAACCCCCATTGCTTTTCCGGACTTGGCCTTATGAAAGAGCAAGGGACAGGATGCCAGTTCATCCACGCTGTAGGTTTCCAAAGCGATGCGTTCTAAAGCATCAATCAGGCGCAAGTCCTGCATTCCTTGCGTATATCCCTTAATCACGATCGCAAGCTCAAATCGATTGATATCATCATTCAATACTTTTTTTATTGCAAGAAGGATCAGCTCGCGATCCCTGCGTTCCTTCAAAATACGCTTCAGGGAGCCCGAAAGATTTTTCATCAGTTGATAATGCGGCTGAAAATGATGAAATCGATGACCGTGCTCAATGATCGAGAGCAGGATATGTAAAGAGTCCGGATCATTTTCGTAAAGAAAACTCTCTTCAAGACCTTCCTCGATTTTCAGCAATAGATCTGACATCGTCTCCCCCTTTATTCCTGTTTCTACAGTATACACGAAAATCGATTCTCTTTGTATGAAATCATCGAGATTTCTGAAGAAAAAATCGAAAGCTGCCAGAGACTGTTATTATCATCGCAGAAAAGCTTCCGAAAATTTGAGCAAGAAAAAACCGCTTGATCATCAAGCGGTCAGCGTGCCATTGAGGATTCGAACCCCAGGCCTTCTGGTCCGTAGCCAGACGCTCTATCCAGCTGAGCTAATGGCACATAAGCGGGTGAAGGGAATCGAACCCTCGTAGCCAGCTTGGAAGGCTGGAGCTCTACCACTGAGCTACACCCGCATAAGCGGCAGACGAGATTCGAACTCGCGACCCTCGCCTTGGCAAGGCGATGCTCTACCCCTGAGCCACTGCCGCATACGGATATTCAATTGTCGGCTAAGCCGAATGGGCGAGAGCGGATTCGAACCACTGAAAGCTAAGCTAACGGATTTACAGTCCGTCCCCTTTGGCCACTCGGGAACTCGCCCATATTCAGTTAAACGACCCGGATGGGCTTCGAACCCACGACCTCCAGCGTGACAGGCTGGCATTCTAACCATCTGAACTACCGGGCCAGGTGTTCAAAATGACCCTACCGGGATTCGAACCCGGGATACCGCCGTGAGAGGGCGATGTCTTAACCGCTTGACCATAGGGCCTGATATAGCGGAGAAGGGACTTGAACCCCTGACACCTCGGGTATGAACCGAGTGCTCTAGCCAGCTGAGCTACTCCGCCTTAATTCAACCGGCGCCGTTCGGCTATGCCGAGAACCGGGGTCGAACCGGTACGATCGATAAAGATCGAGGGATTTTAAGTCCCTTGCGTCTGCCTATTCCGCCATCCCGGCTTAACGCCTTGTGGAGGACTCGAACCTTCGACACCGCGGTTAACAGCCGCGTGCTCTACCGACTGAGCTAACAAGGCATATCGCTTTTCCGAGATCTTAGCGACTTAAAAAGTATAACAGGTCTCGAAAAGAAATGCAACTCTTTTTTGGGAAAATGTGAACCGACAGCTTTTATAGCTAATTGCATAAACATAGCTATCATTTCCTTGTTGTATTTTGTTTAAGGCATGCCAATGCTCGACCGCTGCCGGTTGCAACCGGAACGATACTCTTAGCGGCTGCGATCAATTTCAATTAGTTGCGATAGCAAAGCATTGATTGGTTTCCGTTTTGGCTGAATATGGGTTCCGTTCTCATTCACAAATATCCGGCTATGATCACATTTTTTCCTGAAATCCATCACGCGAACAAATATCAAATATTTACAATTGCATCAAGACACAATTCAAGTGCATATGCAAAGGAGTCTCTACCCCAGTTGCGTTCATCGTAATTCTCGACGTCGGCCAGCGTATCAGCAGTAAATAAGATGCACCCCCATAGTACATTACGAAAAAATGCACACGCAGCAAGTGCAGCACATTCCATTTCTACCACTTCGCAGCCTTCCTGTTTTCTGTAGGCTACCTTTTCCTTGGTTTCACGATAGAAACCGTCTGTTGTCCAGGTGATGACCTCGCGGTATTTCAATCCGTGCTCAATCATCGTTTTCTCGATCGCTTTCATAGCCACCGTGTTCATCTCTACAAAACGAGACGGCTTCATGTAGTGATACGAGGTTCCTTCATCTCGCAACGCTTTGTAGGGAACAAGAAACATATTCTCTTCAAAGTTGCTGAGAGCCGCGCAGCAGCCGCCTGTAATGATTTCTCTCACTCCGTATCCGATCAGCCAATCCATAAGCTGAGCGGCAGGTGCTGCACCAACGGGCGCTTGACAAAGGCATACATCCTTACCTCTATGCTTAACCATATATATTGGATAGTCTTTTGTTGCTGATAAGAATGTACCGACCTGAACCGCATCATGTGCTTTTGCATATTCATCAATATGCTCACCTAAAAAGGCGAAGACGGCTCTCCGGGGTAAAAGTAAATCCAAATTCTCATGTGTCGGCATAATGACAGCAGCAGTTTTCGTATCGAATTCCAAAATAGGAATTTCGTTCTTCATGATCATGGCTCATTCTCCTTTCCTTCAAGTCATCTGCATATAATTTTTTCCATTATACAGAATTTGTTACTTTCATGATTGATTTTTGTTTTTTTATCTTGTCACTGAAATGTCATATGAGTACTATAGAATAGCTGAGAGAAAGGAGTGGCCTATGCAGCAAAAACATAACATACATTCCTCCACGGTATTGGAAATCCTGTTCTTCGGAATCAGCTTGATTCTGTTGCTTCTTCTGGCATTGTCTCCTGAGCATGCAATGGATGCGAAGCTTGCTGTTCACTCAGAAGAAAGCACCTCGGAGATCATTGTAAAAACTGTTTCCGAAGCATTGCCTGAAAAAATACATATTCAACCGGAACAGTTGCATTCGACCTCCGCCATACTGATGGATATTACAGATAACAGCCCCGTTGTTTTATTTAAAAAGGAAACAACTCAATTGAATCGGCCGGCAAGTTTGGCAAAATTATTCGTGATTCAATATGCTCTTTCCCTCACAGCGCCGGATGCCGTAACAGATGTTCGGCAAAACATTCTGGATATGATTCCCGCGGATTCCTCGACAGCTCAGCTGCGCCCCGGACGATATACGGTAAAGAATCTTCTTGCCGGAATGCTCATTCCCTCCGGCAATGATGCCGCACTTGCTCTTGCTGCGCATTGCGGCTCCCTATTGGATCCGTCAGCCTCCACGGATGTGGCTCGCATTGCGAAATTTATCGAATCTCTCAATCAATGGATGAAGGATCAGGGTTTTGTCAGTACGGTATTATATGACCCGAGCGGATATAGCGATCAGGCCACCACCTCCATTGAGGATTTGGAAAAGGTGATTTCCGAACTGATGCAGAATCCGGAAATTCGAGAGATTGTATCCAGCTCGGAATATACGGCCATTTCACCGGATGGCGAAAAATATATTTGGAAAAATACCAATCAATTCTTGAATCCCCATTCCCCTTACTATGATTCCTCGGTATCGGGAATCAAAACGGGATCCTTGCGAAAATGCTACAACCTGGCTGTGACCTGTCAGCAGGGAAATCGCACATATCTTGCCATCCATCTTGGTGCCGATACCGACAAGGCAAGATATCAGGATATGCATTACGTTTTACAAAAGCTGCATGAAATCAATGGAAAATAAAAAATGGCTCATAAAGAAGCTTCTGAAATGAAATCAAATAGAAAGGCTGAATTTCAGCAGATCTGCTGAAATTCAGCCTTTTCTTAATCGTTCATGCCCTTTGATTTACTTCTTCAAATTATAGAAGGAATCAATGCCGAGGTACTGAGCGTCATCGCCAAACTCATCTTCAATGCGAAGCAGCTGATTGTATTTTGCAACACGGTCTGTTCTGGAAGGAGCGCCGGTCTTGATCTGACCTGCGTTGACTGCTACTACGAGATCTGCAATCGTTGTGTCCTCGGTTTCGCCGGAACGGTGAGAAATCACGGCGGTATATCCCGCGCGCTTTGCCATTTCAATAGCATCCAAGGTCTCTGTCAGAGTTCCGATCTGATTGACTTTAATCAAGATCGCATTGGCAACGCCCAAGGAAATCCCTTTGGAAAGCCGCTCCGTATTCGTTACGAACAAATCGTCACCGACAAGCTGGATACGATCTCCGATACGGTCTGTGAGCTTCTTCCAGCCATCCCAATCTTCCTCGGCAAGTCCATCCTCGATTGAGATTATGGGATACTTGTTGACAAGACTTTCCAGATAGTCGATCATTTCATCCGTTGTCTTAAAAACATCGGTTTTCCAAAAATAATATCCCTCTTTGCCGATCTTCTTTGCTTCATCGTAAAGCTCGGTCGTAGCGGGATCCATCGCAAGCTTAAAGTCTTCTCCGGGCTGGTAGCCTGCCGCTTCAATCGCCTTGACAAGATATGCCAGCGGTTCCTCGTCGTCCTTGAAGTTCGGAGCAAAGCCGCCCTCATCACCGACTGTCGTTGCATACCCGTCCTTCTTCAGAACACTCTTCAGCGTGTGAAATACCTCTGCGCACATCTGCAGCGCTGCCGACCAGGATGTCGCTCCGACAGGCATAATCATGTATTCCTGGAAGCTGACGGAGTTATCTGCATGCTTTCCGCCATTGATCACATTCATCATCGGTACAGGGAATACCTTCGGATTCATTCCGCCGATGTAACGATACAAGGGAAGCCCCAATTCGTCTGCAGCGGCACGAGCACAAGCCATGGAAACACCCAAAATCGCATTGGCTCCGAAATTTGCTTTATTCGGTGTTCCGTCCGCTTCAATCATCATATTATCGATGCCGACCTGATCTGATACCTCCCAGCCGATCAATAGGTCGGCGATTTCATTATTCACATTGTCAACCGCATTGAGAACGCCCTTTCCGCCATATGCCTTGGAATCCTCATCACGAAGCTCAACCGCCTCAAATGCACCTGTCGATGCTCCCGACGGAACAATGGCGCGGCCAAAACCGCCGTCCTCGGTTGTCACCTCAACCTCTACCGTTGGATTTCCACGAGAATCAAGCACCTGACGAGCATAGATATCAATAATACTGGACATGTTTTCCTCCTTATTTTTTATAAGCACTTTTTACAATTGTAAAAGCTGATACTGAATTAATTGCGATAGTTGACAAGGGCAAGGAAGCTATGTGCCTCTAAGCTGGCTCCGCCCACCAATGCACCATCAATATTCTCCTTCGACATGATTTCCTTTACATTCTCAGGCTTTACTGAGCCGCCGTATTGAATGCGAACATCATCCGAAGCCTTCTTTCCGAATGTGGAGCCGATCTGCCGACGAATAAAAGCACACATTTCCTCCGCATCCTCTGCAGAAGCCGTCTTTCCTGTGCCGATCGCCCATTTCGGCTCATAAGCGATCACAATATTTTCAAAATCCGTTCCGCCAAGTCCTTCAAAATCGCGAAGAAGCTGATTTCCGACAATTTCCTGTGCCTTTCCGCTCTCTCTTTCCTCAAGAGATTCGCCTACACATAAAATCGGACGAAGTCCTTCTTCCAGTGCCTTCGCAACCTTTTTGCGGATCAGCTCATCACTTTCTCCAAAGATATCACGACGCTCGCTGTGTCCGAGAATGACATATTCCACGCCGAGATCCTTAAGCATTTTTGCAGAAATTTCACCAGTATAGGCGCCCTTTTCTTCAAAATACATATTTTGTGCGCCAAGATGCAAGTCTGCATTGCCGAAGGCCTCTCCGACAGCCTGAAGATCCGTAAACGGCACGCAAAGCACGGCTTCCACTGCTTCATCCAACTCATGCTCGGCAATATGAGATGTGAGCACTCTGCCCTCATAGGGGGTCTTATTCATTTTCCAGTTTCCCGCAATAATCGGTGTACGCATACTTCCTCCTATTCCTTATCATCAATTGCGGCAATGCCGGGCAGCTCTTTTCCTTCTAAAAGCTCAAGAGATGCACCGCCGCCTGTGGAAACATGGGACATCTGATCCTTGTATCCGGCCTGCTCTACCGCAGCTGCGGAATCGCCGCCGCCGACAATCGTAATTGCATCGCTTTCCGCCATGGCTTTCGCGATTGCCAATGTTCCCTTTGCAAATTCGGGAATCTCGAATACACCCATGGGCCCGTTCCAGACAACGGTCCCTGCGGAAAGAATTTCCCTTGTGAAAATTTCCGCCGTCTTCGGTCCGATATCAAGACTCATCTTGTCCGCAGGAATTCGGTCGATTGCAACCACCTCCGCATTTTGCCCGGGGGCAACGGCATCGGCGATCACACCATCTACCGGCAGCAACAGCTTTACGCCTTTTTTCTCCGCATCCGTCATCAATTCTTTCGCAAGATCGATTTTATCCTCCTCAAGGAGAGAAGTTCCGACTTCGAATCCAAGCGCTTTTTGGAAAGTATATGCCATGCCTCCGCCGATGAGAATGGCATCTACTTTATTGAGCAAATTCCGAATCACTCCGATTTTATCAGAGACCTTGGCACCTCCTAAAATCGCTACAAAAGGTCTCTTGGGATCTTCCAAGGCTCCACCCATAATTCTTACCTCTTTTTCTACGAGATAGCCTAAGGCGGAGGGAAGAACGGAAGCGACACCTACGTTGGAAGAATGTGCACGATGACTTGTTCCGAAGGCATCATTGACAAATAAATCAGCAAGAGAGGCGAGATCTTTGGCAAACTCGGGATCATTTTTGGTTTCGCCTTTTACAAAGCGTGTATTTTCCAAAAGAGCAACCTGTCCGTCCCTGAGTTCCGATACTCCTTCACGAACCTGATCATCCACAACTTTTTCGGAAGCAAGGAAATATACCTTATCCTTTAAGAGCTCCGACAGACGGTCGGCTATGGGTTTCATGGAATAAACCGGATCATATCCGTCCTTCGGACGCCCCAGATGACTCATCAGAATCACACGTGCCCCGTTTTTCCTGAGATATTCAATTGTGGGTAGTGCGGCAACAATACGAGCATCATCCGTAATTTTTCCCGAACCGTCCTTTGACTGCGGAACATTAAAATCAACGCGCACGAGCACGCGTTTCCCGCGAACATCCAAATCTTCGACAGTTTTCTTCAAATTCATGTTTCCTCCTCAGAATACGATCTCAAAAAAGAAGGCGGAAAGCGAGACGCTTTCCGCCTGAACTCACTTTCATTTCGAGCTCAATTTTGGACAAAATTACTTCAGCAGTTCGGCAAAATGCTGCATGGTGCGAACAAGCTGGCATACATATCCATATTCATTATCATACCATGCGCAGGTCTTAACAAGCTGCTTATCACCGAATTCCACAATCTTTGTAAGAGTCGCATCAAAAACGGATCCGGCCGTTGTTCCGACAATATCGGAGGAAACAATGGCGTCCGTATTGTAAAGGAAGGACTCCGTTTCATATTTTTTCATGGCAGCATTGACTTTCTCAACAGTAACCTTCTTGTTGAGAGTCGAATAAAGCTCGGTAATGGATCCCGTGCCGATGGGTACACGAAGGGCAGAACCGTCAATACGGCCGTTGAGCTCGGGAATTACCTTTCCGATTGCCTTTGCAGCGCCGGTAGCCTGAGGAATCGTGTTCAACGCAGCAGCGCGTCCGTTACGAAAATCCTTGCCGCCCTTAGGGCCGTCCTGAATGGACTGCGTCGCTGTATATGCATGAACGGTGGACATCTGCGCCATCTCAATGCCGAACTCCTTGTTGAGAGCGTTGACCATCGGAGCAAGACAGTTGGTTGTGCAGGAAGCGCCGGAGACAACTGTCTCGGTGCCGTCCAAAATATCATGGTTTACATTATATACAATGGTCTTAACGCCGTCTCCCTTTGCAGGCGCGGAAATCAAAACCGCTTTTGCGCCGGCCTGAATATGCGCTTCCGCCTTTTCCTTTGTCGTATAGAAGCCCGTGCACTCCAGTACGAGATCAACCTTGAGCTCTTTCCAGGGAAGATTTGCAGCATCCCTTTCAGCATAGAGATTGACCTTTTCTCCATTGATGACAAGTCCGCCTTCTGTCTCTTCCACAGAATATGGGAAGGTTCCCTGCATTGTATCGTACTTCAGAAGATATGCGAGATAATCTCCCGGAACGAGGTCATTGATAGCGACGACATCAATATCATTGAGCGTCTGAATGCGGCGTAAAGCCAAGCGGCCGATACGACCAAATCCATTGATTGCAATACGTGTTGTCATAAGTTCCTCCTTAATTTTCAATCATTTTCGCCCTTCGTATTATACCCTATTGTAGGAAAAATATCATTACTGCGCTTTCGATTCTTGTGATTTCTCCGGGATTGTCGGAGCCGATTCCGATGCCTTAGAGGATTCGCTTGCAGCCTGGCTGTCATTTGACTGCGTCTGGCTGGAAGCGGCAGGTGCAGCGGTCGACTCACCCTCCACCTTGACCTCGGCGTTCGCTACAAGCTCGTTGAGATAAGTGGCATAGGCCTGTTGGTTGAGCTGCTGGATGATGGTTTCCTTGAGATCATCAAAGGATTCCTTACGGCTGTCGACACGAATGACATGGTAACCGAATTGCGTTTTTACAGGATCACTGATCTGTCCGATTGGCAAGGTTTTTACCGCCTGCGCAAACTCAGGAGCATATTTGGAGGGATTGGCTTCTCCGAGCGAACCGCCGTTGGCAGCAGATCCGTCTAAAGACACCTCCTTCGCAATATCCTCAAACTTCTCTCCTCCATTGATTCGTTCAATGACTTTTTTCGCCTCATCCTCGCTTGAAACAAGAATGTGGCTGGCCTGGACCGTCATCAGGTTATCCTTGTTGTCGTTATAGTATTTCTGCATATCGTCGTCTGATGGCGTATGATTATCGTTATACCATTTCTGATGCATGCGCAAAACCGTCTGAAAATGCAAACTTTGCTTCATCTGCTCATCGGTAATTCCGATTTTTTTAAGCGTTGCCGCATAAGCCGTGGCTCCGCCATAATTGGTGACCATGGCATCATAATCCTTCTGATAGTCGTCTTTGGTGATTTTAATACCGTTTTTCTCAAGCTCCTGCTGCATAAGCACCTGCTTGACCAATTGGTCCTTGACCTGCGTAGAAAGCTGGTACTGAGCCGCAATCATATCCTTGTACAGCTCGATTTGTTCCTCATAGGCGGCCTTGGTGATTTTTTCTCCGTTTACGGTGGCATAGGTGCCGCTTGCGCCGCATCCGCTTAAAAGAAGCATTGAGGCCAATCCCAGGCTCATCCATTTTGTAGTATTTTTCTTATTGAACATGCTTTTCCTCCATTGTTGTACCTTGCAATTTTCGAATGAATTGTATCAAGCGCTTCACATCCTGAAGCTTGGACGGACTGGAACGGATTTTCATTTTCGGTTGATTCTGAAAATCGAATGAGAGAGAGCCTTGATACTGCTCCGCAATCCGCTTTAATAGCTCAACGGAAAACAGCTCGAATTGCTCATATCGAAGCTCCACGTAACCATCCGCTTCTTTAATTTGTGAGAAGCCGATGCGGGCAGCCTCTCGCTTTATCAGAACAATTTCCATAAGATTCTGTACACTGTCAGGAATGTCTCCATAGCGATCAATGAGCTCTTCTACTAAGGCATCATATTCCTCTTCATTCTTTATCGAAGCGATCTGACGATACATCATAATCTTGTCGGAACTTTGTTGAATATACGTATTCGGAATGAATGCATTCACACGAATATCCACATTGATTTCCTCAATGCTCTCCTGATTGAGAATTCCCTTGGCTTTGGCAACCGCGTCCTCAAGCATTTTAACATATAATTCATATCCAATGGATTCAATATGTCCCGATTGACTTTCTCCGAGCAAATTTCCGGCTCCCCGGAGCTCAAGATCTCGCATTGCAATTTTATATCCTGAACCGAATTCGGTGAAATCGCGGATCGCCTTCAGTCTTTTTTCCGATTGCTCTGAAATGATCTTCGATTTTTCATAGGTAAAATAGGCATAGGACTGACGATCGGAACGGCCAATGCGACCCTTGAGCTGATAAAGCTGAGCAAGTCCCATATGATCTGCATTGGAAACAATCAAAGTGTTGGCATTCGGAATATCCATTCCGGTTTCAATAATCGTTGTCGATAAAAGAATATCTCCCTCTCCCGAGACGAAATGCTCCATCACATTTTCAAGCTCACGCGTTGACATCTGTCCATGAGCAACATCAATTGCCGCTTCAGGAACCAATGCGTGAAGCATTGAATATACAGAATCCAGATCATATATCCGATTGTGAACAAAATAGACCTGTCCTCCGCGATCAAGTTCCTGTTGAATCGCTTCCCGAACAACGCCCGGATCCCATTCCATTACGTACGTGGTTGCAGGATACCTTTCCTCGGGAGGCTCCTCCAAAAGACTCATATCTCGAATCCCTGTCAAGGAGAGCTGAAGCGTCCGGGGAATCGGCGTTGCTGATAGTGTCAATACATCCACATCGGATTTCATCGACTTGATCTTATCCTTATCCTTTACACCGAATCGCTGCTCTTCATCAACGATCAAAAGGCCCAAATCCTTATATCGAACATCCTTGGAAAGCAGGCGATGCGTACCGACGACCATATCGATACTGCCGCTTGCCAATCCCTTCACCACTTCCTTCTGTTGTTCTCGCGTTTTGAATCGTGACAGAAAGTCTATTTTCATAGGAAAATTTTGAAAACGCCTTGCCATGGTTGCATAGTGCTGCTGTGTCAGAATGGTCGTCGGGGCAAGAAATGCCACCTGTTTGCCATCCATAATCGCCTTAAAAGCTGCGCGAAGCGCAACCTCCGTTTTTCCATAGCCCACATCCCCGCATAGCAATCGATCCATAGGACGATCCGATTCCATGTCCTGCTTGATTTCCTGTGTTGCTCTGATCTGTGACGGCGTATCATCATAGGGAAACTGATCCTCAAATTCCTTTTGCCAAGGTGAGTCGGTCGAAAACATAAACCCCTTTTCCTTGGAGCGCTTTGCGTATAGCTCAAGAAGATCTTCCGCGATGGCATCCACAGCCTTCTTAGCACGTGCCTTTGATTTTTTCCAATCCATGCCGCCCAATGCTGAGATTCGCGGCTTGGCACCGCCGTTTCCGATGTATTTCGTAACAAAGTGCATTTCGTCGGTGGGAACATAGACCACATCCGTTCCCTTATAGCTGATTTTGATGTAATCCTTCACGATCCCATCATATTCCATGGTTTCCGTACCGACATAGGTACCGATGCCGTAGATTTCATGGACAACATAGTCACCCGTTTCCAGATCCTGATAATTCAGCAGATCCTGCTTTTTTCTCGGCGCATATCGCTTCGGTTTTTTGTGACCTGTTCCGAAGATCTCTTCATTTGTGAGTATGAGAAGTCCGGAGTCCGGGAAGCGCATTCCGCGTGGCAGATAATAATCTGTGATATAGACCTTACCCGGATCCCATGAAATCTCCTCGCTCCGCATCATCTCTTTGTCGATTAAGGTAGCCGGAATCTCAGACTCTATCAGCCTCTGAAAAAGAGGCATCGCTCCTCCGGATGCAAAAATCAAGATTCTGTAATTTTGCTGCAGGCGCACGTGTAAGGAATGGATCAGGTCCTCCCATCGATTGCGAAACCGATCGACCTCAAAGCTTCGAATGCTCAAAAGCACTTCAGGCTCCAGAAAACGTGAGGCTTTCAGGATTTGTGTGAGGTTGATAAGAGCATATGCCCGTAATCCGGAAAGAACGTCTTCAGATGTACGGAAATGCATGTGCGTGCGAAGGAGCTCTCCTCGTTCTAAAAGGGAGGTGTATTCCTCGGCAAGCTGCTGATTTCTCGTTCGTTCCGCATCCATAATGCGTACCGCATCTTCGAAAACAACAATCCCGGAATCCGGTAAATAGTCCTCTAAAGAGCTCCTGGCATCATCCGGAAGATATGCGTTCAGAAGATCCGAATCCGGGGGAAATGCATTTCTTTCTATTCGATCAAGTACCTCTTGAAACTTCTCCTGCGCGCGCGTGTCGTCCCGGCCATATGTCGGATGCTTCCTTGCATAATCCAAATCATGTGCAATCCCCTTGTATGCAAGCCTTTGATCATCCTCCTCTATAATGAGAGGGCGGGCCGGAGCAAAAACAATATGCTGCATGGAATCGGACGAGCGCTGTGTTTCGACATCAAACTGACGAATGCTGTCAATTTCCACATCAAAAAATTCAATGCGAGTCGGCCTGTCCTCGGAAGGAGAAAAGGAATCTACAATCGCTCCGCGCACAGCAAACTCGCCTCTATGCTCGACTGTCGCCACGCGCTCATATCCCATATAGAGCAATTTTTCAATCATCTGATCCGGTTCCATTTCATCACCGACGTGGATGGAAAGAAGGCGATCGGCAAATTTTCGCGGCGGCATAATGGGCTTGCGCAATGCGGAAATGGTCGTGCAGACAATCAATTTTTCCTTTTGAAAAAGACGGCTCATCACGCTTAAGCGCTGTATGCGGGCATTGGAATCAACAGAATCTACACTGAAAAAACGGGATTTTTCTTCCGGAAAAACAACTGCCCTTCCCTCTGCGACGGATCGCATTTCATCCGCTAATTCCATCGATCGTTTCATGTTTTCCGAGACGACAAAAACAGGTCGATTTAAATTTTCCGAGAGGGAAAGTAAAAAAAGACCTGTGCTCTCTTTCACCATTCCATGAAGATAGAGGCTGCGCCTACCGCGCGCAACCTCTTCTACCAGGCGAACATATTGCGGTTCATTGTGTAAACAGGTGGTAATCGCTGTCATTCGTTCGATCGTGTCTCCTCTTTGCAGGACTTCGCATTGCGACGTATTTCTGCTTCTTTTTCACGGAGCATTTCATTTTTCATAATCTGTTCTTTTTTTTCGGGAGGATAGGTTTCTACAGAAGGTGCAATCCAACCATTCCATTGATTCATTGCTTCTTCAACTCCATGGCATAAGAATTCTTCCGTTGCGGAAACGGCAGCCTCCAGCTCTTCCTCAAGTATTTTGATCTCGTCTGCATAAAATGGACTGAGCACAAAATCCGCTAAATCCATATAGGCGGGTTTTCGTCCTGCCGAAATCCGAATTCTCGGAAAATCCGTTCCCGGAAGCTTGGCAATCACAGATTTTAAGCCGTTGTGTGTACCGGCCGAGCCATCCGGCCGAATGCGAAGCGAGCCTAAATGAATATCGATATCATCAACAAGAACAAGAATATGGTCGTGTTCAATGCGGTAATATCGCGCAAGCTCACCGATGGCCTCGCCCGATGCATTCATGAATGTCTGAGGCTTTACTAAGATCACCTTGTGCTCACCAATGCGTCCATCTCCCACCAGGGCTTTGCTTTGCAGCCTTTGTACGGAGATCCCGTATTTTTTTGCCAGCTGATCAATCGCCATGAATCCGATATTATGTCTTGTTTTTTCATATTTGGTACCGGGATTTCCCAATCCGGCAATCAAAAAAGTACTCATCTCGCAAACATCCCGCTGATAGATTTAAAGTTATAGATGCGGCGAATCGCTTCGCTCAAAAGCGGCGCCAAGGACATGATTTCGATCTTTTCAATTCTCTTTTCCTGCGGTAACAGGATGGAGTCGGTCACAATGCATTTTTTCACCGCGGAATTTTGGATTTTTTCACACGCATTGCCGCTCAGGAGCGCATGCGTTGCCGTAATATAGACCTCCTTTGCGCCCTGATTCACCAGATAATTGGCCGCATTGGTAATCGTTCCGGCAGTATCGATGATATCGTCAATAATGATGCATTTTTTATTCTTTACATCGCCAATGATATCCACTACAGTGGAAACATTGGCACGAGGACGAACCTTTTCAATGATGGCGATCGGAAGGTTCAAAAGATGTGAAAATGCGCGGGCTCGGGTGACTCCCCCCAAATCCGGAGAAACTACGGTCCACTCCTCGGGATTTTCCTTTACCAGCGGAGCAAAATATTCCGACAACAGACGGCCTGCCTGAAAATGGTCTACGGGGATATCAAAATACCCTTGAATTTGTCCTGCATGGAGATCGACTGTAACCACACGATCAATCCCTGCCGTTTCCAGCAAATCCGCAACAAGCTTTGCAGTAATGGGTTCGCGTCCGCTCGTCTTGCGATCCTGTCTGGCATATCCGTAATATGGAATTACAAGATTGATGTGGCTGACGGATGCACGCTTCAACGCATCGGCCATAATGAGCACTTCCATCAGATGATGATTGACGGGATAGCTCGTCGGCTGAATCAAAAACACATCGTACCCGCGTACCGTTTCGTTGATTTTGACAGAGATTTCTCCATCTGCAAATGTTTTGACCTCCACCTCTGAAAGCTTCGTGTTCAACCGATTACATACAGCCTCTGCTAAAGGAATATTGGCATTCCCCGACATAATCTTCATCCCGACTCGTTCCACTTGATGGCCTCCCTTTTTTCAATGTCTTAAAGTGTTCCCTTTTCTTTTCTCTTCTCAACATATCCTGCAATATTTTTTTGTTCAGCGCGTTCCAGTGCCAATGCCCCTTTTTCCACTTTTTTGGTAATTGTGGAACCGGCCGCAATAAATCCGTCTTCCTCCACCTCGACGGGAGCAATCAGGTTAGCGTTTGATCCGAGAAATGCATGATCCCCCACGTGAGAACGGTGCTTTCGCTTGCCGTCATAATTGCAAAAGATCACACCGCAGCTGATATTGACGTCCTTACCGACATCCGCATCCCCGATATAGGCTAAATGGCCGGCCTTGGTGTCATCCTCCAAAACGGCATTCTTGACCTCGACAAAATTTCCGATATGCACATGTTTCCCCAGATGTGCTTTCGGGCGCAGGTGAGAATAAGGACCGATGTTGGCCCCCTCCTCCATATAGGATTCCTCAATCAGGGAATGCTTCACAATTACGTGCTCTTCCAAAATGGAATCCACGATCTCCGAGCCTGCGGTGATCCTGCAGCCGGCTCCAATCCTTGTTTTTCCCAAAAGGCGCACATTCGGTTCGATATGAGTCCCCGGACCGATTTCCACCTCAGGATCGATGAAAACAGACGTCGAATCATCAATGCGAACTCCCTTTTTCATCCATTGGTCGCAAAGAGCTCCTGCTAAAAGCTTTTCGGCAATTTCCAAATTCCGGAAGGAATCTACAACAGGTGCCTCTAAAAAAACCTCGTCAAAGCGGTCCTCATCTGCTTCCTGATAAATTGTAAAATACTGCTCCGTAAAATCCTCAAAAGAAATGGTCTCTTCCATCTCGGAAAGCCAGGAGTGGTCGGGGCCTAATATTTTGACTCCACATAAATTGCCATATGCATCACGCAAAGTTGTCTGCTCCGATGCCAAAAATTGATAGGCATGTTCCTCATTAAGACCGACAGCTGAAATATTAAAACAGATATCGCCTTCCTGAAGATCATGGATGGAATCTGCAATCTCCCATTGCTTTTCCCGGCATGCCTTTTCCACAAAATAGCGATGGTCATGATTCAGGACATGTGTGAGATTCTCTTGTCCTTTCCCTTCCCACTGTTCCAGGAACGACGATCGCAGAATCGCCACTTTTGTCATACATCCTCCTAACTGGGTACATACTAAGTAAATGCTCACCCGGCATAAACATTATAATTATACACAAACTTTACCTATGCTGAAAGAGGGAGTTTTTCTTAATCTCATCCTCGGCTCCTAAATATCAAGATATTTGTTGCGCATGCAGTTAGAGATGCTTTTGATACATTCACCGTCTTACATAGTTCATTTCATTTGCAAGGTTTCATCATTGTCAGTCGGTTTGAGCCCATATTATCCTTCGCTTTGCAGATACCGGGGGAAGAACTCAACCTGTGCCGGAATAAGAAATTCTCATCCATAGGTGAGTGCATAAGACAGTATTATTTGAAGATTAGCGAATTCATAGGAAACCGCATGGGCTAATCGTGCAAGAGCCCGCAAGGCGCGACGGTTTGACTGAACAAAAGAAAAAACTTTAAGAACGAAAGAGCCCTCTTCTATCGAGAGTATCGTGCGCCCTGCAAAGTTTCATTCTCCCTCAGCAGAAAAAATGCATGACCGAGAATATCCGTTCTGTCAAAGTGGCTGCATTCCCTTTGAGCCGCTAATGTGACTCTACTCTATGAACTTTCCGGAGAATATTGATTAACACTCACAATCGATAATGCCTGATAGCTTCCTCCAAAAAATAAATCACCCAGAAGCCGTCAAAATCGGTACTGACGGCTTCTGGGTGAGAAGGAGAGATCACTTATTTTTTATATTTCAGGCAATGCCCTTGAGGATCATCAAGCTCTACCGAAATTTCAGAGAAATCAGCAGCATTGGTAATCACAAGCATAACCGATGTATCAGTTCCCTGGCTTACAAATAAATCTCTGTCAAATTTGATGATAGGTTGCCCACTATCCACGTGATCCGATTCTTGAACCAGTTGTATAAAACCTTCTCCTTCAAATTTAACGGTATCAATTCCAATATGGATCAATAGATCTGCTCCATCCTCTGAGGTAATTCCAATAGCATGCCCAGTCGGAGCAATAAATGTTACTGTCCCTTTTAATGGGGCGACCACTACCCCCTCTTTCGGAATTACTGCAAAACCCGGGCCCATCATTCCTTGAGCAAAGGCTGCATCACTCACCTCACTTAAAGCTATAATTTTACCCTTGACCGGTAAAGATACAATAGAAAGTTCTTTTTTCTTTTTTCCAAAACCGAAAATGCCCATATCTTCTCCTAGTCTAAGTTCAAAATATCCTTCGTGCGAGTCAAAATATTTTGAACCCTCACGCCGTAAATAATTTGCAAAGCTCGGTCATTGTGAACAACGCCGATGGCCTCTAAATCGTTTTTCCAAGAATCATCATCGGCAACAAGGCCGGGATCCTTGACGGTAACCCGCAAGCGCGTAGCACAGGCTGTAATTGTTTCAATGTTGTCAGCTCCACCTAATGCAGCGATAATGTTATTCTCGAGAGAATCTTTTTTGGTATCGGCAGGCGTTGATTCTTTTTGTGCCTGTAAATCTCGATACTCTTTCTTGCTCATCAGCTTAATCCCTTTGGATGCAAGATCTCTTCCAGGCGTTTTCAGGTCGAATTTCTGGATTACAAATTTAAAGACAAAATAATAAACCAGAAAAGTGAGAGGAAGCAAGATGAGTAAGGGCATTGCATGTACCTTTTGCGGTTGGAAAATATTTGGAATCATGAAAAAGAGCGCATGACCATTGATCGAAATCTTCGCCACTTCAGCAACTACATAGCAGAGCCCCGCAAGAGGTGCGTAGACTAAAAAATATAATGCCGGAGCAACAAAGAGAAAAGTATACTCAATAGGTTCTGAAATTCCAACAAGCGCTAAAGTCAAGACGGCAGGGATCAACAGAGAGGCAACCTTCTTCCTGTTTTCCGGCAATGCCGTCTTGTACATAGCATAGGCCGCCCCAGGCAATCCCGCTAATTGGAACAGAATTCGCCCTGTTGTAAAGTTTCGGACGATATAACCTGTGACATTGGGTGAAGCCGCCTGACCATTGATGATATTTCGAACTCCTTCATACATGACACCGTCGATTTGTAGACTACCACCCACACTTGAATATTCAATAGGAAATGCAATGAGATGGTGAATACCAAAGGGGAGTAACATTTTATCTGCCGTCCCGAATAAGAAGGTTCCAAATAATCCTGAGCTCGCTATAAATCCTGTCAAAGCCTGTAAAGCTCTGGCTATAAATGGCCAGATATAATAAACAGCAATGCCAAAGGGTATAACGGCAAGGGTCACTAAAATCATGACAAATTTAGGTCCTGCAAAGAAGCCGAACATGGCGGGCAGTTCTGTGTCAACAAACTTATTGTGAATAAAAGAAGCACATAGACCCGATAGAATCCCTGAAAAAATCCCCATATTGTAGCTAAAGATCCCTTGTGGTGTCCCCCAAAGCGCGTTGAAGTTCAGTGCTTGCTGCTCAGTGAATCCTTTTTGCAGCAAGGCCTGCACTTGGACAGTCTCTTCCGTCCATCCTTGAGATTCTGCATAGCTTTTCACAATCGTCATAAAGCCGAAATAAAAAACAATCCCAGCAAATGCAGCCCAACCCTTTTCTTTTTTTGCCAAAGTAAAGGCAATTCCAATCGCAAACCAAATTTCAAGGTTGTTCATGAACATGAAACCGAGCTGTGCAAACAGAGAAAAGAGCACATGTAAGAAGCCGTTCTTAAATGCATAATTGCTTAGCGCGCTTCCAATACTCACGTAGAAACCAACCAGAACAAAAAGAATGATTGGAACCATCATTGCTCCAGCAAAGGTTTGAAGCTTTGCCTTTATATTTTTCATAGTTTTTTCTCCTTTTACTGTAAAGCCAATGTTTTTAAGGCTTCGTAATAAATATGTCCTGCTTTTTTGAAAGAAGTTAAAGATATCACTTCATTTGGCATATGGCAGTTCGGAATTTCCCCGGGAAAGGTTGGGCCAAAGCAAACTCCATGATTCAAGGCCCTGGCATAGGAAGCCCCTCCCTTTGTCATCGGTATTCCCTTTTCCTTTGTCACTTTTTCATATGCATCCAACAAGGCTATGATCAAGGGGTCGTTTTCCTCTATTTTTAATAAGGGCTTGTGCTTTCGAAGCTCAAGAAATCCCCCCATCGTTTGCACTTTTTCTTCCAGCCATCGGAGAAAATCTTGTTCATTGGATGCCTGCTCATAACGAAAATCAAGGTCAATCCACGCTTTGTCCTTTCCCATAGACAAGGATAGGATCGTGACTGTTGCTTCCTGAATATTTCTTGTCTTATCACCAAAACTTTTCATAAAAATCTGTGAACAATACCGTTCAAGAAATCTTCCCATCATAGCAACGGAGCTTTCGTTCTTTTCATCGAGCAGCTTTCTCTGTCTCAAAAACTCCAACATGGGATATACTGCGTTAGAGCCTCGTTCTGGGTGCCTGGAAAGTGCTCGTTCTCCCTGAAAATGTAGATATTCTTCTGTTGCCTTGCAGCGGATGGAAACTTTATCACAAGTGTAAAGATCCTGTTCTTCACTAATGATCTCTTCAATCTCCTTATCCGGAAGGTAGGGAAAGTGGATGCGAACCTTTAATATTCCTTTTTCATGGTTCACAATAGGAAAATCTCCATCGGGAGAAAAAGCAAGGGCTGGTTGCTTTTCTTTGGAAAAATAATGATTGACGCACTCCCAGCTTGTTTCTTCCGCCCCACCAATGATTAATCGAATGGGCTTGAGTCTTTGATGTTGCTTGCTTAACTGTGAGATGACTTGCATTAGAAGAAGCAAAGGTCCTTTGTCATCATTCACGCCCCTTCCGAACAAAAAATCTCCCTGCTTTCGTAAGGAAAATGGATCTGAATCCCATTCCGATTCTTCCGCTGGAACAACGTCTGCATGACAGAGAACTCCTATATAATCATCTCCGTCCCCTGTACGCAAGTCCATGGCATATCCCTGATCAAAATGAGGGCTTAAGGTATACGCAATTCCTAAGTCAGCGATCATCTGGAAAGCCTCTTTTATCGGCTTTCCAAAAGGAGCGTCTTGAGCAACTGTAGTCTCATCGTAGACGCTGGGAATCTGAATAAGACTTGATAAATCCCTGATAAACTTCTCTTCGTCCCAAAAGAAAAAATCATTCATATTGACGCCCGATTGCTAAATTCAACAAGTGAACGGCTAACTCATGGTCTTCTTCTGGAGACAGGCCCGTTATTGCCAAGCAGCCGACAATTCCCACCGACTCTATCTCTAAAGGAATCGCGCCTGGAACCGCCGTAAAATCTTCGGCTTTTAGCCCGTATTTCGAGGAGAGCAAGCTCTCATCTCCTTGTACTTTTTTATGAAAATCATAGGTGGACATGCCAAATTGTAGAACCGTATTTCTCTTGCGGCGAAGCCAATTGCGTTTATCCCTACTCATCGCTTGCGGCAAAAACAGAAGGGAAATCCTGCCTTGGCAATACACCTCAATCGCCGCCTGAGGGTTGGAGATGCGAAGGTCTTGCAAGAAGTTCAGGAATAATTCATCATCGATAAACCGTAATCTTTGTTTCTTCATTTTTATAAACCGAATTTTTCAGCAGCCGCATCAATTGCTGCTCGGCAAGCTTTTACGCCTGCCGTATATCCATCAGGGTGCTTGAAAATGGCGGACGAAAGGACTATGACATCGGGACTGCAGGCCTCGATTAATGGGTCCATATTGTTTACTCGTAGCCCCCCATCAATAGCAAGCTCACAATCCGGATTTTTTTCATTGATCATCTTTCTTGCCCGTTTCACCAAATCGATGGCACTTTTTCTCCAACCCCAGTTATCCTTCCCATCGGTTTCATCTACTCCATGTGTAACAATGTGCAGGCGATCGATATCATAAATCGACTCATCAACAAAGCAAAGCGGCGTATAACATCCCAGGGTGAGCCCTATTTTTAGCTTTCGTTCTCGACACCAGTTAATAATGTATGCTAATTGAGCTCCAATAAAGTGTTCTGCCGGAATAATCAAGTAGTCGGCCCCTGCTTCGGCAATTTGATCGATATACATAAGATCCATCGAAATCGTATAGATATGATTCTCAATGGGCAAGTCTGTCATCGGTCGAATCGCACTAATGATCTGGTGTCCTCCCATTAGTTTCATGTTCTGAAGATCATGCATATCAGCGGCATCTGAATGAATGATATCAACGCCTGCTTCTGAAACCTCTTTGACAACATCAGCAATGTGACCATAATCAACATGGGCCAAGCCCGCAGCAATTTTAATATGTTTCATATGCTCTTCCTTTCTGAATTATGTTTTCTATACTTCATCCTATAGAAAAATAATCCTAAAATCAAAGGGATAAAAAGCATATTTAATATAATATTAATACTGTATTTATTGCAGATATCTATTTTTCGCCTTATTTTTTTGAATGAAACATACTCGCTTGCGCAGAGCATCTGAGTCCTCTTCCTCCAGGTAGGCGGGGATCACAAAAACGGGAATATCATAGTTTGTTTTTAGGTGTATCGTTGAAATAACAAGGTCAAATTGACTAAGATCCATGCTGGAAAAATCGGGGTAACTACAAGTTTGTTGGATGCAAATCTCTTGAATATGAGCTTCTATCCGTGACTTCAGAAACTCTTGTACGCCCCGATCTAAATGACAGACAAAGAGAGCTGTAACAGGCTCTTGTTTTCTTTCAAGGACAGACAATAAAAAAAGGGTAATTGAGCCAGCTTCAACAGCTGGAATTTGTATCTCCAATTCCTCCATAGCAGCAACGATGTCACTGAAAGATTTTTCAAATAGAAGTGGATACCGATTTTTTATCACGGCCAGCAAAGGGTTGGAACTCGGCAAACCATGACGCATACGAAGGATTGCTGAACGCAGATAATCGGCTAACATATTCACAAAATATGAGGAGGAAATCGTCAAATCGAAGGTCTTATTCCAATTGGAAATAATCTTTTTTGCAAAAAAAGCCGCCTCTCCCTGCTCCTCATTTTGATAACGCAAGTCCGATTGCTGAGCCAGCAAATGCACTTGCAAAAACCGCAATTCCATTTCCGATAAGGTGATGCCGATTCTTGCATTGAGGTTTCCTACAATTGCTCTGATTTCATCATATAATGGCTGTTTCTTTAGATAATCTATGAATTCATTGGACAGCATGACCGGATGTCCTTGCGTTGCACGGTAACAGGTAAGGAGAAGTGCCACAAATAAAGATGTCGAGGAGCGCAAGGGAATGGAATGCCAGTAAGAAGTCGGATTCGAAAGATACGCTTCGATCAATTCCTTGATACTCGTCACATTAACCGGCAAATAAGGGATCGGAAAATCATCCTCCCGTAGGCCACTATTTCCAACCACGAGATCAATGATATCCTTCATGCAGGGATCTCTGCGCAATAAATCGATGGCACAATTACGAATTCTTCTCTCGGAACCTATCACTGACATAGGAGAATTCTGCTTTCGTTCCAATTTTATTTTATAGTTCTGTAATATTTTTTTTACTTTATCGAGATCATGCTGGATCGTTGAAGCACTGACATGCAGTTCATTGCACAATTGGGATACACGAATTGCTCCCAGAGATAATAACAGGCGTAAACTAATGTAAATAACGCGATTTCCTGGGGTTGCATAACTCGAATTCAGTCCTCCAAGGAGGTCATTTTTTAAACGAGAAACTGTCTCTGAACTGCTGAGCATTTTCACCCCAACGCCTGTTTTCCGTATAATCCGAGCATCTTCAGGGAGCAGGGACTCCAAATCATCTAAATCAGAACGCAGGGTGCCATAAGAAACACCAACCCTCTTGGCAAGCTCTTGTATCGCCATATAATCTTCGCTTTTATTCAGTAATTCTATAACTTGCATAATTCGAGTATTATTCATAATATCACCCTGTACACCACGACCATTGTATTCAAAAAGCAGCGACTGCACTTTTTTTATATTTTATCATAGCAGGATCTGAATCGCCTTGATACAATGCATATGGAAAAATGATTGGAAGCTCCTCATAGGCCCGTCAATGATTACCCCCTTAGCAGGAGTATATTGCGCTTTTGACAAAGATTTTTCACTTCAAAATCAATTTTGTTGACTGGTTATGCGTTCCGGTACTTCAGCTAAGACATAGACCTCTAAATTTCTCATGGCAAAGAGGAAACAATGCGAACGAGATGGAAATCCATTTCTCCTTGAGACGATGATTTTGCAAAAGCATTGGATATATTCTCACTAAACGACCGAGAGAATTACATGTTGTAGTACGTTAAGTGCTCCATAAAAAATCTGTTAGCCCTTTATGACAATAATGCTTGTGTTCTATACACAAACTTTGCCTATGCTGAAAGAGGGAGTTTTTCTTAATATTATGATATACTACAGTATCGAATTTATTCAAAACAGTATTTAAGGAGAAAAAATGATTCCTTTTGAATTACATGATACCACATACCACAATGTCCATTTTATTGGAATCGGAGGCGTAAGTATGTCCGGTATCGCCGAACTTTTGCATAACCATGGCTTCCATGTAACCGGATCTGATGTTCGTGAAAACAAATACATCAATCATCTGAAAAATGTCGGAATTTCTGTAACGATCGGTCAATCAGCTCAGAATATCCAAAATCAGGATCTGTTTGTCTACACGGATGCAATTTTGGAGAACAACGAGGAGCTTCAGGCTGCACGCGCCACGGGTCGTCCTCTCATGACTCGCGGTCAGTTTCTCGGTCAGCTGATGAAAAATTATCCCCATTCGATTGCCGTATCCGGCTCTCACGGAAAATCGACCACCACATCCATGATTGCCGATATCCTGATCAAAACGCAAAATGATCCTACCGTTCTTTTGGGCGGATCTTTGGATGATATCGGAGGAAATGTCTTATCCGGTGATGGCGAATATTTTCTTGCCGAAGCCTGTGAATACAAAGGAAATATTCGTTATTACTATCCTAAGATCGCCATTGTTTTAAACATCGATGAAGACCACCTGGATTATTTCAAGGATCTGGATGATATCGTACATGCTTTTGAAAACTACATGGATAATCTCTCTGAGGATGCCATTGCAGTAATTAATGCAGATGATCCTAATACAAGAACACTTCTGAAGCATGTTCGCGGCACGGCGCTTACCTATGGCATTGAAAATCCGAATGCCATGTACAACGCCACCAATGTTTCCTTTGATGCTGTAGGTCACCCTTCCTTTACCCTATGCTTTCCCGACGGTACGGAGCGCGATTTCCATCTCAATATCATCGGCCGTTTCAACATCCGCAATGCTTGTGCGTCGATTATCTCCACCCTTGCGTGTGGAATCGATTTGGATACCATTCAAGCCGGCATTGAATCCTACCATTCCCTGCACCGCCGTATGGAATACCTGGGAGATTTTCTCGGTGCGAAGGTTTTGACCGACTACGGGCATCATCCGGCGGAAATCCAGGCGACTCTGGAGGCGCTGAAGGAGCAGGCGACACGTAAGCTTTACTGTGTATTTCAGCCTTATACGATGTCACGTACAAAAACCCTCATGAATGATTTTGCACGTTCCTTCCATAACTGTGATCAGGCAATCATCACAAAAATTCAAATAGCCCGCGAAATTGATGACGGTTCGGTACGCTCCGAGGAATTGGTTGAACGCATTTTACAAAATGGAGATGATGCGGTATACGCTGCCGAATTTTCAGATGTTCATGCCTATCTGGAATCCGTAGTCAAGCCGGGCGATATGATTTTAACAACGGGATGCGGAAACATTGATGAGCTTGCTCAGGAGCTTGTTTTACTCCCTACCCCCAAAGAATCCTGTCTCTAAAAGGTTGCTCAGCAGCCTTTTTTCTTTTTCCAATAAAGTATTAACTGACAAGATAAGGAGTATTTATGTCACAATTTGACCATGACTATATTGCATTGTGTAAAAAGATCCTAAACCATGGCCATCGTGCGGAGAATCGCACCGGTGTAGATACGTACAAGCTTCCGGCATACTCTTTCCATTTCGATCTGTCTCAAGAATTTCCGATTTTAACAACGAAACAGGTGTTTATACGACAGGCTATTCTTGAAATGCTCTGGATATGGCAGGTTCAGTCGAATGATGTACGATGGCTGCAGGAACGTAATGTACATATTTGGGATGAATGGGAAATTCAAGAGGATGGCAATTGGTATGCAGAACAAAATGTGCCTACTGCTTCAGGGCTCCGCAAAGAAAAAGTAGTAAAAAAAATCGGAAGGGAATTCGCGCATACCATCGGAACGGCCTATGGCTTTATCACGAAAAAATTTCAGCTTACGCAAAAGCTGATTCGTACGCTAAAAACCAATCCCGAAGATCGGCGTCTTGTACTCAGCCTCTGGCAGGACGACTATTTGGATACCGCTGTGCTTCCATCCTGTGTCTGGTCCACGGAATGGGATGTCACTGACGGAAGACTCAACCTATGGGTGCATCAAAGAAGCTGCGATGTTCCTCTGGGACTTCCATTCAATATCACTCAGTATGCAACCTTTCTTTCTATGATTGCACAGACAACAGGTTTGATTCCCGGCACTATGGATTGGTCAATTAAAGATGCTCATATCTATGTCAATCAGGTGGAAGGGATTCAGGAGCAGATTCGCCGCTTTGATACGCTGGAAGATCTCCCCGCCCCCACGCTTTGGCTCAATCCGCATTGCAATGATTTTTTTGATTTTGATAACAGCAAAGATCTGAAGGATGTCTGTCTCAAAAATTACAGGCATCATGGAAAAATTCAATTTCAAATCACTCAATAGTTCTGCTGAGTACAAAAAAAGGAGAAAATCCATGTTCTACTTTAATAATGACTATAATGAATTGGCACACGAAAGAATCCTGAAGGCACTCCATGATCATAACTACACGCAAACCCCGGGCTACGGGAAAGATCCGTTCTGTGAGAAAGCAAAAGAGCTCCTGCGCTCCTATTTTCATTGTCCGAACAGCGATATTTATTTCTTTATGGCAGGTACCATTACGAATCTTACGATGATTGATCATATGCTCCGTCCTTATGAAGCGATCATTGCAACAAAAAAAGCACATATTCATCTCCATGAAGCCGGATCTGTGGAAATGACAGGCCATAAAATTTTACTTGCCGAGGATGAAAACGGAAAGATTCTACCAGAAAGCATCGAGCGCCTGGTCAGACTCCATAGCGCCGATGATCATATGGTGCTTCCTCGTGCAGTCTATGTTTCCAACGCAACAGAGCTTGGTACGGTATATACAAAAAAAGAATTGGAAGCCATTCATGATGTGTGTGCCAAACATAAACTTTTTTTGTTTCTCGATGGGGCACGCCTGGGCGCCGCTCTCGCATCCCCGTACAGCGATCTGAAGCCGGAAGATTTGTCCGCTTTTTGTGATGCTTTTTATGTCGGCGGTACAAAGAACGGAGCGCTTCTCGGAGAAGCTCTGATTCTGCTTCATTCCGATTTAAAAAAGAATTTCTTTCGTAATATGAAAGGAAGAGGCGCCGTATACGCGAAGGGCAAAGTTCTCGGGCTGGAGTATCTGGAACTCTTTAAAGATGATCTTTATATGGAGCTGGCAACACACGCCGACCGGCTGGCCATGAAAGTTGAAAAAGATCTGAAGGATCTTTTTCACTTTGCCGCACGTGTGGAATCCAACCAGATTTTTCTATATCTGACCGAAAAGGAATGCCAAAATCTTCAGCAGAAATTCGGTTTTGAGGTACAGGAAGAGACGGATCCCTCGCAAATTTGTATCCGGCTTGTCACCTCATGGGCGACTCCTCCGCAAGCCGTGGACGAACTCATTCATGTCCTGCGCTCCATGCGAACAAGCTGAAATGATTCAGGGGCATCCTTATGTGGACGCCCCTTTTTATGAATGCATGATCTTTTTTCTTTTCATTTTCTTTTTTTCAATCATCAAAAACACAACGGCAAATAACATACAGAAATATTGCGGAAACAGCGGCCTGTCTCCCGTTGGCGGTGCCACGGTTAGCGGCGGAATCGGTTCATCTTCCATAATGCATTTTTGAATCTCGCCGGTATCCTTCACGATAAATGTGATCGGAGAAGCTATTTGATATCCCTCCGGAGCATTGACCTCCGCCCATTGGTATGCCTTTCCAACGGAAAGGCCGATGACGCGATGCGCTTTCTCTTCGCTCACCCAATCCGCTATCACCTCTCCTGTCTTTGGATCCAAAATGCGCAGATGTGCGCCAGCAAGCAGCTTACCTGTTTTTTTGTCAATCTTCGAAAACTCAAAAATTGTCGGCTGATTCGCTACATTGGTCAGCTGCACACCGGAGACGTTATCCAGCATAAAATCCACCGGATCCGCCGTGGCATATCCTTTCGGCGCCGCCTTTTCTACGATTCGGTACGATTTCCCCACCGTCAGGCCTTTCACCAGAAACTCATAGTCCTTTTCCGTTGTCACCCACTCGGCAAGTTTTCCGTTTTCCTTGGTAGTCACATGGCCGTTCTCATCAAGATAAACCGGCGTTCCGTCTTCTTCCACCAGCTGCAAAGTGGCTCCTTTGAGATAGGTTCCGGTGCGGTTATCATACTTGCGAATGATAAGCATTGTCGGCTCATTGCCGATGGAAAGCTCCGTATGCGTATCCTTGGACGTTGCGATTTTGTAATCGGTATCCGCTTTGACAAATCCCTCCGGCGCTTTGACCTCCACAAGGACATAGCTTCCGACCGGCAGACCCTCCATGGCAATCTCTCCTTTGGCATCTGTATAAAAGACCGATTCCTTGCCCTTCACAACTTCTTTCTTTCCGTCCTTCGTCACGGCATAGAGCCGGAATCCGGCACCTGCCAGCGGCTTTTGAGTTTCCTGATTGACCTTGACAATGCGAACCGTCTTCGACACCTCCGGCTGATTTTCCAACGGTGTCTTTTCCGTAATCACCTTATCCGTTGTGGGATTTTCGTCAAAATCCGCCTGCACGGCGATTTCCTTTTCCGAAAGAACATATCCGTCTTTGGCAGCAATTTCCTTCCAGTAATAGCTTCCCTGCGGAATATCCTTCGCTTCCAGCTTTCCGTCCGCATCCGGCGCCAGAACCGCTACCGGAGAATCCTTCGCGAGCCCCTCGATTTCTTCCTTGGTGAAAAGACCGATGACAATATTTTCAAAGCCTTCTCTTCCGAAATATTCCGTCGGCAATACCTCTTTTTGAAGCTTGGCGCTCAGAATCTGACGCGCATTGATGAGTTTTCCGGAATGCTGAAGATCCGCTTTGACCGTGCTTTCCTGCGGAGTAAACGTAAACTCGCGCACGTTTTCATCCAAACGGTAGCCTTGCGGCGCTTCCACCTCCTGCATTGCATAGTGTCCCAGCGGAATCCGGGAAATGGTGCTCGCTTCCTCCGTTTCCGTCACAAAATACGGCGCAACCAGCTCCGGATTGTCCAACATCTCTTTGGAAAGAGGCGGAACGGAAATTACCGCCCCTTTTGGATACAGCGTCTTGCCCTCGACCACGATCTCTTTTTGCGCAATGGGAAGCACGTCCCCTTTTCGGAAAAATACGGTTTTCCCGTCATAGGATTTCACATCTTCTTTGGCTCGAAGCGCAAATTTTGCGCCGCCCAAACGTTCCTCTCGGTAGGTGGCTTTGGAATAGGAAAAGTCTTTGTTTTCCACGATCCCGTCCTTGCGTTCTTGTTCCACCTTTTGGATCGCGGGCAAGGTCACCTTGAGTTCCTTGCTTTCTGCGTCCTCTACCGTTTCCTCGGCAAGCACCTCTCCTTTGGCATTCAAAATGCGGTACTGTCCTTCCGGAACCATACGGGAAAAAGTTCCGTTTTTATCGGTAAGAACACTTTCCGTTTCCTGCTTTTTCATGCCTTCTTCCCAATAGATACGTTCCAAAATGAGAGACACGCCCTTTTGCGGAATCTCAACTTCTTTTTCTACAATTTCTCCTTCTTTTTGCACGGGAAGCATAACCGTCTCCTTTTTCCAGCCGTCAAAGAGTTCTCCGAATTTATCGACAACCAAAGTTCCGGACTGCGGCTGATTTTCCACCTCAGCTTCGTTATAGGTAGCGACATACTCTACTGTCCCTTCCGGTGTAATTCTGCGCACAAAAACGCTCGGATCCAAAAGATAGCCCGTCGGCGCTTTCGTCTCCTGAATGGTGATGGTGCCTAAAGGTAAGGATGGATTTCCTGATGAATCCAGATAAAAAACGTCTCCTGATACCTTATATACTTCACTCAAAAGAACATTCCCTTTTTCATCGGTTTTCATCACCCAGGTTCTGACAGGCTCTGCTCCCTGCTCCGCCGGATTGACCCCCTCCGCATATTCGCCCGGGAAAAAACGAAACGTAAACTCCGCACCCGAAAGCGTTGCTCCGCCTTGTCCTACCGGCTTTCCGGTGGTTTTATCTTTTTTACGCAATACAACAACCACCGGATCCGACTGCGGAATTTCCTTGACTGCTAACAATGCGGTTTCTCCTCCGGTCACCTGAACCGTATAGACGGTGGAATCTACAGCATAGCCTTTCGAAGCCTTGCGCTCCTTGACATAATACGTGCCCTCGATGAGATTTTCCAAAAGATTCGATTGCCCTTTTTCATCGGTCACTAAGGTACCAACCTTTGCCGAATCCACAAGGCTTTCGTCCGAATACACATCATATTCCGCACCGGCAAGAGAATAGGCGGAATTGCCCTCCGTATATTCCGGTTTTGCGGAAATCTTCGAAAGCGAAAGTTTTCCCACCTTCGGAAGAATGCGAATCTGTCCGGTGAAGCTGTGAATCACCTGGGAAGAAGAGCGTGTCAAACTGCCTCCGTTATAATAGACATTGACCTGCGCATTCTCGACCATAAGCTCCCCTTTTTCAATCTTTTCCCGAAGATAGGATAAAAAGGAAATCATAGACTCTCCTAAGGATAAGGAAATAAAGGCATTCACATCATGCGATACGCCTAAGCTTCTTGCATAATAAAGATCCGGTGAATAATACCAGGAAATCCAAACGGCATTTCTCGGACTGCGAAGCGTCGGAAGCGCAATGCTTTTTCCGGTTTCCGCCTGATAGGCTGCCGTCAGCTGTTCCAAAACCTCCGTAGACACGCTCTTCGTCAGAATGCCCATCAGATACACGTAAAGAGAAGCGCGGGCAAGATTGAACTGTACATAGTCCATGCCCTCGGTCTGTGCAATCTCATTTTGCAAAGCCTGTGGGAAACGAACATTCCGGTACGCATTCATAAATTCTGAAAGATTTTCCGCATTCAGCTTCTGCATGGCGATCTGATAACGATGACAATATGTTGAGGTTGAATGCACAAAGGGATTGGCGCAAAGGGCAAAATTTCCCTCAAGCGACATCTCCGAAGAATAAAACGTTGCATTGATTCCTCCTTCAGAACCTTCAAACCAGTCGCCGGGAGACACCCCTTGATACATCTGTTTGAGCTTTGCTTGTAAAGCCGGCGTAAGAGTCAAACGCATAACATTCTCATATGTCGCAGTGTCACCCTTTGTCCACCTTCCCGTGGTCTCTCCCGTTTGCACGGAATTGTCCGCCTGAGCAAGCCTTGCAGGAAACAATCCCAGCACAAGAAGAAACGCTAAGAAAAGAGACAGTATCCTCGGAAACCATTTTTTTCTTTCATTTGCCAAAAACATATTCCTTCCTTTCATTTTCATAAAAAACGTCTCTTCTGTATCGAAGAAACGCCTTCCCTGCCGAATTTCTGATTTTTTATCCCCCTCCTCCTTTCTTCCGAAAAAAAAGAGATTGCCGAAGCAATCTCTTTATGTTCTCTCTTTTCCCAATTTTGTTTATAAGGGATCCATTAGCTCCGCGGATTTCAGAAACAAATGACAAAATCCCCAAATCAGCAGAAAAATACCGACAAATACCCAAAAGAAAACTTACCGATCCATTTTACATATTCCCATGCCGTTCTCATCTTCCCCACTCTTTCGATCTCCTGTGAAAGTCTCGTTTACCGCACCGCTCTGCAATCCGTGCATTCATAATGACTGAATTCCTGACGAGTGGTCACCGGAATACACATCCTCATACTCCGCATCGTGAATCACACTCGCAGGGGTGTACATGGAAAAACAAAGCTGAATCGCATGCGATTGAGGAGAATAAAAACCGTTATCAGCACAAAAAAAGAAAAAGTGATGATCCTTCTCCTCACTTTTTCTTCAATCTTACTATAAAGGAAAGGCTGAGCCTATGCAATGTATTTTTCTATTTCATTTTGTTCCAACTGGTTCCATTCGAATCCCTTCTTTTTGAGGAAATCCGGCCACAGAGTGCAAGCAGTAAAATTTTCCGATACACATTCGACAACCGGCAGAGAAGTTATGAAGACTTTTTCCAATGCCTACGAGTGCATTTCCCGCTACCGATCCGTCTTTGATAAAATAAAGACTTTTTAGAGCTTAGGATTCCGTTCTCCGGCTCAACGTCCAGTTCCGCACTGAATTCATCCAAAATGTAGATGGATGATTGTTTTAGCAGCACATGAGCAAAATTCAACCTCGCCAACTGTCCTCCTGACAGTCTGATCGGAAAATTTTGCCCAAGAACAGTATCATAGCCCTCCGGCAGATCGGCAATCAGATCTTCAAGACAGGTGAGCCGAACAACCCTCTCTATTTCCTCGTCAGTTGCATTCGAATTGCCAATCCGTATATTTTCTCTGCTGTGGTGTCAGGCAACAGTTTCCCCTGAGGCAAAAAACCGACAAATTCTGAACCGGCTTGATCCCTATTCTTTTTATTCCGGTAAAAATGCTACCGTACTCGCAGAGGGAAGACTTTGTACTTTGTATTTTAGCAACATCTGTCATCTTCTCTAAAACATCGGGATAGTTTTCTACATAAAGTTCCCGCCTTCCCTTATATTCATGGATTTTTGCAATAGTATGGTATATGTTAACAGGTAAAGATAAATCCATAAAGCTTTAAATAATTGAATTGTCTCAAAATTGCGTCTCCTTTTTCATAGCCATTATGTCATATTTGGCTGTGAAAAAATCAATATGGGCGAGAATAGTTTCGCCATTATTTTAATTTTGGCGTATTGATTGGTCTCACATCATTTACAAATGTACAAAAGCCCGATTCTTGAAAACCAAGAACGGGCTTTGAAAAACATGGATCTGATGGGAGTCGAACCCACGACCTCCGCGTTGCGAACGCGGCGCTCTCCCAACTGAGCTACAAACCCACACGCAATTCATTGCGTGATAATATTACTCCTCTTTTGCAAAAAAATCAATATCGCATGAAAATAAATGCCCTACCGATGGAACCACTGATTGATAATGCTCGCACATGCAGGCAATGCTTTTTCATATCCCCAGCCGCCGTTTTCAATCACAACGGCAACGGCGATCGTTGGATTTTTCGCAGGTGCATATGCACAGCACCATGCATTATTACCGCCGCTGTCGGTTTGCGCCGTGCCTGTTTTTCCGGCTCCCTGAACGGTCAGCAGATCATTCAATCCATTGGCATCTGCCGTATCCTTTAAATATGCCGATAATTGTTCGGATTTTGCGCTGTCCAATTGCTTAAACACAGACGCCGCTTGTTGACGAATCACAGTGCCATCCGGTGATAAAACGGCATCCACCAGCGTTGGACGCATCATATTGCCCCGATTGCCTACAGCGGCATATGCCATGGCCATATTCAGCGGACTTGCCAGAATTTCTCCCTGGCCAAAGGTGTCGGAGGCTTTGACATTGATATCCATTCCTTCCTTGTAAACCGCTCGAGATGCATTGGTTTCTATTTCCAAAGGAATTTTTTCATTGAAAGCAAACTCATTCACCGTGGCCTGTAATTGTTCCGTAGAAAGCTCCTTCGATTTGTCCGCAAAATAGACGTTCGAAGAATGCATCAACGCTTCGCGCAATGAGATTTCTCCATAAGCTTTTTTATTGACGTTTTGATACTGATACCCATTGATCGTTGTTGTACCTTCATCCTTGTAATTTAAGTCGATTCCTGCCTCCAAAAGCGTCATGCCGGAGATCAGCTTCATCGTAGATCCCGGTGCGTACAATCCCTGTGTTGCGCGATTATAAAGCGGCGAATTCGGATCGTCTATCAGCTGATTCCAGCTCGTGTCCAGTTCGTTTACGTTATAGCTGGGCAAAGATACCATTGCTAAAATTTGTCCGGTTTGCGGTTGAAAAGCAACCGCCGCGCCTCGATTCCCCTCCAGCGCAGTATAAGCGGTATATTGCAAATCATTATCAATGGTCAGTCGAACGTTATTTCCGACACCGGGATTGAGGATCTTTCCACGTATAGCAGAAAACGGATTGTCCTTGGATAAATTCAAAAGCTCATGATTCATGCTTTTTTCAAGTCCACTTTTTGCGTATGTTTCCGAATTATATCCGATAATTTGTGAATACATATGAGGATAATTGACCGTTCGCACATAGCTTCCGTCACTGTTTTTGCTTCGTGAAACAATCTCCGTATTATTCCGATCCAAAAAGATTCCGCGGCCAAACTTGGTTTCATCAATCCAGTTGCGCATGTTCAGAGCATGGTTTCGTAAATCAGATGCCTTAACAAGCTCAAAATACGTAAGATAGAGCACGGTCCCGATAAAGAGACTCAGAATGACGGTCAGAAGTGTAATGAGTCTTCTTTTGCTTCGTATCATAGATTTTGCCTCCGTATGGTCAAATCCTCAGAGCTCACCTGTAATACAGCCAGTAAAATAAAGGTGGAAAGT
>JALFST010000018.1 GCA_022779285.1 Peptoniphilaceae bacterium
GGATTACTTGGATATCGGGAGCAATCTGTTATTTCGAATTCAGGGGATCATTCCGCAAACGCTGGAGAGTTTGCCTGAAGATTGCATCGTTATCGCCAAGGAGCTGACGCCATCTGATACCTCTACAATGGATAAAGAGCATGTATTAGGCTTTGCAAATGATCTTGGCGGCAAGACATCACATACTTCCATCATCGCGCAGACGCTCAATATTCCCGCGCTCGTAGGTATGGGCACGGTGAGCGAAACGGTCAAGGACGGAGATTTTGTGATTCTGGATGCGCAGGACGGACAACTGATCATCAATCCGGATTCAGAGCTTCGGAAAGAATACGAAGAAAAATTGAGTATTCTCATTCGTGAAAGAGAACGTCTGGAGAGCATTCGCGGAAAGGCAGCCGTCACCATAGACGGGCATTCGGTCGATGTGGCTTGCAACATTGGAAGCCTGAATGATCTTGAGGCCGGGATCGCTTCGGGAACGGATGGTGTAGGCTTATTCCGTACGGAATTCCTTTATATGGAAAACACACATTTTCCGACGGAAGAAGAACAATTCCAGGTATATCGGAAGGCTGCCGAAATGCTTGATGGAAAGCCGTTGATCATCCGGACGCTTGACATCGGCGGCGATAAAGGATTGCCATATTTTGATTTTCCGAAAGAGGAGAATCCCTTCTTAGGCTGGAGAGCGCTTCGCTTCTGTTTTGATCGTCCCGATATATTAAAAATGCAGCTTCGCGCAATCCTTCGTGCCGGTGCATTTGGCAATGTAAAAATTTTATTGCCGATGATCATATCGGTTGATGAGCTGCGCAGAGTACGCCAATATATCAAGGAGTGCATGGCAGAGCTGGAGCAAGAGGGCAAACCGTTTGATGCGGGTCTTGAGGTGGGAATCATGATTGAAACCCCCGCTTCCGTGATGATTGCGGATGCATTGGCCAAGGAATGTGATTACTTCAGTATCGGAACCAATGATCTGACACAATACATTCTTGCAGCCGATCGCGGCAATGAGAAGATTTCAGGGCTTTATAATACCTATTATCCTGCGGTTCTGCGTGCGATTGCACGAGTGATTGATGCGGCGCATCAGGCAGGGAAATGGTGCGGAATGTGCGGCGGATTTGCGGGCGATCCGGACGCCACTTACATGCTTTTAGGCATGGGACTGGATGAATTTTCCGTCCCGGCCTCCAAGATTCCTAAGATCAAAGATATCGTGCTCAATGCAAAAGAAGAAGAGGCAAGAAAATTTGCGCAGGATATTTTATCTCTGGCAACGCTTGAGGACACACTGAATAAAATTCAAGAAAATACTCATCGTTGATTCATTCCGGAGGTGTGGGAGGGAGTATGCGAGAACAAACAAAAAAAACATTTATTATTTTAGCGGCCGGTCTGATCCTTGCCATTGCGACACATTTCTTTTTGGCGCCAAGCAAGCTGGCGATCGGAGGAATGTCGGGAACTGCAATCATTATCAATTCTGTAGTTCCCGCCATTCCCGTGGGTATCGTTCTGTTAATCGGAAACCTTTTGCTTTTTTTAATAGGTTTTTTGATACTGGGAAAGCAATTCGGCATTTTGACCCTGTTAGGAACCATAGTGTATTCTCTGTGGACCATTTTTTTGGAGTGGCTGAAGCCGAATCCGGCGCCATTGGTGAACGATCCTCTCATTGCTACATTTATGGGCAGCGCATTGACTGCGCTTGCGGTAAGCCTGATGTTTTTGCAAAATGCATCAACGGGCGGAACGGACATTGTAGCAAAGATTATACATTTATACACAAGAATCCCGCTTTCCTTTGCGATGTTTTTGGCGGACGGAATTGTCGTAATCCTCAGCGGAATTTTGATTTCCCTTCCGAATGCACTCTATGCGGTAATCGGATTATATGTGCAGAGCGTAATTATGGATCAGGTGCTCACGGGAATGGAGCCGCGCTATGTGTTAAATATCACCTCCGCGGAATGGAAAAAAATCAATGAGTTCATCAATTATAAAATGAAACGGGGAACCTCTATTTTTCCGTCGAAGGGTGGCTTTTCCGAGCATCCTCACAATGTAATTGTTACCGTTGTACACCGAAGTGAATATGTCAGGATTCGAGATTTTATAGAAAAAACGGATGAACATGCTTTTGTTTTTGTTTATCCGGCCAATGAAGTAATGGGAGAGGGATTTACGTATCCGCCTGTTGCACAGCCGTACCAGGAGATGATCGGGAGTGAAGAAGCATGAATTTAGGAAAAATTCAGACGCTGCGCATATTGCGAATGCGTTCTGTGGGCGCTTATTTGGAGGGAGATATCCTTTTACCGCAAAAAGAAGTGCCCGGTGAAGCAAAAGTCGGAGACTCCTTGAAGGTGTTTGTTTGGTATGATTCGGAAGCCAGACCGATTGCAACCATGCAGTATCCGAAGGTACAAGTAGGAGAGTTCGCTTTTCTTGAGGTCAAGGATACTTCGAAAATCGGAGCATTTTTGGATTGGGGAATGCCGAAGGATCTTCTGCTTCCTTTTCGAGAGCAGCTGCATAAAGTCAAAAAATACGAACGAGTTTTTATCTATTGCTATTTAGATAAATCAAACCGTTTTTGTGCGACCATGCGTGTAAAAGATCGCTTCAGTACACCGAAGAGCTTCAAGGAAAATGATTATGCGGAAGGGCTCGTGTATTCTGTAAACCCTGCGATGGGAGCCTTTGTACTCGTAGATTCCCAATATAACGGGATGATTCCCTCTTCCGAGATGATGGGAGCTCTGAAAATCGGTCAAAAAATTCATGTAAGAATTACCGGGATCAAGCCGGATGGAAAAATTGATCTCAGTATGCAGAGCAGGTCCTATGAGAGAATTCATCAGGACGCGCATAAAATTGAAACGATGCTTCGACAAAATGACGGTTTTCTTCGTGTCAACGATCATTCGGATCCGGAGAGCATCGACATTCTTTTTGGGATGAGTAAAGCGCAATTTAAGCGTTCATTGGGACATCTCCTGAAAGCGGGAAAAATATGTTTTGAAGGCGACGGAATTCGCCGGATCGACGACAAAAACAGCCGAACAATCAAGCCATCCGACCGGTGTAAAGAAAAAAAATAAGGACAAGCTTTGTTTTTCAAATATTTTCAATTTCACAAGACCGGATTAGAAAGGAAAAAAAGATGGATCGAAAACCGCTCGCTATTGTCGGCGAGACACCGATATATCAGGAAGATGTAGATTTTTTAATGGCGCAGCTGGGAGATCAGCTTGCCGTATTTCCTGAAGAGGATCGTGAGGAAAGAGTTTTGGATGAGCTGATTCGACAGGAGCTCTTGTACCTTGATGCAAAAAAGAAAAAAGTGGATGAGGAAGAGGAATTTTTAATACAAAAAGCGCGTGCGGAACGGCAGCTTCTGCAGCAATATGCGCTGCATAAGATTCTTGCAGCTGTTGAGGTGACGGAACAAGAGGTAAAAGAATACTATTCGGCTCACAAGAACCGATTGGATCCTTCTCAGCCTTCTGATTATGATTCTGTCAAGCAGCAGATCTATCAGCAATTAACATTGCTCAAGCAGCAGGCCGAGTATGTAAATCGTCTGAGTGCCATTGAAAAGGAAATTCCGGTGATACGCGCGGGAAGGGAGTCATAAATGTCAAATCCTTTTGATTTTTCAAGCGATCCTGTTTTTTCCATTTTTTATGAGATCAATCAGATTCCCAGATGCTCTCATGATGAAAAGAGAATCGGAGAGTATTTGGCAGATTGTGGACGAAGCCGTGGACTCAAGACGGAAATGGACGCAGTAGGCAATGTTCGCATTTCTCTGCCTGCTACGCCGGGACTGGAGTCTCTTCCAAAAATTCTTCTACAGGGGCACATGGATATGGTCTGCGTGAAGGAAGAAGGCTCTTCTCATGATTTTACCTGCGAGCCCATCACCATGGTGGAGGAGGATGGCTGGATCCGTGCAGATGAAACGACGCTCGGCGCAGATGACGGAATCGGTGTGGCAATGGGCCTTGCGCTTTTGGACAATTTGAAAGAACATCCTGCAATCGACTTGCTGATTACGACCTCCGAGGAGGTAGGAATGGATGGCGCACTTGGCATGGATCCCTCGTGGCTCGATGCGAAATATCTGATTAACATCGATTCGGAAGAGGAGGGATATGTTACATGCGGGTGTGCAGGCGGATGCTCCGGGCACTTTACGCTCCCTCTGAGCCGCATTGCCCGTACAGGACAGGAGGGGATACGCATTCGCATTGACGGCATGCGTGGAGGCCATTCCGGCATGAATATCCTTGCGGTGAATACGCATGCCATGAAAACGATGGCGGAGCTTTTGCATCGCTTACAGGAAAATACGGATTTTTCACTATATTCCTTAACCGGAGGAACCAAGCACAATGCGATTCCGAATGTATCGGAAGCCGTTGTCTCTTTCGATGCTGAGAAAAAAGAGGCTTTTCTTGCGGCATTGAAGGATGCCTATGATCAGCTCCTGCAGAATCTGGTGAAGCTGGAGCCGGATGTTCATATTCATTGGGAGGATTGTGAATTGCCTTTCGGGGCGCTGGAAAAGGAATCGGCCGCACGCCTTTTAGGCATGGCTGAACTGATTCCGCATGGTGTATTCGCGATGAATGCGGATGGAAAAAGCGTGCAGACCTCTGATAATTTTGCCATATTGGATGTGAACGAAGACAATGCGGATTTTTTGATTTCGTGCAGAAGCAGTTCGACTGCACGTTTGAAGGAGCTTCAGGAATCCATTCAACGCGTTGCGTCGACATTTCAGTCTCATGGAAATTTTTCGGACGGATACCCCGCATGGGAAATGAAGGAGGTATCGCCATTGCGTGATCTCTTTTTAGCGAGATATCATCAGGAGACGGGGAAGGATGCAGAAGTTCTTGATATTCATGCAGGATTGGAGTGTGCGCTTTTTGCGCAAAAAAATCCGGAGCTGGATATGATTTCCGTCGGTCCCGATGTTTTGGGTGCACATACGACACAGGAAAAATTAAGCATCTCATCGACGCGGAAGACATATGAGTGGATTCAAAAGCTGATCGCGGATATCGTGAAAGTGCATACGCAAAGTGCGTGAAACGTGTATAATAGAAACAGGAAATTGTTTCCAACAATAAAAACGGAGGATCACACAATGGAAGAACAGATTCGAAATAACGAAGGAATGAATGACGAAAAGGCTCACGACAAGCATGAGTGCTGCGGGCACGAGCATCATCACGAAGACCATTGCTGTCACCACGATCACCACCATGAGGAGGATTCAGAAGAATATGACGACCTCTCCGATGCGGAAATTGTCGTCCTTACGTTAGACGATGATTCAGAGCTGGAATGTGCGGTTCTGGACATTTTTCCACTGGAGGATAAGGAATATATCGCTTTAGTACCTGTAGAAGAGCCGGAAAAGGTGCTGCTCTACGAGTATGCAGAAGGAGAGGATGAGGACGATATACAATTATCCATGATTGAATCGGATGAAGAATTCGATGCGGCGGCTGCCGAGTTCGACCGTCTCATGGAAGAAGAGGAAGACTTGGATAACGAAGAATAGGAGGATGCGATGATTACTTTAGTATTAGGCCCTTCCGGAAGCGGAAAAACCACGTACATGATTGATAAGGCAAATGCCATGATGAAGTCGGGAAACGGAAACATTGCATTTATCGACAGCGATGACTCACAGATGTTTTCTTTGGATCACAAGGTTCGTCTGATCAATGTGAAGTCATTCGGAATTCAGTCAGTTGATCGTTTATATGGATTTTTGGCAGGAATCATAGCATGCGATTATGATGTGCAGACGATCTATGTGGACGGTATCTACGATATTATGGATGTCGGCAAGGACCTGGAGGCTCTGATTGAAAATCTTGGTAGGCTCACAGAAGAAAATCATGTGTCGGTAGTCATCGGATTGAATCTCACACGTGGAGAGGTTCCTCAAGGGGAAAATGTTCAGCTTGTTGAACTCTCGGTAGACTAAGGCTTTGAGAAAGCATATTCCGATCGGAATATGCTTTCTTTATGTGAAGTGAGGCAACATGCGCTTTTTAAAAATAGGAGAAAACGATGATCAACAGAGGCTGGATCGCTATCTCGGGAAAATTCTTCCGAATGCCCCAAGATCGATGCTTCATAAAATGATTCGGACGAAGAAAATCAAAGTGAATCGAAAAATCGCCAGGGCTGAGCAAGTGCTATCGCAAGGAGACGAGGTGGAAATCTATCTTTATGAAGAGGTTTTGCATCCGTTTGAGAAAAAGCATATTGCAAAATCGAGCAGGCTCTCTCTTTCTTATGTATATGAGGATGAGAATATCGCACTGATTGATAAAGAGGCCGGAGTGCTTGTCCACGCGGCTTCTGCCAAGGATTATGGAAATAATATTGTAGATGCCTTTGTTGATGAGCTGATTGCGCGAGGAGAATATGTTCCCCGGAGGGAAATGAGTTTTCGTCCCTCGCTTGCAAACCGATTGGACTATAATACGGCAGGTCTTGTCATCGGGTTGAAAAACCACTATGCGGCTTTAACGATTCACGAAGCCTTGCGTTCGGGAAGGATCAAAAAAATATACAGGGCCTATTGCTTTGGTGAGGTTGCCGAGCCCGTCACGATTCGGTTTCGTCTGAAAAAACAGAATCAGACCATGCAGGTGACAAATGGTGATCAAGGAGTTGAGGCGATTACACATGTGCGTCCCCTATGCCATACAAAGGACTGGAGCTATCTGGAGGTCGAGCTGGAGACCGGACGTTTTCACCAAATTCGTGCACATCTAAATGCGATCGGCCATCCTTTAATCGGAGACAGGAGGTACGGAAGGCATTGCAATCTCCCGGGCATCTCCCATCAGCTCTTGCTCTCCTATGCACTTTCTTTCGGAGAGGTCGGCCTTTCCGGACTGGATGGACGTACTTTTTATTCGCGCAGGGGGAAAGAATTAGAAAACTATGAAAAGCAGATTCGTGCTTTTTTTAATCGATAAACAGGGGGGAATATGGCTGTTAAAATCTTACTTGTGGAGGATGAAGCACCGATTCGCAAGTTTACAAAAATTAATCTTGAGAAAGAGGGATACACAATTCTTGAGGCGGATACGGGCGAGAAGGGGGTGGAAATTGCGTGCGAGCAGCATCCGGATATTGTAATATTGGATCTTATGCTGCCGGGTATCAGCGGATACGATGTTTGTGAAATTCTTCGTACGGAAATGTCCGATATCGGTATTATCATGCTGACGGCAAAATCTCAGGAGGTGGATCGTATCTTGGGTCTGGAGAAAGGAACCGATGATTATATGGTCAAGCCTTTCAATCCTCATGAGCTTGTATTGAGAATCCGCTCTTTGATCCGCAGACTCAATTTAGAGGATAAGGCGGCAGCTCCGCAGGAGCATGTTCTGCGTGAGGGACCTTTTGTGCTGGATCTGTACTCACGAACATTTTACAAAAATCAAAAGGAAGTGGATTTGACACCGACAGAGCTTTCCATCATCAATCTGTTTATGTCGCATCCGGGGAAAGCGATGAGTCGAGATGAAATTCTACAAAAAATCTGGGGCGACAGCTACCATGGCGAGGCTAAGATTGTAGATGTCAATATTCGTCGAATTCGAGCCAAAATCGAGGATAACGCGGCCAAGCCGATTTATCTGGAAACCGTATGGGGGGTAGGATATCGTTGGAAACAAAGCGAGTAGACCCGAACAATACAACGCAAGAAAAAAATGAGGACAAAAAGAAGGCGGGCGTCAACGCGATGGTCCCGGTTCGGGAAGGAGAGGCGAAAAAAAAATCAGCCCATTCCCTGAGTGATACTTTGGGCTTTAAGATCATGGGCATCTTCAGCGCGATCATCTTAGTTGTGACGATCGTGTTTCAGATATTTTATATTCGCTCTCTCTACAGCTATTTTTATGATAGTGTGGCGGGAGCGTTATCCACGCAGGCGAAATATAATGCGGATCTTTATCTTTCTTATCTTTCGGACGAGGATCTTTATGCTGTTGTCAATGAAAATAAAAATCAGTTTTATCGGACAAATTCCACACAGGTTCAAATTTTAAGCAATCGCGGCACGGTGTTATACGATAGCATCGGCTCCGAACAAATCGGAACCGATCTTTCCGGATCCGATGTACAGGCCGCTCAGGCAGGGGATCTCGGAACCTATATCGGAGTCGCTCCTCATACGAACGAGGGAGTTATGAGCGTAGCGAGACCGCTGCGCAGTCAGACGGAACAGGTCGGAATTATTCGTCTGACCACATCTCTATCAGGTGTGAATCGGATGATTCAAAAGCGTATTTTAATCTCAATGGGTTTCAGCCTGGTGGCAATTGTTCTTACTTTCCTGCTTTCCTATCTTGTTTCCCGATCCATCATCAATCCGCTGAAAAAACTGACGCGAGTAGCGCTTCAATACGTGGACGGAAAATACACGGAACGGGCCGATGAAACGATCGGCGGAGAGATCGGCGCATTAGCAAGAACGATGAATGAGATGAGCGATAGCATTCTTCAAAAAGAAAAGCTGAAAAATGAATTTATTTCTTCAGTTTCTCATGAGCTTCGTACGCCGCTGACATCAATTAAAGGATGGGCGATCACCTTGCAATCGGAAGGCATGGATCCGGAGCTCATGCAGGAGGGGTTGCAGATCATTGAAAAAGAGTCCGATCGTTTAGGGAGCATGGTAGAGGAGCTTCTTGACTTTTCCCGATTCACCTATGGCAGATTTCGTCTCAATAAGCAGCGTTTTAATTTAGTGGACGCGATCAACCATATCCTGTCACAATTTCGAATACGGACTGAAGAAAAAAAGATTGATATTGTTTATCGATACGAGGATCCGAATATCGAGATTTTTGCAGATCCTGATCGCATTAAGCAGGTGTTTTTGAACATTTTAGACAATGCCATCAAATTCACCAATGAAGAGGGGACGATTTTTATCGAGCTCGGTCTGCAGGAGGAAAAAGCGGTACTCACCGTTACCGATACCGGAATCGGAATCTCTGAGGATGAAATCGGATTTGTGACGGAAAAATTCTGGAAAGGCTCGTCAAGTCAATCGCATACGGGTTTAGGCTTATCCATTTGCGAGGAGATTGTCAAGGCCCATGGTGGAGTTCTGCAAATAAAAAGCAAGCTCAATGCAGGGACAACCGTTCGAGTAGAGCTGCCGAGGACGGAGGAATCATGATGAGAAAAATATATTTATGTTCACTCCTGTTTTTGCTGGTTCTTGCAGGATGCATTCCTCAGGAAAAAGAGGGGATCGATATCAATAAAAGCATTGCCGCACCTGCCAATACGACTCTTTCCATTGAGGGAACGTGGGAGATCACCGGTGTCAAAAAACCGTCCGATACAACTAAAAAAGTGGATGCTTACAATGTGGGAGATCGTCTTTACATCGATTCCACTTTGGCTGCAATCGGCACCAATTATTCACTCAATCCTTCCTATTCTGCAAAGTATGTTTATCTGAAAAACTACCTTTCGATATTTTATGCGGATGCGGCACAGTATAATGTTGCCGATGATAAGCAGGTGCCGATTTATATGATTCGGGATAATGATCTGTTTTCTCTGGATATCATTCAGACGGATCGGGAAAAGATTCTCTTTTATTACGAATCCGTTTTATATACTTTAGAACGTGTGAATGAAGTCGTACCTGATGAGGTTCATGTACAATATGCCACCTTTGAGCAAGCGAAAAAAAAGAAGGATCCGGAATCTGGCTCGGATTTTGAGAATCTGACGACCATGATCGGTGTTCGTGAATCCGTTGTGAATGATTATGGCTATAAAGAGTTTCGCTATTCCACGTATCTGATTTATGAGACCGGCAATGCGGAACGTCCTTTGGTGTATCGTGTGGATTCTCTTGTCATCCCAAACGAGGAAAATGAATTATGGAATTTGAAATATGAAGCCTTGGAGCCTGATGAGGACCGACAGCTTATGCACGCGCGTTATACGTATTCCGATGCGGATGAGACAAAGAAAAGCACACAAGAGGTGTTTGAAGACAATGAACAGCGGGGCGTAAGCTTTGTGCATAATGATGTGGTCTCCTTCAATCGTCCGGGCGAAATTCCGCCCACTCTGGAGGCGGCGAAAAAATACGATATTTACCTGCTGAGTCAGCTTTCTAAGCAAAAGCCGCTCTCTGTAACGGATCTGGCCGGAGAAACCGAGAACGTTGCATTTCGTCAGCAAATTTCGGCACAAAAAGCGCTGATCGACCCGGACGGACTGATTGCCGATGACGAGTATATCATTGACAACACCAATATCGGCATCGTTCGGCAGAATCTGCAATGGATTTTTGTGACGAGCATGAACTGGAGGATCGGAAATCAAGGCTATCCTACAAGGATTCCTCTGGATTTGGTTACAAAAAGGAATCTGTTTCAGCCGAGTCGGGATCCGATTTCCTGGACTCGTGTGAGAAACAAGGTGCCTTATGCGAGCACCGCTTCGGAGTCTCCGAAAAAGGACAGGATATTTATTAAAACAGAGGATGAGATTCAATATTATAAAGAGATCGGCGGAGGTGTTTCCTCGCGTTCTCTTCTCAATATCCAATTAGGAAGTGAAAGTCAAATTGTGATGATTGAATACTATCAGGGAGCGTCTGCTTCTCAGATGAAAGAAAAATTCCTGAAGGAGGATCTGTCGCAGCCGCAAATCCTTTATTCCAATGAATTGGGAAGGGGAAACTGAGACGTGGCAATCAGCTTGAGCTTCGCTTGACGTGTGAGGCGCTTAATACGGGCTTCCAGCCGGAGCGCCTCACTTTTGGATTCACATTTCCAGTAGATACGACAGGAAACGGGACGTCTTGCACGCGTGTATTTGGCCCCAAGTCCTTCATTATGTTTTTTTACACGCGCAAAGACATCGGCGGCATACCCGGTATATAATGTGTGATCAACACATTCTACAATATAAACATAAAAGGATTTCATTCGCCTTTTTCCTCCCGGAGATGCTTGAGCACACGTAAAATATCCTCAGAGGAAAATCCCATGGCTGATAGGGAACGATAGCAGCTATCGAAATCACGAGGCAGAGAAAGGTTCTTTCGAGCGGCTTTTTTTTGGGCGATACGCTCCAGATTCTCAATTTCCAAGGATTCATCGAGTCCGGAAAGGGCCTCCTCAGCAATTTCTCGCGTAATTCCTTTGAGAAAGAGGTGATCCTGAATTTTTCTCCGGCTCCAATGCGAAACCGCGGATTTATCGGCAACATAGAGCTTTGCATAATTTGCATCGTCAAGGAGTCGGTTATCTTTTAGAAATTGCAAAGCCATTTGAATGGATTCTTCAGAGAAATGCTCTCGGCAGAGGCGTGCACGAACCTCCTGTTCGGTACGCATTTTATAGAGTGCATAGGTAATGGCGCAGTCCTTGGCACGATTTTTATGATCCTCCTGAATCAAAATTTTTTCAAGATCATGAGAAATCACATCATCGGCATGCAAATCGAGATCGGTATATTTTGCATAAGAAATATGGTAGACTGCTCCGCTGGAAAGAACAAATTCAAAAATATTTTTTTTGCTTTGAAATGATATTTTTTCAATTTTCATATTTCACCTCAGCGTAAAATTCACACTGATGAAATTATAGCATAGGAAAAGAAATACTTGCGGGACAGACGAATTCGCCGGAGTATGATAAACTACGACAGTATTGCATTTAAGAAAAGAGAAGGGAGAACAATATGGCAGAGCTGAAATTTGATATCGTTGAAAATTTAGGAGTGCTGAGTCAGGATGCGAAGGGGTGGAGAAAAGAGCTCAACCTCGTCAGCTGGAATGAAAATGCGCCGAAATATGATCTTCGTTCCTGGAATCCGGATCACACGCGTATGAGCAAGGGAATCACCTTTACAAAGGAGGAAGCGGAGGTTTTGTTTTCCCTGCTCAGTGAAGAGATGGAAGGCTGAAGCGGTGCAGGAAAGGGAGATCGAGGTCAAGATCATAGGAGCTGATGAAACGATTCTGAAAGCGACACTTGAGCAGCTGGGGGCCGTTTATGATGTTACCGAGGAGCAAATCAATTATCGCATCAATGCTTCCGGGCATCCGATTGCTTCTCCCGCTTATCTTCGCATTCGTGTTGTCCGAACTGATCATACGGTCACACGCCGCGAGCTGACATTCAAAACAAGGCTCAGCTCGGAACGTGCTCGTATTAATCAAGAGGTGACAGCTCTTATCGAAAATGAAGAGGATATGCTTCGTGTATTGGCTTGCATGGGGTATGATCAGATTGATGTCGGAACGAAGCGCAGAGAGAGGTATCTTTACCGAGGCTGCCGCATCGAATTCGATGAGTGGGACAAAAAGACGCTTTCTTATCCATATGTGGAAATTGAAGCTCCGTCTGAGGAGGCATTGGAACGAATACTGGAAGAATTGAAGATTGATCGTTCCTTCGTTTCGACAAAATCCATTGCGGAATTGAAGAGAGAGGATCCGGGCGTTTGACAATCTGTTTTTCCACGGCTATAATAGCGAAAATGTGGTATACCACAAATGAATCTCATATTTTATCGGAAGGAAATGCTATGTCAGAAGTAACAATTTTAACTCGTGAAGGCTATGATCGACTTGTAAATGAGCTGGAGTACTTAAAAACAAAAAAACGTGCAGAGGTTGCCGATAAAATCCGTGTCGCACGCGGCTTTGGGGATTTATCTGAAAATGCGGAGTATGATGCTGCAAAGGATGAACAGGCGGAGGTTGAGCAGCGTATCAGCACGATTGAGCGCCAGCTGAAAAACTATCAGATCATTGAGGAGGACGATGACTCGGACTCTGCTGCCGTTGTAAAGCTGGGATCTACCGTAAAGGTTCTGGACATCGAATACAATGAAGAGCTCGTCTTTACCATTGTGGGCACCGTGGAAGCGAATCCCAAGAAAAACAAGATTTCGAATGAATCTCCGCTGGGAAAGATGCTTTTGGGATCCGAGGCCGGTCAAACTTTAAACGTGGAAACACCGAACGGCATTGTGCAATATCAGGTATTGGAGATTATCCGCTAAGGAGGAGATCATGACGCAGAGTAATGAGAATGAGCTGCGCCAGATTCGGCGTGAAAAGCTGGCTCGACTTCAGGAGCAGGGACAGGATCCGTTCCTGCATGTATCGTATGATCAAACACATCATACGCAGGAAATTTTGGATCAATTTGATCAGCTTGAGGGAAAAAACGTATCCATTGCAGGAAGATTGATGTTCAAGCGTGTGATGGGCAAGGCATCCTTTTGCAATATTCAGGATCGCGATGGACATATTCAGTGCTATGTTACGCGAGATGATTTGGGCGAGGAAGCCTATGCGCTCTTCAAAAAATCGGATATCGGCGATATCTGGGGGGTGCAGGGCTTTGTTTTCCGTACCAAAACGGGAGAAATTACCGTTCATGTAAAGGCTATGGTTCTTCTTTCGAAATCTCTGGAGCCGCTTCCGGAAAAATTTCACGGATTACAGGATACCGATCTTCGTTTTCGCCAGCGATATCTTGATCTCATTATGAACGAGGAGACTCGCATCACCTTCCGTAAACGATCGCAGATTCTTTCAGAGATTCGCAAGTTTTTGGAAGCCCGTGATTTTATCGAGGTGGAGACTCCTTTTCTTGTCGAAAATGCGGGAGGTGCTGCTGCACGCCCATTTACAACGCATTATAATGCCCTGGATATCGATGTGAAGCTTCGCATTTCTCTTGAACTCTATCTCAAGCGCTTGATTGTGGGGGGCATGGAGAGAGTTTTTGAGATCGGCCGCGTTTTCCGTAATGAGGGTGTCGATTCCCGTCACAATCCGGAATTTACGCTCATGGAGCTTTATCAGGCATATACCGACTATAATGGCATGATGGAGCTTACAGAGTCCATGTTTCGCCATCTTGCCGAAAAAGTCAACGGTTCCTTAGAAGTACAGTATGGGGATCGTGTGCTTGACTTTGCAAAGCCGTTTCGTAAATTGACAATGCGCGATGCCGTATTGGAGCAGACAGGAATCGATTTTTATGCCGTGGAATCGGACGAGCAGGCGATTGAGCTGGCAAAGGAGCACCATTTAGAGATCGAGAAATGGCATAAAAAAGGCGACATTATGAATCTGTTCTTTGATGAATATTGCGAGGAGAAAATGATTCAGCCGACCTTCATTATGGATCATCCTATTGAAATTTCACCGCTCACAAAAAAGAAGCCCAAAAATCCGGAATACGTAGAACGCTTTGAGCTGTATATCAATGGATGGGAAATGGCAAATGCATATTCCGAGCTGAATGATCCGATTGATCAGCGCGAACGCTTCGCGGCGCAGGACGCGCAGATTTCTTCAGGAAATGAAGAGGCAAATCATACCGATGAAGATTTCTTACATGCACTGGAAATTGGAATGCCTCCAACGGGAGGGATCGGCTATGGGATTGATCGGCTGGTCATGCTGCTCACGAATTCCGAATCCATTCGTGAGGTTTTGCTCTTCCCCACGATGAAGCCCCTGAAGACACCACAGGAACAAGGTGACGACCAAAAATCTGAAGCTGCGGCAACAATAGAAAACACATCCGGAAAGACATTTGCGGAAAACGCGAGTGATTCGTCCATGCCGATTTTTGATACAAAAAAACCGGACCTTGCCAACCTCGTAATTGAGCCGCTATTTGAGGATTTCGTTGATTTCGATACCTTCAGCAAGTCCGATTTCCGTGCTGTGAAGGTTAAGGAGTGCATTGCCGTCCCGAAGAGCAAGAAGCTGCTGCAATTCACACTGGATGACGGTACAGGCAAAGATCGCACCATCTTAAGCGGAATTCACGCCTATTATGAGCCTGAGCAGCTTGTCGGAAAGACCTGCATCGCGATTACGAATCTTCCGCCAAGGAAGATGATGGGGATCGATTCCTGCGGCATGCTGATTTCCGCAGTCCATTCGGAAGGCGAAGAAGAAAGGCTTCATCTTCTGATGGTAGATCCGAGCATTCCGGCGGGTGCGAAGCTGTATTGATCCGATTATTTTTCCAAGAAAAATACATCATGTTTCCGGGAAATTCAAGCAGTTCTTTGCAGTGAACGAGACTTCTCATGTATGCAACAAAAAAGTCAATAACGGGATATGATAACGGTTGTCAGCATAAAGCCAGACACAGATTCCGGTCTCAGATTGAAAAGGCATTTCTTTTTCGCATTTATCCGAGAGAGGAGTGCCTTTTTTTGCATTGTTTAAAAGGTGAATAATGATAAAAACGTTCACGGATGTCAATAAGTTTATAAATGGACGGCTGTAAGTCATTTCATTAGATTTACTGTTAAAAACATTCTCATGGACTCAATCGCTTTTTCCTATGTCCGAGGTTTTATATCTGTTGTAAAGCTGCAACGAAAAGGGAAAGGCCAAAAGATTTGTTTTTATGGATTTTCTCTTTCATTATGTTTGCGTTAGTTTACAAAAATCGGGTAATAGGAGCTTGGAAAGTATCGATCTTTTCATATTATGATTTTTCATGGAAGTCTGCCTTGAACATGTCGCCGGATCTTATGAATACCGGTCACGATTGTGATTGCGGAACTCATGAATATGATTTCAAAAATAAGAAGACGCCGATTGTAAAATGAAGTTGGACATCTGAATAAAATAAAGATCCATGGCAGGATCTTTGGTAGAATGTAAGTCACCATAACAAACTTTCTACAGGAGAATCGCCACCATGGATTACTCTCATTCTACCATAGCTTCCCATATAAAAGGCAAACATCTTTCGTATGAGGAACGGGTTCTTATTCAGATTCGTCTTAAAGACCACTACTCCATCCGGGCAATTGCCCGTGAGATCGGCTGCTCACCGAGCACTGTCTCGAACGAAATAGCACGTGGCTCAGTTGCCTTGTATAACGGCCACGTGACCCGTTATAAGGCGTCTGCCGGTCAGAAAGCCTATGAGGACAACCGAAAGCACAGTTGTCGGCATTATGACTTTCTGAGCAGATCAGCGTTTCTGGAGTATGTGCTGAAACACTTTACAGAAGATGGTTGGTCATTGGACGCCTGTGCCGGACGTGCTGTTCTCGATGGTGAATTTACCAGAGAGCAGATCGTCTGCACAAAAACGCTTTACCGCTATGTTGATCTTGGCCTCTTTGGCATCAGGAACCATAACCTTCCTGAAAAGATAAAGCGTAAGTCCAGGAAACATAGATCTCGGATCAACAAGAAAAAGCTGGGCCGCAGCATTGAGGAACGTCCCAGAGAGATCGAATCCCGTGAGGAATTCGGGCACTGGGAATGTGACCTCGTATTGGGCACCAAGACCCGGGATGACCAGGTCCTGCTCACTCTTGCTGAACGCAAAAGCCGTGAGTTCCTGATGCTTCCTATTGCAGACAAGACATCAGCGTGTGTCATGAAGGCAATCAAACAGCTTCAGGAGACTTACAGCGAACACTTCGGCGAAGTGTTCAAAACGATCACGACCGATAACGGTTCGGAATTCGCCGACCTTTCAGAACTTGAGAAGATGGCTGATACGCTTGTCTACTATGCCCATCCCTACACATCCTGCGATAAGGGAACCGTAGAGCGGCATAACGGCCTGATCAGAAGGTTCATACCAAAGGGTAAGCGGATTGATGACTTTACCGGCCAGCAGATCTCCGATGTGGAGACCTGGTGTAACTGCCTCCCACGGAAAGTCCTGGGTTACAGAACCCCGGATGAAATCTTCGAGGAGGAAATCGACCGAATCTACCAGGCTACTGCCTAGCGGAGGGTGTCCAACTTGTTATTGCAATTTACGGAAAACTATGGTTTATCAATGGAGAGAAAAATTCAGGACGCCTTGGCTGTAATTGCCAACGAAAACAGGTATCACCCAATCCGAGACTTCTTAAACTCTCTTGAATGGGATGGGATGTGTCGCATTAGGCACACCCTTTCTCATTTCCTCGGTGCGGAAGCCAACGACTACACCGAAGAAGCATTAAAGCTTTTTCTTCTTGGTGCTATCTCAAGGGTATTTAAGCCGGGCTGTAAGTTTGAGACTATGCTCTGCCTTGTGGGTGGACAGGGAGCCGGTAAGTCCTCAATTTTCCGTCTGCTTGCGGTGAAAGATGACTGGTTTACAGACGATCTGAAGAAGCTTGACGATGAGAATGTCTATCGCAAAATGAGCGTTCACTGGATTATTGAAATGTCAGAAATGATAGCTACAGCAAATGCAAAGAGTATTGAAGAAATCAAGTCTTTTCTGAGCAGGCAGAAAGAAACATACAAAATCCCTTATGAGCTGCACCCGGCAGACAGAAAGAGACAATGTGTTTTTGGAGGTTCTTCCAACACTTTGGATTTTTTACCATTGGACAGAACCGGGAACAGACGGTTTCTCCCTGTGCTGGTTGATCTAGACAGGGCGGAGGTTCACATTCTGGAGGATGAGGAAGCGTCCAGGGCCTATCTGATTCAGGTATGGGCGGAAGCTATGACCATTTACCGGAGCGGCAATTTCAAACTGAAATTAAGCAAGGAAATGGACGTATATCTTAGAGAGCACCAAAAGGACTTCATGCCGGAGGACACGAAAGTCGGTCAGATCATGGGCTTTCTGGAAAGCTATTCCGGGGATATGGTCTGCTCTAAGCAGCTATACAAGGAAGCCTTAAATCATCCATTCGATGAGTCAAGACAATGGGAAATCAGGGAGATCAACGACATTATGAATAATGCCGTTCAAGGCTGGAAGCCATTCACCAACCCACGCTACTTCCCGGAGCCTTATAGAAGGCAAAAGGGCTGGGAGAGAATTAAGGAGAGCGGCAACACGACAACAGAATTTAGGGAGCTTACAAAGGAAGAAGCAATGCAGATGAAGCTCCCGGTAGAATGGCTTAAGGAAAAATAACTGCCTGTTGCCGTTCGGTTGCATAGCCCGTTGCCTATCCGGTTTCTCTTGAAAGGCTTGACTATCCATGCTTTGTAGGGCTTTGACAATGAAAGCAACCAAGATATGAAAGAAATAGAAAAATAAAAAGTAAAGAGAAATAAGATATAGGGTTAAGGGTCTTTGAGTGCCGGTTGCCGGTACTTCGTTGCCACCCTTCCCTGTAGGACATTTAAGGAGATGGAGGAAAAATATGCTGAATATTACGAAAACACAGGAACAGCACACACCGATTACGCAGGAGACAGAACGTAAAGTATTGGCAGGAGGGACGCCGACAAGAAAAGTCGGTAATACCATTTATACGGTAAAAGTGTTCTTCAACCCGGAATCGGAAATGACGACAGAGGAAAAAGTTAAGCGTGTTATCCTAAACGAAATAAAAAAAGACCTATAAAAAATAGAAAAAATATCACAGCCTACATTGACAAACGGTAACGTATGACGAGGACTTTGGAGCATTCGGACCGATTTTTGGCCTTCTCAAGCGAAATGCAAGGCTTTGAACAGTACCGTCGTATCGTTCCGGTTGGCGGTAAATAAATTGCCGATACGTGTGAAACCTTTGTGTTGCCCGTGTTACACTATGCTTTAGCGCATATTCACAGACTTTTTGGAGGTGTTTTATTTCCCGGTTATCATCTTACTCAAGAGGGGCTTTCGAGGCAACGAGTTTGTGGTGAACACATTGTATCGGAGCGTCTCTTTTTGGAAATCACATATATCTTACTACATTACATACTTGACCTTATTTCTACAATGATATAATTAAATTAATAGATTTTGTGTCACGCAGAAAGGGAGTCTTTTGAAACGATAGTGGTGTTTTAATCGATGTAGAGAGGAACCGGATCATATGAGAACACTATATTTTATAACATTATTCATCAGTATTCTCCTATCCATTTTTGTCGTTATCAGGGAGAAGAAAGGCATTCACCACTGGCTCCACTATACGCCTTTCGCAATCGCCGGTAACAGCTTTATCTATCTATTAGATACGGTGCTTATTCCTAAGTATCAAATAAGCCCGATAGTATCAGGGATATTATATTTACTCCCTACGATTCTTATCCTTATTTCGGCCAATTGGATCTATGAGAACGGAAAGCGGATTAAGAAATAATTTCAATTTTTGTAAAGAGGTGTTTATGAAAATTAGAAATTTGATTATCAGCTTGTTTCTTTCCATATATAAAAATTATAAATTTTCTATTTCCAACGGTGTTTGCTGTTCATTCTGAAAATATAAACATCAAAGACAATCAAGAAGTTCAAATGAAAAACTTATCCCGCCCCTATATATTTATTCAGGTTATAAGCTTTTCAGAAAAAATATTTTTAATGATAGACAATTTATCTAAGAAGACTCATACATTTTTAGAGTGAATTCGATATACTCTTTTCTTGTTAAGACTGCCGGCTTAATCAGCGACCTTGTTTGATTCGTAATATATAATTTTAATTTGAATTACACCTTTCCTTTCATTAGACGATTTCCTAAGTCAATCGGATTCATATTTTTAATAAGTGAAATAGAGAGCGCCTTGAAAAATCTATGCTTTTCAATCCTATAGTCATTTGGAAAGTCACATCCTTTTTATCCAAGGGGAGTTTTCCCTAAAAAATACCGCGAAGAACAGTAGGATTCAACATCTGCTGAAGAACAGATTTCAAAACACAAGAACACAACCGCCGACACCGGGAAATTGTATCAACAGCTATGTTCTAAGTTGGCGGTATTGACCGGATTTGTCGTATAATAAACGCAATCAGGTCATGAAAAAGGAGGGATCATGAGGAACTACGAGCAAATGGGAAGATTTTATTTAGGCAAAGAAGTCGATTCCGCCTCGGGAAATGTCACAGATCGAGAGTATCTTTATGATTCCGCAGATCTTTTGACGCATGCCGTTTGTGTGGGAATGACGGGAAGCGGGAAAACGGGGCTGGGGATAGATCTTCTGGAGGAGGCGGCAATCGATGGAATTCCTGTGATTGCGGTCGATCCGAAAGGGGATCTCACCAACCTGATGCTTACTTTTCCGGAACTGCGCGCACAGGATTTTTTACCCTGGATTCACGCCGAGGAGGCGGAGCGAGAGGGGATTTCTGCAGAGGAATATGCGGCTCGAACGGCTGAAAAATGGAGAGAAGGACTTTCCGACTGGAATCAGGACGAGGAACGCATTCGCAGGTATATGAGCTCGGTTGAAAGGTGCATTTACACGCCGGGAAGCTCCGCGGGAAGAGGATTGTCTTTGATCGCATTTGGAGAATATCCGGGAGAAGCGGTTCGAGATGATGAAGAATTGTTACAAAATGCGGCATCCTCAGCGATCTCCGGCCTTCTGGCGCTGCTCCATGTGGAATCGAATCCTTTGACCGGGCGGGAGCATATTCTGATGAGTCTCCTCTTGCGCAAGATGTGGCAGGAGGGGAAATCCATGAGCATGGCCGATATGATCCGGCAGATACAGAATCCCGGCATGGATACGGTGGGCGTGATGCCGCTTGAGAGCTTCTTCCCGCAAAAGGATCGTCTGGCTCTTGCCATGAAAATCAACAATTTCATGGCCTCACCGCAGATGGAAGTATGGAATCAGGGAGAGAGCTTAGAGATATCCGAGCTCCTCTATACGAAGGAAGGAAAACCGAAGATGTCCATTCTGTCCATTGCACATTTGAGCGATGCGGAGCGGATGTTCTTCCTTTCGATTTTATTAAATCGTTTGCTTGCTTGGACTCGAACACAGCAGGGAACGAGCGCTCTTCGTGCTGTTTTTTACATGGATGAGATTTTCGGATATTTTCCGCCGGTTGCGGAGCCGCCGACAAAACAGCCTCTGCTCACCCTGCTGAAACAGGCGCGTGCTTACGGTCTTGGGATTGTGCTGGCAACCCAAAATCCGGGAGATTTGGATTATAAGGGATTATCCAATATCGGAACATGGTTTATAGGCAGGCTGCAGACGCAGCGCGACAAAGAAAAGCTTTTGGACGGCCTTGATTTTGCTCAGGTATCGGAGGGAATGCCGAGCCGGGAGCAAATTGATGCACAAATCTCGTCGCTGCCGCCAAGGACCTTTTTTGTGAGAAATATCCATGAGTCCGCTCCGGCCCTGCTGCAAACGAGGTGGACCCTGTCCTATCTGGCGGGTCCGCTTATGAGAACTCAAATCTCTGCACTTGCGGGAAAGATTCCTTCTACCGGGAATCTGCCGCTGAAACAGGAATCAGCGGAAGCCGAGCGGGCATCTGCGGAAGATTTCGCAGTCGAACAGAACAAGAAAAAAGACGAAAGTCGGGCGAATGCCGGAGGCGTTCCCAATGCGGCAATTTTTCCGGGAAAGCAATATTTTTTGAAGCGCCGACACGGAGCGGCAACCTCGGATGCTGTGAATGCAAGCACATACTATCCGGCGATCTACGCGCAGGTTCAAATTCTCTTTGAGGATCCGCATCTGCCGAATTCATGGACACAGGAGATGGCGTGGATGACTGCCGTGGAAAATCATCCTCTTCCTGTGCAGTGGGAGCATCATACGGAGGATGCGCCGTCTTTGGAGGATTTGGCGGAGACGCCGGAGCCCGGTGCAGACTTTGCACCTTTTCCGACGGGAAGCGTGCAGAAAAAGCAGGCGGATCAATGGCAAAGGGATCTGGTGAATTATATCTATCAAAATCACCGGATCACGCTTTTCTATAATGCGAAGGCGAAGCTGTACTCCAAGCCGCAGGAAAGCGAGCAGGAATTTGCTTTACGTCTGGATCAAAGGTTTCGTGAGGAGAGAGATCGGGCATTGGCAGATCTTCGTGCAAAATATGCAAAAAAAGAGAATGCTCTTTCGGAAAGATTACGCCGTGCAGAGCAAGCGCTGGAACGGGAGGAGGGACAAGCAAGACAAGCCAAGCAGAATACGGCTGTGAATGCGGTGGCAACCTTGCTTGACGGCTTGTTCGGACGAAAAAAGCTTGGAAAAACTACGCTTTCCAAGGCTTCCTCCACCGCGAGATCATATAGCCGGCAGCGTCAGCAGGAGTCCGACATCGCACGGGCAGAAGAAACCGTAGAGAGTCTTCAGAGGGCAATCGAGGATCTGAATGCAGAGCTTCAACAGGAAATGCGGCAGCTTGCGGAGGATCTGAATATGCAGCATAAGCAGTGGGAACGCGTAGAAATAAAGCCGAAGAAATCCAATATTACGATACGATTTATGAGCCTTCTCTGGGTTCCGGAGAAGGAATATCAAACGTTCCGGTAGAGAGGGAGAACATTATGAAATTTTCAAATCGAGTCAGTGCATTACAGGAATCTCCTATTCGAAAATTCGGTCCGATGGCAAGGGAGATTGAGGAGCAGGGAGTAGAGGTCATCCACCTGAATATCGGCCAGCCGGACATTCCAACGCCCCATGACTTTTTAGAGGCGGTACGCAGGTTTGATGTCGATGTGCTTGCATATCAGGATTCGCGCGGGATGAAGAGAACGCTGGAAACGATGCAGCTGTATCTGCATAACTACGGCCTTGATTTCGATCTTGATGAGATTTGTATTACAAATGGTGCGAGTGAGGGCTTAAGTTTTACGATGACCATTCTTTGTGATCCGGGCGATTCGATTTTGTGTGTCGAGCCTTTTTATACGAATTACAACAGCATGGCACAGGCGCAGGGAATCAACATTGTGACCGTTACGGCACGAGCGGAGGACGGCTTTCGAATTCCTTCCAAAGAGGAGATCAGAAAGACCATCCGCAGCATGGAGACTCCTTCGCGCCTCAAGGCGATTTTGCTGTCCTCACCTGCCAATCCCACAGGACGTGTTTATACCAGGGAAGAGATGCAGACTCTTGTGGATATCGCAGTGGAGCAGGATCTTTGGATTATGGCAGACGAGGTATATCGCGAATTCAATTATACCGATCGTCCCTTTTATTCCTTTATGGAATTTGAAGAGGTTCGAGATCGCGTAATTCTGATCGACAGTATTTCCAAAAAATATTCGGCATGCGGAGCCCGTATCGGATCGATTTCCAGTAAAAATGCACGCTTTAATGCGGAAATCATGAAATTATGCCAGATGCGCCTCTCAGTTTCAACGCTGGACCAAATCGGCGCGGGTGCAATGGACGTGGTCGATGATGAATATGTTTACAAAAACCGGCGCATTTATCGTGAGCGCCGCAATGCTTTGCAGCGCAGATTAAATGCGCTGGAGGGGGTGATTGCGCCCGTACCCGAAGGAGCCTTCTACAATATTATTAAGCTTCCGGTAGAGAATGCGGAGGAATTTACAAAGTGGACGCTGCAAAATGTACGAGTTCATAATGCAACCGTGCTGATGACGCCTGCGGAGTCGTTCTACCGGACGCCCGGACTGGGCAGGGATGAGGTTCGCATTTCCTATTGTGTCTCGACGGAAAAAATAGAGCAGGCAATGGATATTTTACAAAAAGCGCTGGAGGAATATCCCGGGAGGATTGATCGATGATCGAGGTATGCCTTTTAGGAACAGGAGGCATGATGCCTCTTCCCGGAAGACCGCTGACAGCGATGCTGCTGCGTTATAATGGGCATTCTTTTCTGGTGGATTGCGGGGAAGGCACACAGGTGAGCATACGCGAGTATGCATGGTCGATGCATTCGATTGATGTGATCTGCTTTACGCATTTTCATGGAGATCATGTGGCCGGCATCAGCGGGCTGTTATCCTCCATGGGAACGGAGGGCAGAACGGAGCCGGTTCATATCCTGGGGCCAAAACACATTGAAGAGGTGATTGCTCATCTTTGCATCGTAGTTCGCGTGCCCTTTGATGTGATTTTTCACGAGATCGATCAGGAGCCGATGGAGTTTTTCGGGGTGGAAATCACGCCCTTTCCTGTGAAGCACAGTGTTCCGTGCTATGGCTACCGTTTTGATGTCAGCCGCAGACCGCGTTTTTTCCCCGAAAAGGCGAAACGGCTCGGGATTCCCGTTCAGGATTGGAAAAAGCTTCAGGCAGGAGAAAGCGTAACAGTCGATGGAAAACGCATTGATCCGGAGCAGGTGAGCGGCCCTGCTCGAAGAGGCCTGTCGGTGGTCTACTCGACAGACACACGCCCATGTTGTACACTACAGGAGGCTGCCTATGATGTAGACCTTCTGATTACGGAAGGGATCTATGGAGACGAGGAAAAGCTTCCAAGCGCCAAGACAAAAATGCACATGACCAGCCGCGAGGCGGCGGAGCTTTCTCTTCGTGCAGGTGCGCGTGAGGTGTGGCTGACTCACTATAGCCCGTCATTTCGAGACCAGGGTCGCTATATCCGGGAGATTCGCCAAATCAATCCGGCAGTTTCTTTTGGGACAGACGGACAAAAAACCATATTACAATGGGAAGAAACTACAACAACGGAGGAGAATCAATGATTACCATTTCCAATGTTACAAAAAAATTCGGAGAGAAGGTTGCTGTGGACAACCTGACACTGCAAATGAATTCAGGATCGATTATCGGATTTATCGGACCCAACGGTGCAGGAAAATCTACGACACTGCGTATGATATGCGGCATTTTGAAGCCGGATGCGGGCGCTATCGAGCTGAACGGCTATGATATTGTAAAGACGCCGGAACGCGCAAAGGAAGAATTCGGTTTTGTATCGGATAATCCGGATCTTTTCACGGCGTTAAAGGGAAGCGAGTACATCAATTTCATCTGCAATATTTATCGGGTGCCGGAGGAAGCGCGTGCGAGCCGTCTTGATGATCTGTTGGATGCGTTTGAAATGCGTGATGCGTATACGCAGAAAATCGGGTCGTATTCGCATGGTATGCGTCAAAAGATTCATATCATTGCAACGCTGATGCATGATCCGAATATCTGGATCATGGATGAACCGATGACGGGACTGGATCCGCAATCGGCATATCTTCTCAAGCGGCGTATGCGTGAGCATGCCGACCGCGGAAATACGGTGCTGTTTTCCACCCATGTTTTGGAGGTGGCGGAAAAGCTGTGTGACCAGATCGCCATTATTGATCACGGAAGGCTCCGCTACACAGGTACGCTGGAGGCTCTTCGCGAGCAATATCCCAATCGTTCTTTGGAGGAGATCTTCCTGACGGTTACCGGCTCTCGCGTTATTCGTGAGAATTCCGTTTCAGAAGTCGAGGGCGTCGATTCCGTTTCTGAGAATCATGAGGAGGATACGAAATGAAACGCTTTTTGAGCCTGGTTCGGATCAATCTCAAATTGACGCCGGATCAATTTCGTGTAAAATCCAAAAAAAAGCTGGGAGGCATTCTTTTAGCCATTTTCCTGGTTATTTATCTGATGGGGGTCTTTGTCCCGCTCGGAAAAACGATGATGGAAAGCTATCATCAGATCGGGGCGGATCAGCTTTTTGCGGCCATGATCGTGAGCGCTGCGATGTTTTATCAGGTAATCATGTTGTTGATTACCATTCCGGCAATGATGTTTTTCGGAAAGGATGTGGAGGTGTTTTTGGCAATGCCTCTCAAGCCATGGGAAATTATCGGCGCAAAGCTGGCCGCTGTTGTAGTACAGGCGTATCTCCTGCTTGGTATTATGATTGTTCCCCTGATTATCGGAAGTTTACTGGTCAATATTTCCGTGCAGATTCTGATCGGGTGGATTTTGACCTTCCTCTTTATGCCGCTGATTCCTGTATCCATCTCTGCAATTTTAATGCTGCTTTTGCTTCAAATTGCTCCTTTCTTCCGCAGTAAACAGCATTTGAGTTATTTTACAGGCTTTATGGCCATTCTCTTTTCAATCGGCATGGGAATTATTGGCGGATCGTTCGGAGGAAGCATGGGGCGAGGCACCATGGATTTTGTCAATATGGCGCGCTCGGGAGCGCCGCTGATCCAGTCCCTGGGATATATTTTCCCGCCCATTATCGGCGCACAGATGATGATTTACGGCAAGACGCTGCTTCAAATCATCATGGGTCTGGGAATTACCGTGCTCTTTTCGGTGATTTATTTTGCGGTAGCTCTTTTGATTTCCAATTGGCTCTATTTTCCGATTGCGCTCAATATTTCCGCCGACAGCTCCAAATCCAGGAAAATGTCGAAGGAACAGGCGCACAGTGATGTTGCGAAGAAAACCGGAATTCTGAAAACCCTTCAGAAAAGAGAGATGGTAAATCTCTTCCGCAATCCGACTGTGATGATGAACAGCGTTTTCGGGACTTTGATAGTGCCCGTGGTTTTCACAGGATTGGCTCTCTTTATGGGATTTCGGGCGGTCAAGGAACTCGGAAATCAGGGGATAGGCATCTCCATGATGCAGGATATGATTATGGAGATTTTCGCAGAAGATCCGACCTATGGCTGGACGGTCGCTATCGGAGCCGGAATGTTTTTGGGCATGGCGTCCACCACGGGGAGCATTGCCGCAACCGCAATCACGCGTGATGCACAGCACATCGATTTTTTGAAGACGATCCCTGTTCCCGCGAGTCAGATTTTTATCGCAAAACTCCTGTCAGCCCTGCAAATCAGCGGTGTGGCCATCATCATCCCTTTGGTGGTGTTCATTGTGTTTTTGCCTCAGGCATATTGGATTGTTCTTACGGCGCTGATTGTCGGACTGCTTACGGCGGCATGCATTTCCATGGCGGAGCTGTATATGGATATCTGTTTTCCCGTGTTGGATTGGCAAACGGAAATACAGGCGGTAAAGCAGAATAAAAATGTGATGATCTCCTCGCTCGCCGGAACCTTCGGAATTTTTGCGTTGGCAGGTCTTGCTTTTTTACTCAAGCTTTCCTTTATCATAATGGAAATGGTAATTCTCGGCGTATTCGTGCTCATGGGGTTATTTTTCTTCATTCGCATGATGAAAAAGTCGGATTTTCTGCTTGCCCGAATCGGAAATAAATAGACATCATCCGAAGAAATGATTTGAGAGTGGCATTTGCCGAAAGGCAAATGCCGCTTTTTTTATCCTTTCGTATGGGAAAAGAAAAAAAGGGTACGCTGACAAGAATGCTTTTTTGAAGAACGTGAGAAAAAATTTGCTCTTTTGCCTTTCTTATAGTGAAAAAAATGGGTTTCTTTTTTCAAAAATGCACTGATTCAAGTATATTTTTGAATGCTTTTGTAGAAGATGTATTGTAAAAAAATCATTTTTTTATCTCCAATAAGAAAACGTTTTTCTTTTGACCAATTTATATCCGCGCTCTTATACTGCATTTAGCAGCTGGATCTTGTTATATAAAGGAGTAAAGTATGGCACGCAAAAATCAAAAGCTCACTCCGGAAGAAATCGTTTCTAAAATACGGTCCGGGGACGTGATCGGAAGTTCTTTAGGAAACGGAAACCCTTACATACTTTACGATGCACTTTATGAGAGACGAAATGAACTGAAGGATATCTCCCTGTCTATTTCACTTCTTGTACGTCCCGTAAAATTATTGGCCGGTCCGGCAAGAAAAGCATTCACCGTAAAAAGTGATTTTATGGGACCGATTGAAGGGCGCGTTTTTGCACTGGGAAGCACGCTGGATCCGCAGATCATTCATTTATCTCGAATTCCGGGAGATCGTTATGAAGGTCATGTCAGCAATGTCATCATGCTGGTGGCGGCACCGCCTGATGCGGAGGGAAATATTTCTTTCGGAGTGGGCCCCTTCGATCGAAAGGTGATTCAAAAAGCGGATATGGTGGTCGTGCAGTTTAATAAGAAAATGCCGTTTATTCAGAGTCCGGATCAAATGATCCATATGCGCGATGTGGACTATTCCTGTGAGTGGGATGAGGATCTCGTATATTTGCCGGATATCACACCGACCCCGGCGCAGAAAAAAATTGCAGAGCTCATCAGCGAACGGATACCGGATGGGGCGTGTTTACAGCTTGGAATCGGAGGACAGGCGGGCGCATTCACCGAGCCGCTCCTGGGAAAGAAGCATTTAGGTGTCCATACAGAGCTTTACGTAGATCCGTTTGTGGATCTGACGGAAAAGGGCGTGATTGACAATTCAAGAAAAAACATCGATCCCGGCAAATCGGTTTTCGGATTTGCATTGGGGACAAAGCATATGCACGATTTTTTGGATCATAACCCTTTGGTTGAGACGCGATCCTTTTCCTATGTCAACAATCCTTCCGTGATCGCTCAGATCGATCATTTTATTTCGGTAAATTCCACTCTGGAGGTGGATCTTACAGGACAGGCGTGCTCAGAATCATTTGGGCTGCGTCAATATAGCGGGACAGGAGGTCAGCTGGATTTCGTGAGAGGGGCGACAGCCTCCAAGGGAGGACAGTCGTATTTGACGCTTCCGTCGACCTATCGGGACAAGAAAACAGGAGAAGTGCATAGCCGTATTCGTCTCATGCTGACGCCGGGAGCGGCGGTGACAACGCCTCGTGCAGATGTGCAGTACATTTGCACAGAATATGGGATCGCAGATTTAAGAAATGCCACAATTCATGAACGTGTTCAAAGAATGATTGCAATTGCCGCTCCTGAGTTTCGCGAGCAGCTGGCTTTTGAAGCAAAGAAAAATGGACTGCTTTGGTAGCGGGGAGTACGAATCAGGAGCCGCATTCCCAAATACATAGAGAAGGCATTTCTGTCGAAAATCCGCCGGGAGAAAACTTTATTGGAAAGGATGGTGTATATGGCTAAAAAGATTGCAATGATTGGCGCAGGTGCGATGGGAAGTGTTTTGGGCTCATTTCTCCAAAAAGGAGGAGCGGATATTGTGTTGGTCGATCCCGATCGAGTCGCTATGGACGCCATTCGGGACCATGGTTTGATTCTTCACAGCAATGCTGCAAAGGAAGAAGATGCGCCTGAGGTAGTCCATATGAAGACTGCCTATGATGCCGGCGAGATCGGAATCATGGATTATGTGATTGTGATGGTTAAAGGCACGATTACGAAGATGGCATTGGAAGGCGCAATGCCGGCGATTGATGAGCATACGTATGTCGTAACGACTCAGAATGGTCTGGGAAATGAAGATGTCATCGCAGAAAAAATTGCGAAGGATCATATTCTGGTCGGATGCTTGGAGATGGCGAGTATTGCCAAGGCTCCGGGCGAGGTATACGGGAACCTCTTCGATACGGATATCAAGGTGCATCTGGGTTGCATGGAAGAGACTGAGGAGGGCAAGGAGGCGGTACGCGTTCTGGCAAAATATTTGACTCAGGGCGGCGCAAAATCTGAATTGGACGAAGACATTCATACTGCGCGTTGGGCGAAATTCATGGTCAATTGTCTGGCAAACCCGGTGCTGGGACTTGTTCGCTATGATGCGAAAACGGCGAATTCCAATCCTGATTTTACAAAGCTGATCATCGCACTTGCACAGGAGGGACTTCAGGTTGCCGCAGCGGACGGAGCAAAATTGGATTTTCCGATGCTTGTCACCAAGGTTTTGCCACAGGCGAAGAAAAATGCGGGAGATCATTTACCTTCCATGGCACAGGATATGATGATCTTCAAGAAAAGAACGGAAATTGATACATTGAACGGCCATATCGTGGATCTGGGAAAGAAATATGGAATCCCGACGCCCTATCATGAGACCATCACGTATCTGGTACGCATCTATCAATCTCATTATGAGAAACAATATTATCCGGAATAAGCAGAGGTGAACTATGGTTGTCACAAAAATTAAAACAACATTATGCAAAGGGTGCGGCTTTTGTATTCACTTTTGTCCAAAGAAAATTTTAGAGTTTTCGGATGAGAGGAATAAAAAAGGCATCTTTTGTGCAAGGATCGTAGATCAAGATGCTTGTATTGCTTGCCTGCAATGTGCCCGAATCTGTCCGGAGGGTGCCATTGAGATCGAAAAAGGAGAGGAATGATGGAACGAGCGTTTATGAAAGGAAATGAAGTCATTGCGGAAGCAGCGATTCGCGCGGGTGTCAAGTTTTTCGCAGGCTATCCCATTACGCCTCAAAACGAAATTCCGGAATACATGTCCTGGCGCTTACGGGAGGTAGGAGGAACCTTTGTACAGGGCGAAAGTGAGGTTGCATCCATCAATATGGTATATGGGGCTTCCGCTTGTGGAAACAGAGCAATGACAACGACCTCCGGACCGGGAATTTCACTGATGTCCGAAGGAATCTCGTACCTGGCGGGTGCGGGCCTTCCTGCCCTTATTGTCAATGTAGGACGAGGCGGCCCGGGATTGGGATCGATTGAACCTGCACAGAGCGATTACTTACAAGCCTGTAAAGCTACGGGACATGGCGGATTTCATCTGATGGTCTTTGCTCCTGACAGCTTGCAGGAAACGGTGAATATTATTTACAACGCCTTTGATTATGCGGAAAGAGATCGTCAGCCGGTATTTCTTTTGATGGACGGCGTCTTGGGCTCCATGATGGAGATGGTGGAACTGCCTCCTATGAAGGAATTTAATAAAGAAGGCTCCGAGGCATGGCGTCTGGGAAATGATGTCCCCGGCAAGCACGGAGCAAGAATTGTCACATCCATTTATCCGGAAGCGGGTCTGGAAACGAAAAACATGGCAGCGGGAGAAATGTGGAAGCGTTGGCAGGAAGAGGATGTTCAGGTCGAAACCATAGGGTTGGAGGATGCCGAATACGTCCTTGTGGCTTATGGAATTGCAGCTCGAATCTGCAAGGAGGCGATGCAACGCTTGCGTGAAAAAGGATATCGGGTCGGACTTGTGCGGCCGGTCACCCTTGTTCCTTTCCCTGAAAAGGTATTGGAAGCCCTCAACTATGATCAGGTCAAAGCGGTGATTGACGTGGAGATGACGATTCCGCCTCAGATGCATCAGGATTTGGAACGGATCACGAAGGGGCGCTGCCCGATTCGTTCGTATGGACGCAGCGGAGGAATTGTTATGGATGATGATACAACCGTGGAAGCTTTGGAAGCGATCATTCGGGAGGTGGAAGATGGAAAAACTGTATAAACGTCCCGGCGCGCTCCTGCCGTTGCCCAGCGGATATTGTCCCGGATGCATGCACTCAACCGTGGCGAAAGTGATTGCCGATGCTCTTCAACAGCTTGGCCAGGAAGAAAACACAATTATGGTTTTGCCCGTGGGATGTTCTACGATGAGCGTGCTCTATTACAAATTGGACATGGTAGTTTCTGCGCATGGCAGGGCGCCTGCCGTTGCTACGGGAGTCAAGGCGACACGACCTGAGCAGCTGGTAATCACCTATCAGGGTGATGGCGATTTGGCGGCGATCGGACTGGCGGAGATCATGTCCGCAGCCAATCGCGGTGAGCATTTTACGACGATATTTGTGAACAACTCTATTTATGGGATGACGGGCGGTCAAATGGCGCCGACCACACTGATCGGGCAAAAATCCACGACATCCATTTATGGACGTGATCCTTCCATGGGATATCCTATGCATATGGCGGAGCTGATTGCATCTCTGGAAGCTCCATATTATGTGGAGAGGTGTGCGGTCAATACTCCTTCACGTGTTGTGAAAGCTACGGCATCCGTTAAAAAAGCTTTGCAATATCAGCTTGAGGGAAGAGGCTTCAGCTTCATTGAGGTACTCAGCAATTGCCCGACAAACTGGGGCATGTCTCCTGTCGACACTTTGGACTTCATCGAAAATACAACTTCAAAAGAATTCTCACTGGGAGTGCTGCGAGATCGTGGAAAGGAAGCGGCGCAGGAGGTTGCACAATGAAAACTGTAATTTTAGTAGCAGGTCAGGGCGGCCAGGGTGTGCTGAGTATCGGAGAGACCATAACGCAATACATGTCTGAGACCGGAAAATATGCGACATTTGCTCCCATCTACGGCCCTCAGCAGCGTGGCGGTCCGGCAAAATGCACGGTCGTTGTGAGTGACACACCGATTCCGTCGCCCTTGGAGAGAATGAGTGATATTTTGATTTGCATGAATCAAAATGCGGTGAAAACATACGAAAAAGACTTAAAGACCGGAGGAATCTGTATTTATAATTCCAACCGCATCAAAACGCCGCCGAAAAGAGAGGATATTGAAGTGCTTGGCGTTCCGGCCGATGATATCGCCTTGGAAGCGGGAACCGTGAAGGCGGCTAATACTGTCATATTAGGCACTCTGATGCACTATGTACCGCAGGTGGATGCAGAGGAATTATTAAAGGGATACCTTGCTCAGTTCGAACGGAAGGGCAAGAAGGTTATGGATCTGAATCGCCGTGCATTTGAGGCGGGGTTGGATGTAGGAAAAGAAGTGAAGAAAAACTAAGGAGGAAACTATGGCAAAGTACACACTTGAAACAACGGTAGCAGAGTTGATCGACACTCCGGAAACACGTGCCATCATTGAAGAGATCATGCCTCAGGTTTTAGAGCATCCTCTTTTGGAAGTAGGTCGTACATTCAAATTTCAAGACGCCATTCCTTATATAGAGGATATGATTGAAGAGGGCGATATCGAGAAATTCCAAGCTCGTTTGGAGGAGCTTGGATGATTGAATGATGGAGGAGGGAGGGGAAACCCTCCCTTTTTCTTTCAAGCGGAAACAAGAAGACTTATTATAGAATGAGACATAGGAAACCGATACCGGTCGGCATTCTCTTCTTAAATCGGAAATATGTGTAATAATAGGATTGAGCTCAATCAGGAGGAAATCGATGGATAAGTTGCAGCTGGAGCGCATCAATCAAAGAAATCCCTTCCTCTCAGTGAATGAAGCTGTCTATCAGGTGGTGCGCAGGGAGATCTTACTCCTGCGCATTCGGCCGGGAGCTCGCATTCGAGTTTCGAACATTTCGGAGATGCTTCATGTATCGAGAACGCCGGTCAAACAGGCCTTTGAGCGCCTGTATCAGGAAAAACTTTTGAAAAAGCGGGAGGGCAAGAGCGGATATTTTGTCATGCAAATGTCTCGAGGCAGCCTGGAAGATCTTTTTTATACACGAAAGATCATTGAGGGAAATGCCACCTATCTTTGTGCGCTTCATCCTCGGGATCTGGATTTGGCAAGGCTCAAGTCGGTAGCGGAAGAATTTGAACAGATCTTTCTTACCGGAAATTATGAAAAATTGAGTGAAGTGGATTGCTTATTTCATCAGATTCTTGTGGACGGCTCGCAGAATGCCTATATGCAATCCATGTATCGATCCTTACGCGATCCCATACTCTATCTTTCTATGCGCACGCAGGATGAACTGGTACGGGGGCACATTTCCGAGCTGCCGTCCAATTTCGCGATGCAGCATTTATCGATTTATCATGCAGTGGAGATGGGAATACCGCACCTGGCATTGCAAACGGCATATTCGCATATCGATTCCTGTGTGGATTTTGTTCGTAGAAATTATCAGGGATATTAAAGGAAATGTACATAGCGGACTTGGAGGAAAAGAACGTGAAGCTTTCCTATTGGATCCATCACTATCAAAATTTTGTACTTGTGGGGCAGGGCGGCAGCGGAAAGAGCGAATTCTCATTAGCATTGGCCGGCTCGATTCCCGCTGGAGGATACTTTTTGGATCTGGATCAGACAAAGGCGATTTTTCGAAGTCGGGATTATCAAAAGGAGATCCCGCAATTTCGATTTGAATCGGGTCTCTCCTTCTTAGACTCTCCGACCGTGCCTGCACAGATGAAGGATCGGATTTTAGATTCAAAAAAATTAATTCTTGATGTTCCGGCAGATAATAAAGGACTTGTTTTACTTGGTCAGGTAGCGGAGGAGCTGCGGATCAGCAGTTCGTGTGTTTTTCTGATGCTCAATCCATACCGAGATTCGCTCCATGTGGAGCAATCCTTTTTTCAACAAATGGACGCGGTAGAGCATTTTTTGCCGGGGCTGGATGTTTTTTTTATCGCCAATCCCAATATGGGAAGCCAGACTACGCGGGAGCTTGCGCAGGAGGGCTTCGAGAAAGTCAAAGAAATCCTGAAGAAACGGAATCAAGCTCCTTGCTTTGCCTTAATTGACGAAACCATTGGCGGTGACGGCGAAGAATGGATTCCGATAAAGATTCACTTTGCAAGATCCATTGATTCCACAGCATAAAGAAAGGCTTCTCGAGAATTCTCGAGAGGCCTTTTCTATAAGTCATGGAAAATAGTGATTTTATTATAATGCAATATTTGCATTTTCACGAAGCCAGCGGCGAAGGAGGTAGAGTGCAAACATTGCACCGCCAAGCTCCCCTACAACGAGCGCGCTGGCAATGCCGGCTGCACCGAAGAGCCAGTTAAGGACAAACATGAGGGGAATATAAAACACCAGTTCACGTACGATGGAATGGAGCAAGGTTTCTTTTCCTGCGCCTACCGCCTGTAATATAAAAGAGGTATGGTAGTTGATAAATTGAATGGGCGAGCCCAGGACACGAAGACGCAAATACAGTGATGCCAGCGAGAGAGTGGCTATCGCGGATTCCGCAAATTCGCCGTCTGTATTTAAAAAGATATGCACGACAGGCCCCGCAAAGACAAGAAAGAGTACGAGGCTGATCAACGCTACGGACAGCCCCCATAAGCGTCCCAGGCGAATCGCTTCATGCATTCTTTTGTGATCGCCGGAGGAAAAGTTATAGGCGACAAGGGGAAGCATTCCCTGGCAAATTCCGGTATTAATGGCATTCGGCAGGCGCTCCGCTTTCATCACAATGCCGATTGCGGCAAGATTGAGATCTCCGTGTCCTGCCATCAATTTATTGAGGATAATATTTGCCAGATCGAACAGACCGGTAAGCAGCGCGGAGGGGATGCCTACGGCAAAAAGGCTTCTGCGATCGGAGCTCTGAATTTGGAGCGCAAGAGAGGGGCTCATGCTCAGCGGTACAACCTTGGAGACCTGTTTCATCTTCCAAAGCAGATAGAGCATAGCGATGATATTGGCAATCAGCGTGGCGAGAGCGGCGCCGAGCACCTCGTTTCCCTTCGGCATAATGATGAACATGAAAATCGGATCCAGAACGATATTGAGAATTCCACCGCTGCTCAAACCGATGCTGGCTTCCTTGGAATAACCTACATTACGGAGCATATGAGCCACCACAGCGGACAAAATAAGCGGGACGCTCCCTAAAATCACAACGAGGGTTGTATATTGGCGAGAAAAGAGTATCGTGTTTTCGGAAGCGCCCAGCATGCGAAGGATGGGATCTTCCAAAAGCCATAAAATAAGGGAATATAGCAGAGCGGCCAAAATAGACGCATAAAAGCTGAAGGCGGAGACACGTCTTGCGTTTTTCGTATCGTTTTGACCCAGTAAACGTGCAATCAAGCTGCCGCCCCCGATCCCAAAGAGATTGGAGAGCGCAATGGTGAGCATAAAAAGAGCGAATGCAATGGTGACGCCGGCAATTTTATAAGAATCTCCGGTCATGCCCACAAAGAAGGTGTCTACCATGTTGTATATCAGGTTGATCAGCTGGCTGATGATTGTTGGTACGGATAGGGCGAGCATCGCCTTCGATATTTTCTCGGAACGGAAAAGCTCCTGATTTTTTGTTTGCTTCATAATACTTCTTTCTATATTTCGATTCAGCTGTAAAAAAAGAGACCAAGGTCTCAATCTGTACCATGGTCTCACTTTTTGCATGATTTTTCAACCGCCCAGATATGCTTTTTTGATCGACGGGGAATTGAGCAGCTCTTTTCCTTCCCCTTCGAGCACAACTCTGCCTGTTTCCAGAACGTATCCGCGGTCGGCAACAGCAAGTGCGGCGCGAGCATTCTGTTCTACGAGAAGAATCGTTGTTCCGAGCGAATGCAAGGTTCGGATAATACGGAACACCTGCTCTACCATGAGGGGAGCCAGTCCCATGGAAGGCTCATCCAGCATCAGCAGCTTCGGGTTGCTCATCATGGCACGACCGATTGCAAGCATCTGTTGCTCGCCGCCGGAAAGCGTGCCGGCTACCTGATCCTGGCGTTCTTCAAGACGCGGGAACAGCCGAAAGACGGTCTGAAAATTTTTTTCGATCATTTCAGGCTTTGCGGTATAGGCACCCATTTCGAGATTTTCCAGGACACTCATTTGAGTAAAAATGCGGCGCCCTTCCGGGACCTGTGCCAGGCCTTTTTGCACGATTTGATCAGGACGAACATTTTGCAGGCTTTGTCCCCGGAACGCAATAGATCCGCTTTTCAGGGAGAGAAGACCGGAAATGCTCTTGAGCGTTGTGGATTTTCCGGCACCGTTGGCTCCGATCAAGGTGACGATTTCTCCTTCATTGACATGAAAGGAGATGCCGTGGATGGCGTGAATCGCGCCATAAAATACATGGATATTTTCCACCTTCAGGATGGTTTTATCTTCCATAGTCCGCCTCCTTTTGTTTTCCCAGATATGCCTCGATTACGGCGGGATTATTTTTGATTTCATCCGGGGTCCCCTTGGCAATGATTTGCCCGAAGTTCAGAACGGCAATTCCCTCGCAAATGCCCATAACGAGATTCATATCGTGCTCGATCAGGAAAATAGCGATTTGAAATCGATCGCGAATATCCATGATGTGGTCCATGAGATCGGAGGTTTCGGAGGGGTTCATTCCGGCGGCGGGCTCATCAAGGAGAAGAAGCTTGGGATCGGTAGCCAGTGCGCGTATGATTTCCAGCCTTCTTTGTTCGCCGTAGGGCAGGGAGCCGGCTTTATGGTTTGCAAGCCTATCCAGCTGCAGCATGGAGAGGAGATCCATTGCGCGATCCCGTGCTTCCTTTTCCTGCTTCCAATATTTCGGAAGACGAAGAAAGGCCGGTGTCATGCCATAATCCATCGAATGATGGAGAGCGATGAGGACATTGTCGAGTACGGTGAGATCCTTAAAAAGCCGAATATTCTGGAAGGTTCGCGCAATCCCTGCCCGGTTGACATGGGCGGTGTCCAGCGAAAGGATATCCTTTCCGTTTAAAAGGATGGTTCCTCGCGTCGGGTTGTATACGCGGGTGAGCAAATTGAATATTGTTGTTTTTCCGGCACCGTTGGGTCCGATCAATCCGGCAATCTCCGTTTTGCCGATCGCAATTGTAAAATCATTGACGGCCGTGAGTCCGCCGAAATCAATTCCGAGACGATTGCACTCTAATATGGGAGCATCATGAATATCACGTTCCGGAATCCGGTTGACACTGGGCACGGGCACGAGTACCGGTTTGGGTTGTTTTTGCCAGCGGCTCATTTTTGATCTCCTTTCGTTTCTGCGGAAGCATTCTCAGCGGGAGATTCTTGAGAGGAATAGGATTTGGTTTTTCCATAAAAAATGCGTTCAAGAATGCGGCTCAATGAAAATTCATAATTTCCGAGCAGTCCCTTAGGCCGGAAGATCATCATGAGAATCAGGAGGATCGCAAAAGCCAGCATACGGTACTCATCGACACTTCGCAGGAGCTCCTGCAGTATCGTATAGGTTCCTGCCGAAAGAATGGAGCCCACCATAGAGCCCATTCCGCCGAGTACAACCATGACGAGGATTTCAATGGACTTCATAAATCCGAAGGTGGAGGGATAAAGCGATCCAAGATATCCTGCATAGAGCCCGCCTGCCAGTCCTGCAAGCATAGCGGAAAAGACAAAGGCATAGGTTTTATAAAAGGTAGTCGGGATTCCCACGCTTTCCGCCGCAATCTCATTTTCACGAATGGAGAGGATAGCGCGTCCGTGGCGGGAGTGCATCAATACATGAACGAGGTAACAGGTGAAAATCAGTGCAATAAAGATCACTTCGATAGTTGTAAATTTCGGAATACGCTTCAGCCCTGAGGATCCATAGGTAAGCTTGAAACCCAGGACATTGTCTATATTATTGAAGATTACACGAATGATTTCTCCAAATCCCAAGGTAATGATTGCAAGATAGTCTCCGCGGAGACGCAGGGCGGGAATACCGATCAGAAGACCGATGAAGCCGGATACCAGAGAACCCAGCAACAGTGCGGCAACTACACATGCAAGCGTGGTAAAGGTTCCTCCGGATTTCATCAGAGCAGCGATTGTACCGCTTTTTAGAAAAATACCCGTTGTGTAGGCTCCCACCGCCATGAATCCGGCATGCCCCAAGGGGAGCTGTCCCAAGTAGCCCACGGGAATGTTTAAGGATATTGCGAGAATCATATGAATCCCGACGGCAATGAGGACTCCGTTCCAATATTTCGTGATCCATCCCATACCGGCAAGAACGACCAGAATCAGCCATATAAAAGCGATGCCGAGAATATTGATGAGATAGCGGGTGCGAGTTGAAAAATGTTTTTGAGTCATAATTCCCCTACACTTTCTCTGTAAATTTTCTGCCCATGATTCCCGTTGGCTTGAACAGGAGAACGAGGATGAGGATGCCGAATACAACGGCATCTTTCCAGGTGGAAAGTCCCACCGTAGCAGCGAAGACCTCCAGGATTCCGATTGCCAGGCCTCCGATCATGGCACCGGGGATGGAGCCGATTCCACCCAAAACAGCGGCGACAAAAGCTTTCAATCCCAGCATGGAGCCCATAGTCGGAGAGATTTGCGGGTAGGTGGAGAGATACAGGATAGCGCCGATTCCGGCAAGAGCCGAGCCGACGGCGAAGGTAAAGGAAATCGTGCGGTTGACATTGATTCCCATTAAAAGCGAGGCCTCGGTATCCTCTGAGACCGCACGCATGGCCTTGCCCATTTTGGTTCTATTCACAAGGATCGTCAGCAGAATCATGCTGCATACGGCAATGGCGATGGTAAAGAGCGAGGCGTAGCTGAGGTTGACCGAGCCGATGTGCAGCGATCCGGTAAAGAAAGGATCAATCTTTCTTGTGCTGGGCCCGAATAAAATCTGAGCACCGTTTTCGAGCAAAAAGGAACAGCCGATCGCCGTGATCAAAAGAGAGAGTCGCGGGGCTTGGCGTAAGGGACGGTAGGCGATTTTTTCCAAAAATACGCCTAAAAAACAGCTGACGAATATCGCAAGGATTGCGGAAATGACCGGGTGAAGCTGAAATTGCATCATGGAATAGAAGAGCGTGTAGCTTCCGATCATGATGATATCGCCATGTGCAAAATTCAAAAGAAGAATAATTCCATAGACCATGCTGTAGCCAAGTGCAACGAGGGCATAGATGGCGCCGGTCTGCAATCCGTTCATCAATTGGGAGAGCAGAAGAGAAAAACTCATTTTGAAATCCTTTCTTTATAATAATAAATAAAAAAGCTGCCGCGGTTCCCGCGGCAGCTTGCGTTGCATCAATACATTTCCTTGAGAACCTCTTTCCCGTTCTTGATTTCAATGATTGCAGCGGTTTTGATCGGATTATTGAATTTATCGAAGGAGTAAGTGCCGGTAATTCCCTTAAAGTCCTTCAGTTCCTTGATATCATCAATAATTGCCTGCTTGTATTCATCGGTTCCCGCCGTAAGGCCGGCATCCTCGGCTGCCCGGATACCGTGTGCAAGCATCATGCATGCATCAAAGGCCTGCGGAGCGAACATATTCGGAACCTTTTCGCCGAATGCGGTTTCATAATCTTTTTCAAATTGCAAAACGCTGTCTGTGCCGGGAGCGTATCCGGAATAGTAGAGAACGCCTTCCAGTTCCTCTGCGCTTGCGAATGAGCTGATAGAAGCAAATCCGTCACCGCCCAGGATAGTCCCTGTATATCCGGCTTCCCGCGCCGCTTTTATAGCCAATCCTCCTACATCATTGTAGATGGCCATGTAAACGGCATCCGGCTTTTTCGCAGCAATGTTTGTCATTTGTGCTTTGAAGTCCTTATCCCCTTCTCCAAAAGCCTCCTCCGCTACGATTTCGACTCCATGTTCCTTCGACTTCGCAACAAAGGCATCATGTAAGCCCTCCGAATAGGAATCTCCCGTCATAAACAGGATGGCAATTCTTTTGGCTCCCAATTTTTCAAAGGCATAGTCCGCCATGCGCTCGCCTTGATATTGATCAGTAAAGCAGGAACGGAAAACATTGGTACGAACCTCGGAATTCGGATCCTCCGGGTTTATTTTGGTTACGCCGGCAGCCGTTGCGGAGCCTGTGATCTGGGGCATATTATCTTCAAAGGTAGCATCCGCAAGGGCTTCTGTTGTATTGGTCAAAACAGCGCCGACGATTGCGGTTGCCTTTTCCTGTACAGCAAGGTTGTATGCGTTGATGACTTTGGTGGTATCGCCTTCGTCATCATAGGTGATAAGGTTGATTTTCTTTCCGTTGATGCCGCCGGAGGCGTTCAGCTGATCAAAGAAAAGCTTGGTAGCATTGCCCACGGCAGTTCCGTATTGCGCAAGTCCTCCGGTGGTATTTCCAATAAATGCAACAGTAATTGCTTCATCGGAAGCTTTCGTATTTTGAGAAGCGGTGTTCGAAACAGATGATTGGCTCGGACTCTCCTTCTCAGGTGTCGTACCTGAAACACATGCACTCAATGAGAGTGCTAATGCACAGGTCATGAATAAATGCATTGCCTTTTTCATAATCAACCTCCTATTTTTTTTTCATTTTTTTTCGCAAGATGATTTATGAAAATCAATTCTTTGATGAAATGAAATGAAAAAATTTTTATTAAAATACCATTTTCGGCTGAGGCTGTCAACCTAAATTTATTTGAAGAAAAGCCATAGTTAAGAAAATAACCTGTTTTAAGTTCCGGAAAACCATGAAATATGAAATTCAGGAAAAAATTTTCAGTATAATTATTCTTTATTTGTATAAAAAACAGATGTTTTGAACAAGACAACATTCGGGTAATTAAAAATAATTACAACGTGAGTCAAAATGGAGGAATATATGACAAGAAATATAAGCAACACTTTATTCGGCGTATTGGATTTTCACCTTGAGGAGGCAGGCGAGCAGCGGGCAACGATATCCGTTGAAATTGCAGAAAAGCATTCGAATGGTCAGGGAGATGCCCATGGAGGCACTCTCATGGCTCTTGCGGATACCGCCATGGGTGTCGCGTGTAATTTTCTTGGGGAAAAAATTGTGACGACCGATCTTCAATATCGTTTTTTGAGAGAGGTTCTTCCGGGAGACAGAGTGGTCGCACGTGGGGAAATTCTGAAATTGGGGCGTTCGCTGATCACGACGGTTTGCCATCTCTACGTAGGTGAGAAGGAGGTAGGATATGCGAGTGCGAGCTTTTTCCGCACGCATAGGGAGCAAAGCGATGATGGTGAGTGCAACGGATAAGCGAAAAGAGGCTCCGTGATGAAAATCACGGAGCCTCTTTTGTTCAGTGTTTCGGATCCTGTCGGGAATGCTCGGAACGATTGGAATAGAAAAAGAAACAGGCGGGGTGTTGACAAGCTGTAACCGGTTTGTTACATTTGTAATGGTTTAGTAGCTTTTCCGTAGGAGCACGCACCTCCTCCGGAAAGCTGTGAAAGCAATTTACTGAAGTCCGAATCTTACAAAAAGGGGTGGCTATGGATATTTATCGAAGCCGGCAAGCTCGGCTTGTCATTTTATTTCTTTTTATCATGTTTCTTTTTCTTCCTATACATACTGTACATGCTGCAGAGGGTGAGACGACATCGGATGCAATTACGGTAACGGCGGAGGAAAGACAGCGGATTCAATCCGCCGGCTGGTATCGTTCCGCGGAAAGCGGCAGAATATTCTATATTACATCCGAGCTCAGGACACTCACGGGATTGCATGAGATCAACGGTTCGCTTTATCTTTTTAATGAAAACGGCGAGCTCTACAATATCAATCAGTGGATCCATACAGAAGGGAAGGAATTCTTTGTATCACCGACGGGCGCGCTTTATCGGAACCGATTTATCAGCTTCGGAGAATCCACCTATTATTACTTGGGAGATGACGGCTCGGTACAAAAGGGCATTATCTATGTGAATGGCATCGGTTACTATATGGATCCTTCTACAGGGATTATGCACAAGACCAATTGCTGGCTGAAAACAGGTGGCGAGCGGTATTTCATCAGCCCGACGGGCGCATTTTATCAAAATCGTTTTATCAGCTTCGGGGAATCCGAATATTACTACATGGGCGAGGACGGTTCCGTTCAAACCGGTCTGATTTTCGTGAACGGCAACGGCTACTATATGGATCCGCAAACGGGAATCATGGAGAAAGAGCCGCAATGGCTCAGCTTGAACGGCAAGCGGTACTTCATCAGTCCGACAGGCGCATTTTATCAAAATCGTTTTATCAGCTTCGGAGAATCCGAATATTACTACATGGGCGAAGACGGTTCCGTTCAAACCGGCCTGATTTTCGTGAATGGCAACGGCTACTATATGGATCCGCAGACGGGAATCATGGAGAAGGAGCCGCAATGGCTCAGCTTGAACGGCAAGCGGTACTTCATCAGTCCGACGGGTGCATTTTACCGCAATCGTTTCATTACATTCGGAGACCTGGCTTATTATATGGGAGACGACGGCTCCGTTCAAACCGGCTTGATTCAGTATGGTGAGCGGAAATACTATATCAATCCTTCAACAGCGGAATTAGATACCAATCCGCGTTGGATCAGCCTGAACGGAAAAAATTATTTTATCAGTCCGACCGGAGAGTTCTATCGCAACCGAATCATCACCTTCGGTAATGTTGCTTATTATATGGGGAGCGACAGCGCCGTACAGAGCGGTATTGTTTGGATCAACGGGCTGCCGTATCGTTTTACGGAAGAAGACGGACGCCTTCTTGCACAGGCGGGAGCATATACAGTGGATGGAAAAGAGTATTATGCCGATGCGCTCGGTTATCCGGTGCGCAATCAAACCGTTGTTATCGATGGAGTCGAGCGTGTGTATGGAGCGGACGGCGTCCTGGTGACAGAGACGGAGGAGCCGGAAGCCTCCGCATCCGAAATGATATATACGTTGAAGCAATTCCGTTTTTATGGTGTTATTCAATGGAGCGGTTATAAATACACCTTTTATTCGGAAACCGTATTGCCGGGAGGAGGTCTGAATATTCCGGGACGTCATGTGAATGAGGATGGATATGTAGTCGATGGAGACGGATATATCGTTCTTGCGAATGATGCAGCCAAGGGAACAATTTTTCCGACACCGTTCGGCCACTTCGGAAAGGTGTATGATCGGGGAACCAGCGGCAACCATTTGGATGTCTATATCCATTGATGAGAGGGAGTATTATGCAGCTTCATAAAATAGAATTCAGCAAATATATCGGTAAGGTCCTGCTTTTCGGGGGCCTTGCTTTTGTTCTCCTTTTTCCGGCATCGGTATCGGCAGACGGGGAAAAAATATACGAAGCCTTTCATACCTATCATTCGCTCCCAACGGTTCCTTCAAAGAAGCAAAGCGAGGAACCGGCGCTGACACCTCTTACGATTGATGATAGCCGTCAGCATTTGGGCTGGATGGATGATGTGGACGGCGATCTGTATTTTGTAATGAAGGACGGAGAGCTGGTCAGAGGACTGACGAAAATTGATAAGAAATTATATTTATTTCAGGACAATGGCGCGTTATACAAACAGAAGGGCTGGCTGGAAAATGCAGGAAGGTATTACTATGTAGAGGAAAATGGCACGTTAGCCTCCAATGCTGCGGTGGAATTGGAAACGGGAGAAACCTATCGATTCGGCGAGGACGGGACTCTGCAAACAGGCTTCCTGCGTGAAAACGGAATTCTCTGTTTCTTCAATTCTTCGGGGCAATTTTACGGTCAGCGTAATCACTCCGATCGCTGGATTGCTACTCCGAAGGGAGAAATTTTTACATATAAAGATGGTCATGTAGCGACGAATACTTTTCTCAAGGATAAGGATGGGAAACAATATTATGTTGATAATGATGGACTTCAAGTGCAAGGCGAAGTTGTAGCGGATCATGTGAAATATCTCTGCGACCCTCTGCAAGGGACGGTAACGGTTCTCAAACGAGATCAAATGCTCTGGCCGCTGCCCGGTTATACGACGATCTCTTCCTATTTCGGGATGCGCTGGGGAAACATGCATGCAGGGATTGACATTCCGGCTCCGACAGGAACCTCAATTCTCGCTTGCGACGATGGCACGGTAATCTATTCGGGATATGATTCTTCCAGAGGAAATTATGTCATAGTTCAAAATGAGGAAGGCAATTGCTCCATTTATATGCATATGAGCCGTCAGGCGGTTTCGCAGGGAGAAAGGGTTCATGCGGGTCAGGTGCTTGGCTATGTTGGGTCAACGGGAAATTCAACAGGACCTCACCTCCACTTTGAATTGCGCCTTGGAGGAGCGCAAGGCAGTCTTGTGGATCCGTTGAGCTATGACTATGATCAAAAGTAACGGCTCAGGATTTATCGTCAAAAAACAATTACAAGTACGGCAGAAACGAAGAAGCAGTAAACCGATTTTGAGCACCGGCCATTCCCGGAGAATCCGGAAGGACAGAGCGCATTGGATTTACTGCTTCTTGTTATCGAACATCCCTTTTTCTTGACAAGTTATGTGACGAGTGCCGTAAAATGACGCGGAAGGTGTGAACACAGAGCGACCTGTTTGATATCATACGTGTTCAAGGTTTTGCTCGCAAAGGCAGTCTTGCCGAAACAACACAGGAGATCCTATGATCGAAGTGAATCAGGTAGTGAAACGATACAGGGTGAAACAGCAATCACAAAAATGGCTGGCGAATCTTTTCCATGCAGAATATAGAACAGTAGCTGCTGTCCGGGGAATCAGTTTTCATATCGACAAAGGGGAAATGGTTGGCCTGATCGGCCTGAATGGTGCAGGAAAGACCACTACCTTAAAAATGCTGTCAGGTCTGATTCATCCGTCAGAAGGAACCATTTTGGTCGACGGGTTTACTCCGAAAGAGCTGAAAAGCGATTATTTGAAAAAGATCGGCCTGATCATGGGAAATAAAAGCCAATTATGGTGGGATGTATCGGCCTATGCCTCCTTTGAATTAGAAGGAGCCATCTACGGGTTGAAGGACGATACAATCCGACAAAAAGCAGAGACTCTTGCCGAGTTTCTTGATGTCCGAGATCTGCTGAAAACACCGGTCAGGAAACTGTCCATGGGGGAAAGAATGAAGATGGAGCTGATCCTTGTTCTTTTACATGATCCGTCCATTCTTTTTTTTGATGAGCCGACCATCGGGTTGGATATCCTTTCCCAGAAGAAATTAAGGGAATTTATCAAGCGGTATCATCAAGAGCATATGGCCACCATGATCATCACCAGTCATAACATGCGGGATGTGGAAGAGCTGTGTGACAGGATTCTTGTTATCGATCACGGAACGATTCTCTATGACGGAACCATTGCGGCGCTTAGTTCATATCGTCAGAAAAATGATACAAACCCGGCGGATGATTTTGAGGAAACGATAGCCGGATTATTGGAAGGCGGTTATAGAGTATGAAAATACTGAAAGCCGCATTCAAAATCAAAAAACACGAATTTACTGCTTATCGAAGCAATGTTTTTTTGAATTTCTTGTTCGGATGTGTTCCTCTCATATTTTCCATATTGCTGTGGAAGGCTATTTACGGAACGAATGCCGATGTGATCGGCGGGTATTCTTACAAGCAGATGATTACCTATTATGTTGTTGCTTTTCTTCTGTCTCGTATCATTCATGTCAGAGAGAACACTGTCAAACTCTCGGAGATAATTCAAAATGGCAATATCCATAACTATATGTTGAAGCCGGTTCGCTTCTTTTCATTGAATTTCAGGTTATATTTAGCGGAAAAGCTGATTTATCTCTTGAACATCGCTGCTCCGTATGTCATCTTCTGCCTATTGATTCATCAATATATTTTTGTGAATGTGAATCGCCTTCCTTTTTTTATCCTTTCGGCTTGCCTGGCCTTTCTTCTCAAATACATCGTAGGCTGCTTTTTGGGGCTTTTGACAACTTGGGTTGAGGAGATATCAGGCTTGTTGGATTTCCTAGATAATGTTGAAAATTTTTTATCGGGCGGGTTGCTCCCTTTGTCGATTCTGCCGGCATCCGTTTATTCGATTGTTTCTTTTTTGCCCTTTCCATACTTTCTGTTTGTTCCGATTGATATTTATATTGGGAGAATGCAGGAAAGCGAGATGATAGGCGCATTGGCAATCCAAGCCGCATGGATTGTCGTGCTGGGACTGCTGTTACATATTATCAAGCGAAAAGCATTCAGCAAGTATTCAGGCTATGGAACTTGAGGGGGATAATATGAGATATCTGAAATTATACTGGAGCTTCCTAAAGAACTGTATCAAACGCGAGACGATGTACCGATTTCATTTTTTTATTAGTATTCTTACCGTTGTATTCGGCTATGTCGCCAATATCCTGTTCTACTATTTTGTCTACAATACCGGAGTAGAGAGCATATCCGGCTGGAGCGTCTATCAGGTTTATGTGCTGCAGGCCACCGTATGGATTGTCGATTCGATTTTCGGAGGAGTGTTCTTTTTTAACCTGATCAGAATCCCGATAAAAATCAAGAACTATGAGCTGGACGGATTGCTGATAAAACCGGTGAATCCGGTTTTTATAGTATCGCTCAGACAGTTCAATCTCGGATTGTTTTCCGGTGTTTTCTTCGGAATCGGATTTCTTATCTATGCTGTCATAAAAGGCGGCTTTCCTGTAGGTTTGGGTGAAGTTCTCGGATATATGCTGCTGGTTTGCTGTGCGGTATTGCTTCTTTTCAGCATTATGCTCATCATGGTTACCTTTTCCTTGAAATTTGTGCGGATACAGGGTCTGATACAAATGTTCTGGACACTGATGGAGGTCGGAAAAAATCCGCATTCGATTTATCCGGTTGCACTGAGAAATGCTTTTACTTTTTTGATTCCGGCGATTGTGATTTATAATTTTCCATCTCAATTCTTGACCGATGCCCATTTTTTTGAGTATATGAATCCTGGACTTACGGCAATTACGGCAATCCTGCTTACCGCTGTATGGCTATTTATCGCTGTTCGGTATTTCAGGAAATCGTTGAAATATTACTACAACTGACCAAAGAAAGAGGACAAAGATGAGTAGGAAAAATGTAACATTTGTAATATATTAGAGTAGAGCGACTCAAATAGTTTCGAGAAAATTGATGTTATGTAGAAACTATTGATATGATATGGAGGGATATGGATGTTGGATTTTATAAAAAAATACAAATCTTCGATATTGACGGTGCTTTTCTGCGTATTGATCGTACTTATCATATATTATGTGAACCGGGCGTATATTCTGAATGGTGGCAAAATGCAGATTATTTCGGATTTATATCATAATAAAGTTGCCAGAGCTGTTGTGATATTGCTTATGGCTTTTTGCTTTATATTAAATGTGATTAGAGATAGAAAGAGGTAAGAGAAAGTCCGCTTATCGCTTATTTATTTTATATAAAAAGGAATTATGGCGGTTTTTGTCCACGATCGTATCCTTTTGAGTACAAAGTAAGGAGGAATGTTTTGAAAACTATGAAAAGGTGGTATCTGCCCTTGGGACTTGCACTGGCTCTTTTTCTGACGCCGCCGGTCGTCAAGGCGGATACGCCCGACGCGACATCTCCGGCGGAGCCGACAGCGACTGATCTTGTAGAGCCGAAGCCCACGGAGACGGAGGCGGCACCGGACGGCGAGACCGCGCCTTCCGCAGCGGAAGAGGCACCGAAGGAGAACGCGCCTGCTAAGGAAACAGCACCTGCACCTACGGAGAATACGGCTCCCGCACCCGATGAGGAAACAGTGCCGGTTCCCGCTGAGAAAACGGACCCCGCGCCTGCCGAGGAGACGGCTCCCGCGATACGCTATGACCAGGCAGGCAATCAGTTCTTTCAAGGAGACCAATTGCTTACGAATCAATGGGCAGCATGGAACGGTGAGGAATACTTTGCAGACGGTGCAGGGCATCCCTATGCAAATCGTTTTATCACCTTCGGTGAGGGGGTTTCCTACCTGATGGGAGAAAACGGAGCCAAATTGAAGGGTCTGCAAGCTTTCCGCGGGGATTTGTATCTTCTGGATGAACAGACGGGTCTTTTGCGTCTGGATAACGCGTGGGTCAAGACCGGAGAGGGAGAGGTCTTTCCCAACAGCGAGGGGAAGGTATATCATGACCGCATCATCAGCTTCGGAAGCACCGAATATTATATGAACAGCCGGGGGACAAAGTTCACGGGTTTGAAGAGCATCGGTTCGGATCTTTATTATTTCGATGAGACGACGGGCATCCTGCGCAAGGACAACGCGTGGGTGAAGACCTCTTTGGGAGAGATTTTCCCCAACAGCGAGGGAAAGGTGTACCATGACCGCATCATCAGCTTTGGGAGCACCGAATATTATATGGACAGCCAGGGGGTTAAGTCCACGGGTCTGAAGAGCATCGGCTCGGATCTTTATTACT